>NZ_CP019427.1:765000-1113750 GCF_009834545.1 Pseudomonas sp. S04
GGCGAGGCTGAAAAGCGTAGTCGATGGAAAACAGGTTAATATTCCTGTACTTCTGGTTATTGCGATGGAGGGACGGAGAAGGCTAGGCCAGCTTGGCGTTGGTTGTCCAAGTTTAAGGTGGTAGGCTGGAATCTTAGGTAAATCCGGGATTCTAAGGCCGAGAGCTGATGACGAGTGTTCTTTTAGAACACGAAGTGGTTGATGCCATGCTTCCAAGAAAAGCTTCTAAGCTTCAGGTAACCAGGAACCGTACCCCAAACCGACACAGGTGGTTGGGTAGAGAATACCAAGGCGCTTGAGAGAACTCGGGTGAAGGAACTAGGCAAAATGGCACCGTAACTTCGGGAGAAGGTGCGCCGGTGAGGGTGAAGGACTTGCTCCGTAAGCCCACGCCGGTCGAAGATACCAGGCCGCTGCGACTGTTTATTAAAAACACAGCACTCTGCAAACACGAAAGTGGACGTATAGGGTGTGACGCCTGCCCGGTGCCGGAAGGTTAATTGATGGGGTTAGCTAACGCGAAGCTCTTGATCGAAGCCCCGGTAAACGGCGGCCGTAACTATAACGGTCCTAAGGTAGCGAAATTCCTTGTCGGGTAAGTTCCGACCTGCACGAATGGCGTAACGATGGCGGCGCTGTCTCCACCCGAGACTCAGTGAAATTGAAATCGCTGTGAAGATGCAGTGTATCCGCGGCTAGACGGAAAGACCCCGTGAACCTTTACTATAGCTTTGCACTGGACTTTGAATTTGCTTGTGTAGGATAGGTGGGAGGCTTTGAAGCGTGGACGCCAGTCTGCGTGGAGCCAACCTTGAAATACCACCCTGGCAACTTTGAGGTTCTAACTCAGGTCCGTTATCCGGATCGAGGACAGTGTATGGTGGGTAGTTTGACTGGGGCGGTCTCCTCCTAAAGAGTAACGGAGGAGTACGAAGGTGCGCTCAGACCGGTCGGAAATCGGTCGTAGAGTATAAAGGCAAAAGCGCGCTTGACTGCGAGACAGACACGTCGAGCAGGTACGAAAGTAGGTCTTAGTGATCCGGTGGTTCTGTATGGAAGGGCCATCGCTCAACGGATAAAAGGTACTCCGGGGATAACAGGCTGATACCGCCCAAGAGTTCATATCGACGGCGGTGTTTGGCACCTCGATGTCGGCTCATCACATCCTGGGGCTGAAGCCGGTCCCAAGGGTATGGCTGTTCGCCATTTAAAGTGGTACGCGAGCTGGGTTTAGAACGTCGTGAGACAGTTCGGTCCCTATCTGCCGTGGACGTTTGAGATTTGAGAGGGGCTGCTCCTAGTACGAGAGGACCGGAGTGGACGAACCTCTGGTGTTCCGGTTGTCACGCCAGTGGCATTGCCGGGTAGCTATGTTCGGAATAGATAACCGCTGAAAGCATCTAAGCGGGAAACTAGCCTCAAGATGAGATCTCACTGGGACCTTGAGTCCCCTGAAGGGCCGTCGAAGACTACGACGTTGATAGGTTGGGTGTGTAAGCGCTGTGAGGCGTTGAGCTAACCAATACTAATTGCCCGTGAGGCTTGACCATATAACACCCAAGCAATTTGACTTCTTCGAAAGAAGCATCAGATTGCGGTGTGTGAAGACGAAACGAACCGAAAGTTCGAATCTGCTCAAAGCAACGCACAACACCGAAAGCTATCACCTACCCAATTTGCTGAAGCGAGGCCATCTGGCCACGACTCAGTACCCGAATTTCTTGACGACCATAGAGCATTGGAACCACCTGATCCCATCCCGAACTCAGCAGTGAAACGATGCATCGCCGATGGTAGTGTGGGGTTTCCCCATGTGAGAGTAGGTCATCGTCAAGATTAAATTCCGAAACCCCTATCTGCGTATGCAGGTAGGGGTTTTGTTTTTGTCCGCGAGAAAGTGCGCACCCTACTGTGCCCGTTTCGGGCGGCACCAGGCTGCCACAAAATGCTAAGGTTCGGCCCTGGCTCAGGCACTTATCCAAGGAAGCATTCATGGCGGACGGCTCGCTACTCAGTACTGGTTTTATGGTGGTTCACGGCAACCGCCTGGATGAACTGCGTAGCCTGGTGGTCAGTTGGATGCGGCGTTATCCGCTGGCGCCCCTGGAAAACGAAATCGCCCTGGTGCAGAGCAACGGTATTGCCCAATGGCTGAAGCTGGCATTGGCCGAAGACCCGGAAGAAGACGACATGGGCGGTTGTGGCATTGCCGCAGCCATTGATGTGCAATTGCCCGGCAGCTTCATGTGGCAGTTGTACCGCCTGGTCCTGGGGCGTGCCGAGATTCCCGCCAAGTCCTTGCTGGACAAGGCCCCGCTGACCTGGCGCCTGATGCGCCTGCTGCCCGAACTGATCGATCAGCCACATTTCGAACCGCTGCAGCGCTTCCTGACCCACGATACCGACCTGCGTAAACGCTACCAACTGGCCGAGCGCCTCGCCGACCTGTTCGACCAGTACCAGGTGTACCGAGCAGACTGGCTGGAAGACTGGGCCGCCGGGCGCCATCAATTACGCAACGGCAGAGGCGAGAGCAAGCCGCTGACCCCCGCCAACTGCTGGCAGGCGGAGTTGTGGCGTGCGCTATTGCTCGACGTCGGAGCGCAAGGCATGGCGCAGAGCCGCGCCGGGGTTCACCAACGTTTCATTGAGACCATCACCCGGCTCGACACCGCGCCTGCCGGCCTGCCGTCCAGGGTGATCGTTTTTGGTATTTCCTCGCTGCCGGCCCAGGCCCTGGAAGCACTCGCCGGGCTGGCCCGTTTCAGCCAGGTGCTGCTCTGCGTACATAACCCTTGTCGACACCATTGGGCGGACATCGTCGCCGATAAAGACCTGTTAAGGCATCAATACAAGCGCCAGGCGCGCAAGGCCGGGATGCCGGTGGTGCTCGATCCGCAAACCCTGCATCAGCACGCGCACCCGCTGCTGGCGGCGTGGGGCAAGCAAGGCCGCGACTACATCAACCTGCTCGACAGCTATGACGATCCCAACAGCTATCGCTCGGCCTTTCGCGACGGACGTATCGACCTGTTCAGCGAAAGCCAGCCACTGACGCTGCTCAACCAACTGCAGGACGACATCCTCGAATTGCGTCCGCTGAGCGAAACCCGCGAACTATGGCCAGTCGTGGATCTGGCGCAGGATGAGTCGATCCGTTTTCACATAGCCCACAGCGCGCAACGGGAGGTCGAGATCCTCCATGACCAGTTGCTCGCGCGCTTTAGTGCCGACCCCCAGTTGCGCCCGCGGGATGTGATCGTGATGGTGCCGGATGTCGACAGCTATGCGCCGCACATCAGCGCGGTATTCGGGCAGCTGGAGCGCACTGATCCGCGCTTCATTCCGTTTACCCTCACCGACCAGGGCCAGCGCGGCCGTGATCCGCTGCTGATTGCCGTGGAGCACCTGCTGAAGTTGCCCGACAGCCGTTTCCCGGTCAGCGAAATCCTCGACCTGCTGGACGTGCCCGCCTTGCGCGCGCGATTCGGGGTACAGGAGCGCGACCTGCCGACCCTGCATCGCTGGATCGAAGGCGCCGGGATCCGCTGGGGCATGAGCGCCGAGCAACGCGCCGGCCTCGGCCTGCCCGACGCACTGGAGCAGAACAGTTGGCGCTTCGGCTTACGGCGCATGCTGCTCGGCTACGCGGTGGGCAGTGGCCAGGCCTGCGACGGCATCGAACCCTACGATGAAATCGGCGGCCTGGATGCGGCCTTGATCGGGCCCCTGGTGGCCTTGCTCGATGCCTTGCAAATCGCCCACGATGAACTCAGCCAGGCCGCTTCCCCCGAACAATGGGGTAGCCGGTTGCAAGCGCTGATGCAGCTGTTTTTCCTGGCCAGCAACGAACACGATGACTACCTGCTGGCCCAGCTCCAATTGCTGCGTGAAACCTGGCTGGAGACCTGTGAGTCAGTTGGCCTGCACGATCCGCTGCCCCTGACGGTGGTGCGCGAAGCCTGGTTGGCCGGCCTCGATCAGGGCCGCCTGTCCCAACGCTTCCTCGCCGGTGCGGTGAATTTCTGCACCCTGATGCCGATGCGCGCCATCCCCTTCAAGTTGGTGTGCCTGCTGGGCATGAACGACGGCGACTACCCGCGCGCCCAACCACCGCTGGACTTCGATCTGATGGGCAGCGACTACCGCCCCGGCGATCGTTCACGGCGCGAGGATGACCGTTACCTGCTGCTCGAGGCCTTGCTCTCGGCGCGGGACCAGCTCTACATCAGTTGGGTCGGGCGCAGCATCCGCGACAACAGCGAGCGTCCGGCCTCGGTGCTGATCGGACAGTTGCGTGACCACCTGGCCAATGGCTGGAAGCTCGCTGGCGAGCCAGATGCACTGCTCGAAGCGCTGACCCAGGAACACCCGTTGCAACCCTTCAGCGCCCGTTATTTCCATGAAGGCGATGGACTGTTCAGCTATGCCCGGGAATGGCAACTGCTGCACGAGCAGCACGCGGCCCAACCAGCGTCGACACTGCTGGACCCCTACGTGCAAGAAGAGCCGTTGTCCCTGGGCCAGCTCCAGGATTTCCTGCGCAACCCGGTCCGGCACTTTTTCAGCCAGCGCTTGAAAGTATTTTTCGAAGCCGCCGAAGCGCCGCTGGCTGACGAAGAACCTTTCGTCCTCGATGCCTTGCAGCGCTACAGCCTGAGCGACAGTCTGCTGACCGCCGCCCTCGGCCATCTGGATCAACCCGAGCCCGCGTTGCTGGCCCAGGCCAAGCGCCTGCAGGACAGCGGCTTGCTGCCCATGGCCGGTTTTGGCGAGTGCCTGCAGCGTGAATTGATCGAGCCACTGCCGGACCTGTTGCAGCGTTATCAACACCTGCTGCAGTTGTGGCCTACGCCACTGACCAGCGCCTTGCCCGTATCGCTCAACCTGCAGGGCGTGAGCCTGGAAGGTTGGCTGGGTGGTCTGCATCAGCGCAGCGATGGTGGGTTGCTGACAATCACCAGCATTCCCAACAGCATCGGATCGCCCAAGACGCGTAAGTGGCATCGCCTGATCCGGCCCTGGGTCAATCACCTGGTGGCTTGTGCCAGCGGCCTGTCGATGACCACCGGGTTGGTGGCCAGTGATGACAGCCTGCTGCTGGACCCGTTGGATCAGCCCCATGCCGAGCAGCTCCTCGGTGAACTGATGCAAGCCTGGCAAGCGGGCATGCGCCAGCCCCTGCCCATCGCGGTCAAGACCGCCTTCGCCTGGCTCGGCCAGACCGACCCGCTCAAGGCGGATGCCGCTGCCCGCAAGGCCTACGAAGGCGATGGCCAGACTTCCGAGGGTGAGCGCCGCGAAAGCCCGGCCCTGGCGCGCCAGTTCCCCGACTACAACGCCCTGTTGGCCGACGAGACCTTTGACGGCTGGTGCGACGCGCTCTACCGGCCATTGCTCGTGGCACCCTGGCGCTCACTGACCGGCGAGGAGTCAAATTGATGACCGCGACATTGCCCCTGGCCCTGGCGTTTCCCCTGCGCGGCAGCCAATTGATCGAAGCCAGCGCCGGCACTGGCAAGACCTTCACCATCTCCGCGCTGTACCTGCGCCTGGTGCTTGGCCACGGTGACGCCACCAGCGGCTTTGGCCGCGAATTGTTGCCGCCGCAGATCCTCGTCGTGACCTTCACCGACGCGGCCACCAAGGAACTGCGCGAGCGAATCCGCACACGCCTGGCCGAAGCCGCACGGTTTTTCCGCGACGAGACCCCGGCCCCCGACAGCCTGATTGCCGACCTGCGCGACGAATACCGCGCCGAGCAATGGCCCGCCTGTGCCAACCGCCTGGACATCGCCGCGCAGTGGATGGACGAGG
The DNA here is from genome assembly GCF_009834545.1 of Pseudomonas sp. S04. Taxonomy (NCBI): domain Bacteria; kingdom Pseudomonadati; phylum Pseudomonadota; class Gammaproteobacteria; order Pseudomonadales; family Pseudomonadaceae; genus Pseudomonas; species Pseudomonas sp. S04. The sequence continues at coordinate 770,818 of NZ_CP019427.1, forward strand.
CAGCCGTCTCGACCATCCACAGCTGGTGCCAGCGCATGCTGCGCGAACATGCTTTCGACAGCGGCAGCCTGTTTACCCAATCCCTGGAAACCGACCACAGCGATCTGCTCGGCGAAGTGGTGCGTGACTACTGGCGCCTGTATTGCTATCCCATGCAGGGCGATGCGCTGAACTGGGTCCGTGCCAACTGGGGCGGACCTGCCGCGTTGCTCGCGCGAGTGCGCGGCCTGTTCGACAGTGAGCGCGACAGCATCGAAGGCGAATCGCCGCAGCAGTTGATCGCCGCCTGTCTTGAACAGCGGCGCGAGGCCCTGGTGACGCTCAAGGCGCCCTGGCTGGTCTGGGCGCAGGAGCTGCGGGACATCTGCCTGCAAGGCGTCGCCAGCAAGGCGGTCGACGGGCGCAAGATGCAAGCGCGTTACTTCGAGCTCTGGTTCGAGAAAATCAGCGCCTGGGCCGAAGATCCAGCCCTCGAGCAACTGGACATTGGCACCGGCTTCATCCGCCTGACACCCGAGGGCATGGCCGAAGCCTGGAAAGGCCAGGCGCCGGACCATCCCGGGCTGGACGCGATGGCCGGCCTGAAGGCCCGGCTCGATGCGCTGCCGACCCCGGACGCCGCCGTGTTGAAGCATGCGGCGCAGTGGGTGGGCGGGCGTTTTGAGGAAGAGAAACGCCGGCGTGCCGAAATGGGCTTCGACGACATGCTGCTGCGCCTGCGCGCAGCGTTGCAGGCCGATGGCGGCGAGCGCCTGGCGACCTTGATCCGCGAGCAGTTCCCGGTCGCCTTGATCGATGAATTCCAGGACACCGACCCGGTGCAGTACCGCATCTTCGAGCGCATCTACCGCATCGAAGACAACGACCCGGAGTGCGGGCTGTTTCTGATCGGTGACCCGAAGCAGGCGATCTACGCCTTCCGTGGCGCCGACATCTACACCTACCTGCGAGCGCGCCAGGCCACCACCGGCCGCCTGCACACCCTGGGCACCAACTTTCGCTCCAGCCACGGCATGGTCGCGGCGGTGAACCATGTGTTCCAGACTGCCGAACTGCGGGAGCAGGGCCGGGGCGCGTTTCTGTTCCGCGAGCCCAACGGTGACAACCCGGTGCCCTTTGCCCCGGTCGAATCCCAGGGGCGCAAGGAGTCGTTGCAGATCGACGGCCAGGCCGTGCCGGCGCTGAACCTCTGGCATCTGCCCAGTGAACAGGCGCTTTCCGGGGTGGTCTATCGCCAGCAACTGGCCGCGGCCTGCGCCAGTCAAATCACCGCGTTGCTCAATGGCGGCCAGCAGGGGCGGGCGGGTTTTGTCCACGACAGCCAGGCCCTCAAGGGCTTGTTGCCGGCCGACATCGCGATCCTGGTGCGCGACGGCAAGGAAGCCCAAGCGGTGCGCCATGAGTTGTCGGCCCGCGGTGTGCGCAGCGTCTATCTCTCGGACAAGGACTCGGTGTTCGCCGCCCAGGAGGCCCATGACCTGCTGAGCTGGCTCAAGGCGTGCGCCGAACCGGATGTCGAGCGCCCGCTGCGGGCGGCCCTGGCCAGCACCACCTTGAACCTGCCGCTGAGCGAACTGGAGCGCCTGAACCAGGATGAGCTGGCCTGGGAAACTCGGGTCATGCAGTTCCGCCAATATCGCGAGGTCTGGCGCAAGCAGGGCGTGTTGCCGATGCTACGGCGCCTGCTCCACGACTTCCAGTTGCCGCAAGTGCTGATCGCCCGCAGTGATGGCGAGCGGGTGCTGACCAACCTGCTGCACCTTTCGGAACTGTTGCAACAGGCCGCCGCCGAACTCGACGGCGAGCAGGCACTGATCCGTCACCTGTCCGAGCACCTGGCGTTGTCCGGGCAGGCGGGTGAGGAACAGATTCTGCGCCTGGAAAGCGACGAGCAACTGGTCAAGGTGGTGACCATCCACAAGTCCAAGGGCCTGGAGTACCCGCTGGTGTTCCTGCCCTTCATCTGCTCGGCCAAGCCGGTGGATGGCAGTCGCTTGCCGTTGCACTACCACGATGAGCGCGGCAAACCCCAGGTCACCCTGAACCCGACGCCCGAGCTGATCTCCCTGGCCGACCATGAACGCCTGGCCGAAGACCTGCGCCTGCTCTATGTGGCCCTGACCCGGGCCCAGCATGCGTGCTGGCTGGGTGTCGCCGACCTCAAGCGTGGCAACAGCAACAGCTCGGTATTGCACCTGTCGGCCCTGGGCTATGTGCTCGGCGGCGGTGCTGCGCTGGCGCAGTCCAGTGGCCTGTCCGCCTGGCTACATGCGCTGGAGCAAGGTTGTGCGGCGTTGCAGCATCAGCCGATGCCCGCCGCCAGCGACGAGCAGTACCAGCCGCCGCGCAACGCCGCACGGTTGCTGGCAGCGCTGAGTCCCAAGCGCAAGGCCGCGGAAAACTGGTGGATCGCCTCCTACAGTGGGCTGCGCATTGGCGACAGCCTTGCTGCCGCCAGCGAGGAAGCCCCGGAAAGTGCCCAGGCGCAAAAACTGTTCGATGACGAACGCCTCGACCCCGATGCCCCCCGTGAAGTGCAGGCCAGTGGCGGCGATATCCATCGCTTCCCGCGTGGGCCCAACCCCGGCACCTTCCTCCACGGCCTGCTGGAGTGGGCCGGTGACGAGGGATTCAGTGCCGACCCGCAGGCGATCGACGACGCCATTGCCCGGCGCTGCAACCGTCGCGGCTGGCAGGGCTGGATCGTCACGCTGAGCGACTGGCTGCAGCACTTGCTGCAGGTCCCACTGCGCCTGGGTGCCGAGCAACCGCCGGTGGTCCTCGAACACCTGCGCGAATATCGGGTCGAGATGGAGTTCTGGTTCGCCAGCCATAAAGTCGATGTGCTCAAGCTCGACGAACTGGTGCGCCAATACACCCACGGCGGCGTCGCCCGGGTGGGTGCCGAGTCGATGCTGCTCAACGGCATGTTCAAGGGCTTTATCGACCTGACCTTCGAGCACGCCGGGCGCTACTACGTGGCCGACTACAAATCCAACTGGCTGGGCAGCGACGATTCGGCCTACACCGAGCAGGCAATGGAGCAGTCGATTCTCGACCATCGCTACGACCTGCAATACGTGCTGTACCTGCTGGCCCTGCATCGCCAACTCAAGGCGCGCCTCGCCGACTACGACTACGACCGGCACATGGGCGGCGCCCTGTACCTGTTTTTGCGCGGTACCCGGGCGGCGAGCCAGGGCGCCTATTTCGCCCGCCCGCCGCGCGAACTGATCGAACGCCTGGACCGCTTGTTCCAGGGCAAACCAGAAGCCAAGCCTGAACCGGCCTGGGAGCAGGGTGTATTGCTATGAACCGTTCCTTTGCCGACCTGTTACCCACGCCGCTGACGGCCGAGAGCCTGGCGCAACTCCAGCCCCTGAGCAGCGCCGGCGATTTGTTGCTGCTGCTGGAGCGTTGGGTCGAGCGCGGCTGGTTGCGCGCGCTGGACAAAGCCTTCGTCGCCTTCCTTCACGAGCGGGCGCCGCAAGACGATCCACTGGTGCTGCTGGCGGCGACCTTGACCAGTCACCAACTGGGGCATGGTCACGTCTGCCTCGACCTGTTCGAGACCCTCAAGGCGCCGGACTTCGCCCTGTCCTTGCCACCGGAAGGCGACGTGCAGACTGGCGCCCAGTTGTTGCCCTCGCAATTGCTCGAAGGCCTGGACGGCGCGCACTGGTGCAAGGTGCTGGCCTCCAGCCCGTTGGTGGCGCTGGCCGCCGATGGACGTGAAGAAACCCTGCAGCGCCCGTTGGTGCTGTCCGGCAAACGCCTGTACTTGCGCCGCTACTGGGCCTACGAACGGCGCATCGACCAGGCGCTGCGCCAGCGCCTGGTCGCCGCCGAACCGACCCCGGTCGACCTGCCCGAGCGCCTGGGCGGGCTGTTCGGCCAGGCGCGCGCCGGTGCGCCGATCGACTGGCAGAAGCTCGCCTGTGCCCTGGCCACCCGCAGTGCCTTCAGCATCATCACCGGCGGGCCGGGCACCGGCAAGACCACCACCGTGGTGCGCTTGCTGGCGTTGCTCCAGGCGCCTGCCGTGGAGGCGGGCAAGCCGCTGCGCATTCGCCTTGCGGCTCCGACGGGCAAGGCAGCCGCGCGCCTCACCGAGTCCATCAGCCAACAGGTACGCAGCCTGCAGGTCGCCGACGCGGTGCGGGACAAGATCCCCGCTGACGTAACCACGGTCCACCGCCTGCTGGGCAGCCGTCCCGGCACTCGGCACTTTCGCCATCACGCTGGCAATCGCCTGCCGCTGGACGTGCTGGTGGTGGATGAGGCGTCGATGATCGATCTGGAAATGATGGCCAATCTGCTCGACGCCTTGCCGCTCCATGCCCGCCTGGTGCTGCTGGGCGACAAGGACCAACTGGCGTCGGTGGAAGCCGGTGCCGTGCTGGGCGACCTGTGCCGGGATGCCGAAGCTGGCTGGTATAGCCCGCAGACCCGGGCCTGGCTGGAGTCGGTCAGCGCTGAGGACCTGGGCAGCAGCGGCTTGCAGGAAGACCTCGACGCCAGCCACCCGCTGGCGCAACAAGTGGTGATGTTGCGTCACTCGCGGCGCTTTGGCGAAGGCAGTGGCATCGGCCAACTGGCGCGCTGGGTCAACCAGCAGCAGGCCGAGGAGGCGCGCAAGCTACTGGCGGCCCGCAGTCACGCCGACCTGTTTGTCCTGGCGCTCAAGGGCGAGCAGGACCGGGCCCTGGAGCGCCTGTTGCTGGAAGGTCACGGTGACGGGCCGCAGGGTTACCGGCATTACCTGAGCCTGTTGCGCAACCAGCGCCCCAGCCCGGACGCCGCGCCTGAAGATCAGGTGTGGACGGATTGGGCGCGGCAGGTGTTGCAGGCCTTCGATGCGTTCCAGCTGCTGTGCGCGGTGCGCAAGGGACCCTGGGGCGTCGAAGGACTCAATCAGCGCATCACCGCGGCGCTGCTCAAGGCCCGGCTGATCGACAGCGACCAGCAGTGGTACGAAGGTCGTCCGGTGCTGATGACGCGCAACGACTACGGCCTGGGCCTGATGAACGGCGACATCGGCATCGCCCTCAAATTGCCTGAGCGCGATGCCCTGCCTGGCGGCAAGCAGGTGCTGCGCGTGGCCTTTGCCCGCAACGACGGGCAGGGCGGGGTACGGTTCGTGTTGCCCAGTCGGCTCAACGATGTAGAGACCGTCTACGCCATGACCGTGCACAAATCCCAGGGCTCGGAATTCGCCCACACCGCGCTGATCCTGCCGGACGCCCTCAACCCGGTGCTGACCAAGGAACTGATCTACACCGGCATCACCCGGGCCAAGGATTGGTTCAGCCTGATCGAGTCGCGCAGCGGGGTGTTTGAAGAGGCGGTCAAGCGCAAGGTCAAGCGCTTGAGCGGGCTGATGCTGGAATTGGCGGACGCCAGCAATAGGTGACCGATCGGTCAGCTTCCTGAGCGTCACGCCAGTGCTGCAACAAACGGCATAGCCCCGCGGGCTGGCAGGCGGGGCGTCCTCGCCGGGGTATCGGCGCTGTGCTATCGTTGCGGCATCATTTTGTCGAAATCAACGAGAATCCCCGCATGAAGCTGGCTGTCTGGACGACAGAATCCATGATGAGCTGCAAGCGCTTGGTGCTGGCTGGGATTCTCTGTCTGTTCAGCGTGCAACTGTTCGCCGAAAGCCGATTGCCGGCCAGCATGGCCGACCAGCGCGCCCGCTCGGTGACCCAGGTGGTGCTGGGGATTCTCAGCTACGCCCGCTGGCCGGTCGAACCCGACAAATTGCGCCTGTGCCTCCTCGGCCCCACCCAATACACCGACGACCTGGTCAAGGGCACCACCCAGGCCGCCGGCCGTCCGGTGTTGGTGCGCCGACTGTTGGCGAGCTACCCGGCTATCGCCACTGAATGTGATGCGGTCTATATCGGCGAACTGAGCGCCGAGGAACGCAGTGGCTTGTTCACCTCGTTGATCGGGCACCCGGTGCTCAGCATCAGCGAGGCCGACGAGCATTGCGCGGTGGGCAGCCTGTTTTGCTTGCGAGTCAGCGACCAGCAAGTGTCGTTCGAGGTCAACCTCGACTCGGTGGCGCGCAGCGGCGTGCGCATTCACCCCAGCGTATTGCAACTCTCGCGTCGCAAGTCGGTAACGCCATGAACCTGTTCAACCGAGACGGGCGTCCGACCCTGCGTTCAGTCATTGGCCGTGGCAACCTGATCGTGGCGCTGGTCGGGGTGGCCATGACCAGCTTGTCCCTGACAGTGCTCGGTGTGCTGGCGTTGCGGGTGTATGCCGATCACAACCTGCACCTGATCGCCCGTTCCATCAATTACACCGTGGAAGCGGCGGTGGTGTTCAACGACAAGGCCGCCGCCAACGAAGCGCTGGCCTTGATCGCCTCTACCGAAGAAGTGGCCGACGCGCAGGTGTTCGATGCCCAGGGCCAGTTGTTGGCCCGCTGGCAGCGTGGGGAACACGGGCTGGTCTCGGCATTGGAAGTGCAGATCGCCCGCCGCGTGCTGGAAGAACCGATCCGCATGCCCATCGTCCATCAGGACCGGGAAGTCGGCAGCATCCTGATCATCGGCCATGGCGGCAGCCTGATGCGCTTCCTGCTCAGCGGCCTGGCGGGGATTATCCTGTGCAGCGCCCTCAGCGCCTGGGTTGCGCTGTTCCTCGCGCGGCGCCAACTCAAGGGCATCACCGGGCCGTTGCGCAGCCTGGCGCGAGTGGCGCACGCGGCCCGCAGCGAGCGCGCCTTTGACCAGCGCGTGCCGCCGGCGCGCATCGCCGAGCTGGACAGCCTGGGCAACGACTTCAATGCCTTGCTCGACGAACTGGAGTCCTGGCAGACCCACCTGCAGAGCGAAAACGAAAGCCTGGCGCACCAGGCCAATCACGACAGCCTCACCGGGTTGCCCAACCGGGCCTTCTTCGAAGGACGGCTGGCGCGGGCCGTGCGCAGTGCCAGCAAGTACAACGAACGAGTGGCCGTGCTGTTTCTCGACAGCGATCGGTTCAAGGGCATCAACGACAACTACGGGCACGCGGCCGGCGATGCGGTGCTGGTAGCGGTGGCCACCCGGGTACGTGCGCAACTGCGCGAAGAAGACCTGGTGGCGCGGCTCGGTGGCGATGAGTTTGCTGTGCTGCTGACCCCTCTGCACAAGATCGAAGATGCCGAGCGCATTGCCGGCAAGATCATCGCCAGCATGGCACTGCCGGTGCAGTTGCCTGATGGCTCCTCGGTCCAGACCTCGCTGAGTGTCGGGATCGCGCTTTACCCGGATCATGGTGCCACCCCTGGCACCTTGCTACATGCCGCCGACGCGGCGATGTACCAGGCCAAACGCCTCTCCCGAGGCGGGCAATACACGGCACGGTCGGAGCACCTTGCCGCCAATCTTAAAACCAGGAGCTAACCTCGTGTTCTCAGTTACCCAGCGTTCCCTTCGATTCTTCACCCTGACCCTGTTCATGGCCCTGCTGGCCTTGACCGGGTGCCAGACGGCGCCGCAAAAGGGCCTGACCCCCGCGCAAATCGCCGTGCTCAAACAGCAGGGGTTCGAACTGACTGACGAAGGCTGGGCGTTTGGCTTGTCGGGCAAGGTGCTGTTCGGCAGCGACGTGGAAAGCCTCAACGCGCAGAGCACGGAAATTGTCGAACGCATCGGCAAGGCGCTACTGGGAGTTGGCATCGACCGCGTGCGAGTCGACGGCCACACCGATGCCTCCGGCAAGGAAGCCTACAACCAGCAACTGTCCATGCGCCGCGCCAAGAGCGTGCGCAACGTACTGACCCGCGTCGGCATGCGTGAAGAAAACGTCCAACTGCGCGGCCTCGGCAGCAGCGTACCGGTAGCCTCGAACAAAACCGCCAGCGGCCGCACCGAAAACCGCCGCGTGGCCATCGTGGTCAGCGCCGACTAATCGGCAAAGTGTATCTGGCGGGTCTCACCCATCAACAACCCCTGGTTCTGCTCGGTCACGTTACGGATGTAATCCCAGAGCAGGGTGATCCGCTTGAGCTTGCGCAGGTCCTCGCGGCAGTACATCCAGAACTGTCGGGTGATGTTGATTTCTGCCGGTAGCACCGGCAGCAGCCGTGCATCCTGGGCTGCCAGGAAGCACGGCAGGATCGCCAGCGAGCGGCCTTGCTGGGCGGCGACGAATTGGGCGATCACGCTGGTGCTGCGCAGGTTGGCGCTGGCGCCGGGCAGGACGTTGGCCAGGTACAGCAGCTCCGAGCTGAAGGCCAGGTCGTCGACATAACTGATGAACTGATGCTGGGCCAGGTCCGCCGGGCGACGGATGGGCGGGTGTTGGTCGAGGTAGTCCTGGGTCGCGTACAGCTGCAGGCGGTAGTCGCAGAGTTTGCAGCAGACATACGGCCCGTGTTCCGGACGCTCAAGAGCAATGACGATGTCCGCTTCGCGCTTGGACAGGCTGATGAAGTGCGGCAGCGGCAGGATGTCCACCGAGATCGCCGGGTAGGCATCGACGAAGTGGCTCAACTGCGGCGTGATGAAAAAGCTGCCGAAACCTTCGGTACAGCCCATGCGCACATGCCCGGACAACGCCACCCCCGAACCTGACACCTGCTCGCACGCCATGTGCAGGGTGCTTTCTATCGATTCGGCATAACCCAGTAGACGCTGGCCCTCGGCGGTGAGGACAAAGCCGTTGGTCCGCGACTTCTCGAACAGCAGGGTGCCCAGGGCGCCTTCCAGCGAACTGATGCGCCGCGACACCGTGGTGTAATCCACGGCCAGGCGTTTGGCGGCCGTGCTGGCCTTGCGGGTACGGGCCACCTCGAGGAAAAACTTCAAGTCATCCCAGTTCAGGGAGCCCAGCGATGTGATGTTTTTTTGCATGTTGGACCGGCTTTTATGTGCGTTCTTATTAGAAGTTTGCACATCTATACTCCAAAAACAGTCCGCCCACCACGTCGCGGTCCACGCCTCATCTCAAGGCGGCTTGTTCGCCTTGGCTCCCAGCATAACTATAAGTCCCGGAGACCAGCATGAACGCATCCCTCACGCCCAACGAAACCACCGTGCAAACGGCCAAGCTGTTGATCGACGGTCAATGGGTCGAGTCCAAGACCACCGAATGGCACGACATCGTCAATCCGGCGACCCAGCAAGTGCTGGCCAAGGTGCCGTTTGCCACCGCTGAAGAAGTCAACGCTGCCATTGACGCCGCCCATCGTGCGTTCCAGACTTGGAAGCTGACCCCGATCGGCGCGCGGATGCGCATCATGCTCAAGCTCCAGGCCTTGATTCGCGAGCACTCCAAGCGCATCGCCGTGGTCCTCAGTGCCGAGCAGGGCAAAACCATCGCCGACGCTGAAGGCGACATTTTCCGTGGCCTGGAAGTGGTCGAGCACGCCTGTTCCATCGGCACCCTGCAAATGGGCGAGTTTGCCGAGAACGTCGCCGGCGGCGTCGACACCTATACCCTGCGCCAGCCTATCGGCGTGTGCGCGGGCATCACCCCATTCAACTTCCCGGCGATGATCCCACTGTGGATGTTCCCGATGGCCATCGCCTGCGGCAACACCTTCGTGCTCAAGCCGTCCGAACAGGACCCGCTGTCGACCTTGCTGCTGGTGGAACTGGCGATCGAAGCCGGCGTACCGGCCGGTGTGCTCAACGTGGTGCACGGCGGTAAGGACGTGGTGGATGCGCTGTGCACCCACAAGGACATCAAGGCGGTGTCCTTCGTCGGTTCGACCGCGGTTGGCACCCACGTCTACGACCTGGCCGGCAAGCACGGCAAACGCGTGCAATCGATGATGGGCGCCAAGAACCACGCCGTGGTACTGCCGGATGCCAACCGCGAGCAAACCCTCAACGCCCTGGTCGGTGCCGGTTTCGGTGCGGCCGGGCAACGCTGCATGGCCACCTCGGTAGTGGTCCTGGTAGGTGCGGCCAAGCAATGGCTGCCGGACCTTAAGGCGCTGGCGCAAAAACTCAAGGTCAATGCCGGCAGTGAGCCAGGCACCGATGTCGGCCCGGTGATCTCCAAGCGCGCCAAGGCACGGATCCTCGACCTGATCGAAAGCGGTATCAAGGAAGGCGCCAAGCTGGAACTCGATGGTCGCGAGATTAGCGTCCCGGGCTTCGAGCAAGGCAACTTCGTCGGCCCGACCCTGTTCTCCGGGGTGACCACCGACATGCAGATCTACACCCAGGAAATCTTCGGCCCGGTGCTGGTGGTGCTCGAAGTCGACACCCTTGACCAGGCGATCGCCATGGTCAACGCCAACCCGTTCGGCAACGGCACCGGTCTGTTCACCCAGAGCGGGGCAGCGGCGCGCAAGTTCCAGAGCGAAATCGACGTCGGCCAGGTGGGTATCAACATCCCGATCCCGGTGCCAGTGCCGTTCTTCAGCTTCACCGGTTCCCGTGGCTCCAAGCTCGGCGACCTGGGCCCGTATGGCAAGCAAGTGGTGCAGTTCTACACTCAGACCAAGACCGTCACCAGCCGCTGGTTTGATGACAACAGCGTCAACGACGGTGTGAACACCACGATCAACCTGCGCTAAGGAGCCCGACATCATGAAGATTGCGTTTATTGGTCTGGGCAACATGGGCGCGCCGATGGCGCGCAACCTGATCAAGGCCGGCCATTCGTTGAACCTGGTCGACCTGAACAAGGCGGTGCTGGCCGAGCTGGAGCAACTGGGCGGGCACATCAGCGCCACGGCCCGTGAAGCCGCGCAGGGTGCCGAACTGGTGATCACCATGCTGCCGGCCGCGGTGCATGTGCGCAGCGTCTGGCTGGGTGAAGACGGCGTACTGGCGGGGATCGGCAAAGGGGTCCCGGCGGTGGACTGCAGCACCATCGACCCGCAGACCGCCCGCGATGTCGCCGCAGCGGCAGCCAAGCAGGGCGTAACCATGGCTGACGCACCGGTGTCCGGCGGCACCGGTGGTGCGGCGGCCGGCACCCTGACCTTCATGGTCGGCGCCACGGTGGAGCTGTTCGCCACCCTGCAACCGGTGCTGGCGCAGATGGGCCGCAACATCGTGCACTGCGGTGAAGTCGGCACCGGGCAGATCGCCAAGATCTGCAACAACCTGCTGCTGGGCATTTCCATGGTTGGCGTCAGTGAAGCCATGGCCCTGGGCGACGCGCTGGGGATCGACACCGGCGTGCTGGCGGGAATCATCAACAGCTCGACCGGCCGTTGCTGGAGTTCGGAGATGTACAACCCTTGGCCTGGGGTGGTGGAAACCGCGCCAGCTTCGCGCGGCTACACCGGTGGTTTTGGTGCCGAACTGATGCTCAAGGACCTCGGCCTGGCCACCGAGGCAGCACGCCAGGCGCATCAGCCTGTGGTAATGGGCGCGGTGGCCCAGCAGCTGTACCAGGCCATGAGCCTGCGCGGTGAAGGTGGCCAGGATTTCTCGGCCATCATCAACAGCTACCGCAAGCCGCAGTAAAACAGGCACCGCCACACACACAAAAGCCTGTGGGTCCGGGCTTGCCAGGGATGGTGGTGTGTCAGTGGCCGTAAATGCTGGCTGTGCCGGTCCCATCGCGGGCAAGCCCGCTCCCACATTGGATCTGTGGTACACACAGATCCCGCATACGCATAAAAAACCTGTGGGAGCGGGCTTGCCCGCGAAGAGGCCGGCACAGTCAATATCAACGTTGACGGTGCTGGCGCATTCGCGGGCAAGCCCGCTCTCACAGTGGTTTTGCACCCATTACCGGATGCAATGCTCAAGCAAACACGAAGTACTTACGCACAGTCTCCACCACTTCCCAGGTGCCTTTCATCCCCGGCTCGACCACAAAGATGTCACCCGCACGCAGATGGATCGGCGCCATGCCGTCCGGGGTGATCACGCAGTAGCCTTCCTGGAAATGGCAGTACTCCCACTTCACATAGTCGACTCGCCATTTGCCTGGCGTGCAGATCCAGGTGCCCATGATCTTGCTGCCATCCTCGCTGGTGTAGGCGTTGAGGTTGACGGTGTGCGGGTCGCCTTCGAGCTTTTCCCATTTGCAGGCGTCGAGCACTGGCAACGGGTGGGTATCACGAAGGACGGTAATGGGTTGGGACATGCTGACTCCGGGCGTTGGGCAGGAATGAAGTCCCACCCTATAGCGCCCGGCGCAGGCTCGGTTGTCTGTGCTCGACACTCAGCTGTCCAGAAACGCGCTGGGCCTCAGACCCGCTCCAGCGTGCACTGGTCCTGCACCTGGGCCAGGCTGGCCTGCAACGCGCTCAATTGCTGGTGTTGGCGGGTCAGTTGCTTGATGGTGTCGGTCAGTTGCCGCTTCTTGTCCGTGATCGCCTGGTGCGCCAGGTTCCAGGGCGGAGTCTGGCCACGGTGCGGCTCGAACATCGCCTGCATTTCCTTGAGCTTGAAACCCAGTTGCTGGGCGCACTTGATGAAACTCAGCAACTCGACGCTCTGCTGGTCGTAGATGCGGTACTTGCCCTGGCGCTGGGCAGGCGGCAACAGGCCGATGTCTTCGTAGTGACGAATGCTCTTGATGGTGGTGCCGGACAGTTTCGCCGCTTTACCGATGTACATGAAAAGTCCCTTTTTCGTGGATGTCCCGGATAACGCGGCGGATTATCCCTGAGACTTACCCCTGAGCGATAGCCTTGGCGCGTGCCAGCCAGGTCTGGCGCTGACGTGCGGTCGAGTTCAGCAGCGGGCCGAAGGTCAGGGTGGTGCGCGGGCGGATGCCGCAGAACGCCAGGGTGGTCTTGCGCACCTGGTGCAACCCGGGCATGCGATACACCCAGCGGTAGTACCAGGGCGGGGTGTCCATGGTCACCAACAGATCGGCGGTGCGCCCCTGCAGCAGCTTTTGTGGAAAGGCTTTGCCCGGGCGGTACTTGAAGGCAAAGCCGGGAAGCAGCACTCGGTCGAAAAAGCCCTTGAGCAACGCCGGAATGGCCCCCCACCAGATCGGGTAGACCAGTGTCAGGTGCTCGGCCCAGGTGATGTCTTCCTGCGCCTTGAGCAGGTCGGCTTCCAGTGGCTGGACCTGCTGGTAGCCTTCGCGCAGGATCGGGTCGAAACTCAAGGTGCCCAGGCGCAGCTCGCGCACTTGATGCCCGGCCTCCCGGGCTGCCTGCACGTAGTGATCGGCGAGGGCGCCGCAGAAACTCTGGCTCGAAGGATGGCCGAGAATCACCAGTATCCGTTTGCTCATGTGCTTACCCCGCGATAGTCGAGGCGCGAGGATAAAGTCGACCCCACGGGGGAGAGTCAAGGGGCGCGGCGAATGCTGCTGGCGTAGCGTGAAATATCTATCGGCTAAACGGTGATTTTTTAGCATTAAGTGCGAAACATTTGCTGAATGCCGAAGTTTTTCGCAAGAAAGTTCAGGGGTTTCGCTCGTATCATTCACGCGTGAGCAAGCCGAGATTTGAACAATGAAAAAAACACCATCCTGGTGGGACATCAGCCCACCCTTGAGCACCGCGACACCCACCTGGCCGGGTGATACACCCTTCCAGGAAGAGCGGGTCTGGACGTTCGGTCCCGAGTGCCCGGTCAACGTCGGGCGCATTACCCTGTCGCCGCACACCGGCGCCCACGTCGACGCGCCCCTGCATTACAGCCCGGACGGTGCGCCCATCGGCGAGGTGTCGCTGGAGGTCTACATGGGCCCGTGCCGCGTCCTGCATTGCCTGGACAGCGGCGCCCTGGTGCAGCCCGAGCAGCTTGCCGGGCGTCTGCAACAGTTGCCGGAGCGGGTGCTGTTGCGCACCTACCGCCAGGTACCGCTGGCCGCCTGGGACCCGGACTTCACTGCCGTGGCCAAGGACACCGTGGACCTGCTGGCCAGCCTTGGCGTGCGCCTGATCGGTATCGATACACCGTCCCTCGACCCGCAACAATCCAAGACCATGGACGCGCACAACGCCGTCGCTCGCCATGGCATGGCGATCCTCGAAGGGATCGTCCTCGATGACGTGCCGGAAGGTGACTACGAGCTGATCGCCTTGCCGCTGCGCTTTGCCAATCTTGACGCCAGCCCGGTCCGGGCGATTTTGCGTCCGCTGAATACATCGCCACTTGAGGAGCCTGCGCAATGAGCCAATGTCCCTATTCCCCGGGCAACCAGACAGACGAATGGCATAACGCCGAGCTGAATTTTTCCGACTCCATGAGCTACGGCGACTACCTGGACCTGGGGCGGATTCTCAGCGCCCAGCACCCGTTGTCGCCGGACCATAACGAAATGCTGTTCATCATCCAGCACCAGACATCCGAGCTGTGGATGAAACTGATGCTGCACGAACTCAAGGCGGCCCGTGAACACGTGCGCCTGGGCGAGCTGCCACCAGCGTTCAAGATGCTGGCGCGGGTGTCGCGGATCTTCGACCAACTGGTGCATGCCTGGACCGTGCTGGCGACCATGACCCCCACCGAGTACCACGCGATCCGGCCATTTCTCGGGCAGTCGTCGGGCTTCCAGTCGTTCCAGTACCGCGAGATCGAATTCATCCTCGGCAACAAGAGCGCCACCCTGTTGCGCCCCCATGCCCACCGTCCGGAACTGCTGGCCGAACTGCAGCAGTCGCTGGCCACGCCATCGCTGTACGACGAGGCGATTCGCCTGATGGTCAGCGCCGGCCTGGCGATCGACCCGCAGCGCCTGACCTGCGACCCGACCCAGCCAACCGCCCATGACGCCTCGGTCGAAGCCGCCTGGCGAGTGGTCTACAAGAACCCGACGCAATACTGGGACCTGTACCAGTTGGCCGAGAAGTTCATCGACCTCGAAGACTCGTTCCGCCAGTGGCGCTTCCGCCATGTGACCACGGTCGAGCGGATCATCGGCTTCCAGCCAGGCACCGGCGGCACCGAAGGCGTGGGTTACCTGCGCAAGATGCTCGACACCGTGCTGTTCCCTGAACTGTGGCGCGTACGCTCCACCCTCTGAACACAGGGATTGTGGTTTACGCAGACAGTAAAAAGCCCCGGCATTCAGCGAATGCCGGGGCTTTTTAGTGGCTGACGGTTATCGCGCGACCGACAGCGCTCGTGTGCGGGCAACCCGCATGCGGTAGGCCACGTACAGGATCGCGACCCAGACCGGAATCGCGAACACCGACGCCCGTATGCCCGGGATCGCCAGCATCACGCAGACGATCATGAGCATGAAGGCCAGGCACAGGTAGTTGGTGTAGGGCGACCAGAATGCCTTGAAGCCCGGGACGATGCCTTTGAGGTGCATGGCCTTGCGGAACTTCAGGTGCGTCAGGCTGATCAGCGCCCAGTTGATCATCAGCGAAGCAACCACCAGGGCCATCAACAGCTCCAGCGCACCGTGGGGTGCCACGTAGTTGACCACCACGCACAGCAGGGTGACCAGCGCCGAAACGCTCAACGCCAGCAGTGGCACGCCTTGCTTGGTCAGCTTCATCAACTGCTTGGGTGCATCGCCCTGTTCGGCCAGGCCGTAGAGCATGCGGCTGTTGCAGTAGACGCCGCTGTTATAGACCGAGAGTGCGGCGGTCAGGACCACGAAGTTGAGGATCTGCGCCGCCGTGTCGCTGCCGATCAAGGCAAAGATCTGCACGAACGGGCTGCCACTGTAGGCATCGCCGGAAGCGCCGAGGGTCTGCAACAGTTGGTCCCAAGGGTACAGCGAGAGCAGCACGGTGAGTGCGCCGACGTAGAAGATCAGCACCCGGTAAACCACCTGGTTGATCGCCTTGGGAATCACTTTGCGCGGCTCGCTGGCCTCGGCAGCGGTGATGCCCACCAGCTCCAGGCCACCGAAGGAGAACATGATGAACGCCATCGCCATCAGCAGGCCGGTGGTGCCATTGGGGAAGAATCCGCCGTGCTCCCACAGGTTGCTCACCGAGGCCTGCGGGCCGCCGGTACCACTGAACAGCATGTAGCAACCAAGGGCGATCATGCCGATGATGGCCACGACCTTGATGATCGCGAACCAGAACTCCATCTCGCCGAACACTTTGACGTTCATGGTGTTGATCAGGTTGACCAGCACAAAGAACACCGCCGCGCTGACCCAGGTCGGCACCTGCGGCCACCAGAACTGGATGTACTTGCCGACGGCGGTCAGCTCCGCCATGCCCACCAGCACGTACAGCACCCAGTAGTTCCAGCCGGACAGGAAACCGGCAAACCCGCCCCAGTAATTGTGGGCGAAGTGGCTGAAAGAACCGGCGACCGGTTCCTCGACAATCATTTCGCCGAGCTGGCGCATGATCAGGAAAGCGATGAACCCGGCAATCGCATAGCCGAGAATCATCGAGGGGCCCGCTGACTTGAGTACACCTGCGGAGCCGAGGAACAACCCTGTGCCAATGGCACCACCCAAGGCGATCAGCTGGATATGTCTGTTCTTCAGCCCTCGCTTGAGTGTGCCCTGTTGCTGTATTTCATCCGCCATCTGGTTACCTTCTAGTTGTTTTGGTCCGGCTGTGTTGCACCCCGACAGCTTATTCAATTACCGCCCGTTTGTGAGCGTCAGACGTTGCTTTCGGTGAATTTTTCGTAATATAGCTGCACCTTTTCCAGGCTTTGCGCCGCCAGCCAGGTCTTGATCGACTCGACCATCGGCGGTGGTCCGCAGACGTACATGTCGGCGGCGCTGTCGCGCCATTGGCTGGCATCGAAGTGCTCGGCGATGTAGCCGCGCTTGCCGGTCCAGGCTGGCGTGGGTTCGCTGACCACCTCGGTGTAGCGAAATCCCGGCAGGTGCTGGGCGTAGGCCTGGATGCGCGCGGCCTCGCACAGATCGGCTGCATCGCGCACCCCGTAGTACAGGTGCACCGGCTGATCACAACCGCGTGCGGCCATTTCGTCGAGCATCCCCAGCAGCGCCGACAAACCGGTGCCGCCGGCCACCAGCACCAGTGGCCGGGTGATGTGGCGCAGGTAAAACGCCCCCAGTGGCGCTTCCAGTTCGATGCGATCGCCGACCTGGCAACGCTGGCGGATGTAGTTGCTCATGGCGCCGTCCGGCAGCAGGCGAATCAGGAACTGCAGCTGATTGCTGGCGTCGGGGCGGTTGGCGAACGAGTAGGAACGTTTGCTGCTGGTGCCGGGAATCAGCAGCCGCGCGTATTGCCCCGGGAGGAAGTCCAGCAGCGGTGCGCCGGGCTCCAGCGCCAGGTGCAGGATCGCGGTGCTGGCCGAGACCTGGGTGACCTGGCTGACGGTGCCGCTGAGCTGGCCCGGCCCGGCGGCGTTGCACAGGCTGGACGCGAAGTCGAAGTAGAAGGCGGCATCGGACTTCACCCGGGTCTGGCAGGTGAGCATCTTGCGCTGTTGCAGGTCCAGGCTGGAGAGGGCTTCCTCGTCCACATAGTCCTGGCTGTAATCGCCGGATTCACAGCGACCCTGGCACGTGCCACAGACCCCTTCGCGGCAATCCAGGGGAATCTTGATGCCATTGCGCAGCGCGGCATCGAGCAGTATTTCGTTGGCCTGCACGGGAAAGAACAGGGTCTTGCCGTCGGCAAAGCTGAACGCGACCTTATGGTTCATTCACAACTCCAAAAAAGCCGTAGCAGCTGTCGAGCCCGCGAGGCTGCGTTGCGTGTTCGCAGGACCGCCCTCGGGGATTGGCGCGCCTCGTGGGCTCGGCAGCTGCTACAGGTCACAAGTGGTAGAAGTCGAGCACCGAGTTGATGGTGTCGTTGAGCAGCAGCACGTGCTTGCGGGTGATCAGCCAGCTGTCGTTGTGCGGCGTCAGGCGATAAGTGGCATTGCCATAGAACTGCTCGGAAGTGGCCAGGCGGTAGAACAGGGTGTGCCAGTTCAGGCGCACCTCCAGTTCGCCTTGGGGCAGCTCGCTGATCCGCACGTTATTGATCAGGTGCAGGGTGCGCGGCATGGGCGTGGCCGAGGCGGCCTTGCCGGTGCGCAGGCGAAACACCCGGTCTTCCAGGCCAGAACGGTTGGCGTAGTAGATCAGCGACATCTCGCGCTTGGGGTCCTGGGTGTAGACGTGCTCGGAGTCCCATTGCGGCAGGTGGAACTCGCTCTGCTCAGCGAACAGCTGGAGATAGGCGTCCCAGTCCTTGGCGTCGCACAACTCGGACTTGCGGTAGAAAAACTGCTCGATCTGATACTGCAATTGCGCATTCATGGTCACACCTCACGCAGCTTCAGGGATTGTTTGTCCAGGCCGTCGAGCAGGAACTTCTGCCAGTTGGCATGCTGGTTGACGTACAGCCCTTCGTGGGTGAACTCGGTGCCGGTCATGGCCGGAGAGATGCCGATGGCCTCGCTGTTGGGCGTGGCGCCCGTGGCCCAGCGATGGCTGCCGCGGGAGATATCGCTCCAGCGCTCCAGGCGTGCCTGGAAACCGCGCTGGGCTTCACGGAACTCCACCAGGTCGTCTGGAGTGCCAAGGCCGGAGACGTTGAAGAAGTCCTCGAACTGGCGAATGCGGTTTTCGCGGTCGGCGTCCGACTCGTTTTTCACCCCCAGGCACTGGCTGATGATCTCGGTCTTGTTCCACGCCACCGGGCGGATGATGCGCAACTGCGAGCTGATCTGGTCGAGGAAAAACAGGCTCGGGTAGACATTCAGGTTGCGCAGGCGATGCATCATCCATTCGGCCTTTTGCTGGCCGTGTTCTTCGATCAGGCGCGGCATGATGGTCGCGTAGCCGGAGCGTACCGAGGGGTTGGGCATGTCACTGAACAACACGCTGTGCCCGTTGTTGAAGGCGAACCAGCCGTCATCGGTGTTGGCATCGCCGGCACCGAGCTTGCTGTAGTCCAGGGTGCTGCCGCCGGCGCTGCCGTTTTCGCTGTTGACCTGCTGGCGATGCTGCACCGTGGCCACGTAGTTATAGTGAACCGTGCTGACGTGGTAGCCATCCAGGCCATTCTCGTTCTGCAGTTTCCAGTTGCCATCGTAGGTGTAGGCCGACTTGCCGGGCAGCACCTCCAGTTCGCCGGTGGGCGACTGCGCGACCATCATGTCGAAGAACACCCGGGCGTCACCCAGGAAGTCTTCCAGGCTGTCGCTGCCCTGCACATCGAGGCTGATGAACACAAACCCCTTGTAGCTCTGGATGCGCGCCTTCTTCAGGCCGCGAGTGGCCTTGTCGAAGCCTTCCGGGTACTCGCCCGGGGCCTTGACCTTGACCAGGCGACCGTCGCTTTTGTAGCACCAGGCATGGAATGGGCAGGTGAAGGTCGACTGGTTGCCCTTGCCGACCCGGGTCAGGGTGGTGCCGCGATGCTGGCAAGCGTTGATCAGTGCATTGAGCTGGCCGTCACCGTCGCGAGTGATGATCATCGGCTGGCGTCCGGCACGCATGGTGACGAAGTCGTGGTTATTGGCCAGCTCGCTTTCGTGGCAGGCGTAGATCCAGTTCTTCTCGAAGATCAGCTCCATTTCCAGGTCGAACAGCTGCGGTTCGGTGAACATCTCCCGGGCAATGCGAAACACGCCCTCCACCGGACGGAAGTCCAGGCAACCTTCGATAAACGTTTTCCACTGCTCGAGGTTTTTCTCGCCACTCATGGGTCTGCGCCTTTTTTTATTCAAGCTAATCGGTGCGCACATTAGAGAGAGCGGGGCGGGGCAGGGTCTATCCGGTTACTCGACGAAGGCAATCCACAAAATCCGCTGGGGCCGACAACGGGCAGTGGGTGCGGGTAACACCTGGGCAGCGAATACCCATCGCTGCGCCCCAAACGATGAACGGCTGCCTCAACCGGCAGCATTGAGGTACTGTTTTGCCCAGTTTGGAGGACTGTGCCAGGGCGACTATCCTGCTCTGCTGCGCCGGGTTATCCGCTTATTCGGCGATTGCTATCCATCGACTCAGGGAGCGGGTCGAGTGGTCTGGAACTTGCTCCGTCCAAACCAGAGGTGCGCCGTCAGAGTGCACTGAAAAAATATTGCCGTGGGTGTGCCGTGATGAGTAGCAAAGCCGATCCGCAGAGTCGCGATATTCGTATCGATCACTATGACCTTGAAGGGGCCAGGACCTGGATGTCCGGTATCTGTGGCCCTCATCGCCTGGAAACCGCCACCCCCGAGCGGATCCGTTTTCACCACAGTGCCAATGTCTTCAAGTCGATGGCCACCACCCTCGGTACCATCGAGTACGGCACCGACGTGACGGTGGATATCGAAGACGCCGAGCACTTCAGCAGCTACAGCCTCAGCCTGCCGCTGGTGGGTGAGCAGGAGCTGCGCAAGAACGGCAGCCTGCTGCGCTCGGATCGTGACCAGGGGGTGATCATTTCACCGAACGAAAACCAGGTGCTGGCGATTTCCGGCGACTGCCGCAAGGTCCAGGTGGTGATCACCCGAGCGGCCATGAGCGAGTCCCTGGAAGGCATCCTGCAACGTCCGCTCGACGCACCGCTGCGCTTTGAACCGTTGATGGATGCGGTGGATGGCGCATCGGCCGCGTGGTGGCGCATGGCGCGCTATTTCATTGCGGAGCTTGAGCGCAGCAGCTCGCTGTTTGACCAGGTGACCTTCACCCGCGACATCGAAAGCTCGTTGATCAAGGGCCTGATCCTCGCCCAGCCCAATAACTACTCCGAGGAGCTGCGCGGGGTGCTGGGGGTGAAGGTGCCGCACTACCTGGTGCGGGCCAAGCAGTACATCCACGACAACGCCCGCGAAGCCTTGCACCTGGAAGACATCGAGGCCGCGGCGGGGGTGTCGCGGTTCAAGCTGTTCGAGGCGTTTCGCAAATACTTCGCCCTGTCGCCCATGGCCTACCTGAAAAAACACCGCTTGAATGCAGTGCGCCAGGACCTGCTCGAACACGGTCAGGCGCGCAATATCTCCGAGGTTGCCATGGCCTGGGGTTTTACCCACATGGGGCGTTTTTCCGCCGAGTACCGCAAGCTGTTCGACGAGTCCCCCAGCGCGACCGTGCAGCGCAACGAAGCCCGGCGCATGCGCGGGCTGTGAGCTGTTGCCGGGCTACTTGCGCGCGACCAGGTCGAGCAGGTCGTCGCGCTCCTTGATCTTCTGCAGGACGATTTCCGAGCGGATATCGGTGACCCCCGCCGTGCGGTTGAGCTTGTTGACGATGAAATCCGAGAAGTGCTTGAGGTTGCGCGCCTGCACCCGCAGCACGTAGTTGCTGGCGCCGGTGATCACGTAGGCGGTGGCCACTTCCGGCCACGACTGGACCTTCTTGATAAAGGTCTCGTGCCAGTCCTCCGTGTCCTGGCGCAGGGACACATGGACAATGGCCTCAAGCTCCACCCCCAGGCGCTCGGCGCTCAGTTCGGCGCGATACCCGGTGATGATTCCCTCGCTCTCCAGCAGGCGTAAACGACGCAGGCAGGCCGAGGGTGACAGCGAGACCTTTTCCGCCAGTTCCTGGTTGCTGATGCGCCCATCCTGCTGCAGGTGATGGAGGATCCGCAGGTCTGTGGAGTCGAGATTCATGGTTTGAATAAATCCGCGTTTTTATCGGTTGGATTCGAATAATCTTCGAGATAACTACTATATGACCTCGCACTTTGCACGAAAATTCTGCAAGCCTTCGTTCATTATTTGCTCATCGTGCAAGTGCGAAAACCTCCGGAAATCGGTGCTCGCCGGCCGCATGCCACTTAAAGAACAGGACCGACAATGACCACAAGAAACGCTTGCCTGGCGCTCGATGCCGAGGACTCCCTGGCCCCTTTGCGTGAACAGTTTACCTTGCCAGCCGGGGTGATCTACCTCGACGGCAACTCCCTGGGTGCCCGCCCGGTCGCCGCTTTGGAGCGTGCCCAGGCAGTGATCGCCCAGGAGTGGGGTGACGGCTTGATCCGCAGCTGGAACAGCGCCGGCTGGCGTGACCTGCCGCAACGCCTGGGCAATCGCCTGGCCAGCCTGATCGGCGCGGGCGACGATGAAGTGGTGGTCACCGACACCACCTCGATCAACCTGTTCAAGGTGCTCGGTGCAGCGCTGAAAGTGCAGGCCGGTCGTGCACCGGAGCGCAAGGTGATCGTCAGCGAGTCGAGCAACTTCCCCACCGACCTGTACATCGCCCAGGGCCTGATGGACCTGCTGCAACAAGGCTACAGCCTGCGCCTGGTGGACACCCCCGAGGCGCTGGCGCAGGCCATCGACCAGGACGTCGCGGTGGTGCTGCTGACCCACGTCAACTACAAGACCGGCTACATGCACGACATGGCGGCCATGACCGCGCTGATCCACGAATGTGGCGCGCTGGCCATCTGGGACCTGGCTCACTCGGCGGGTGCGGTGCCGGTGGACCTGCGCCAGGCCGATGCCGACTACGCCATCGGTTGCACCTACAAATACCTCAATGGCGGTCCGGGTTCGCAGGCGTTTGCCTGGGTCTCCCCGAAGCTCTGCGACCTGGTTGCGCAACCGTTGTCGGGTTGGTTCGGCCACGTCCGCCAGTTCGACATGGAGTCCGGCTACGAGCCGAGCAAAGGCATTGCGCGCTACCTGTGCGGCACCCAACCGATCACCTCGCTGGCCATGGTCGAGTGCGGCCTGGACATCTTCGCCCAGACCGACATGCCCAGCCTGCGCCGCAAGTCCCTGGCCCTGACCGACCTGTTCATCCAGTTGGTCGAGGAGCGCTGCGCGGCCCACGACCTGACGCTGATCACCCCGCGTGAACACGCCAAGCGTGGCAGCCACGTCAGTTTCGAACACCCGCAAGGCTACGCGGTGATTCAGGCACTGATCGCCCGGGGCGTGATCGGCGACTACCGTGAGCCGCGGATCATGCGGTTCGGCTTCACCCCGCTGTACACCAGCTTCACTGAAGTGTTCGATGCGGTGCAGATCCTCGGCGAGATCCTCGACCAGGAAACCTGGGCCCAGGCGCAGTTCCAGGTGCGCCATAGCGTGACCTGACTCATAGATTCACCGGATCCCTGTAGGAGCGAGCCTGCTCGCGATGAACGTCAACGATAACGCGTGCTGCCTGAAACAACGCGTCGCCCTCAGGTTCTTCGCGAGCAGGCTCGCTCCTACAGGGTGGTGGCGAACCTCTATCGACGATGTGCTCTAAAAAAATAATATCCAGAGGACAGATACATGAGCGAAGCCGGTGGCTTTGACACGATTTCCAAGCGCGAGCAGGGCCTGCGGCGGCAGTTGACCTCGGGGCAGATGAGCATGATCGCCATTGGCGGAGCGATCGGTACCGGGTTGTTCATGGGCAGCGCCTACGCCATCGGCTATGCGGGGCCCAGCGTGCTGCTGAGCTACGCGATCGGCGCGATCATTACCTTGCTGTTGATGGGCTGCCTGGCGGAAATGACCGTGGCCCATTCCACCTCCGGTTCATTCGGCGCCTACGCCGAGTTCTACGTCAGTCCGCTGGCCGGGTTCCTGGTGCGGTACGCCTATTGGGCGGCGATTGTGCTGGCGGTCGGCACGGAAGTAACGGCGGTGGCGATGTACATGAAGTACTGGTTCGCCAACGTGCCGGAGTGGATCTGGATCGTCTCGTTTTCCAGCGTGCTGATCGTGCTCAACGCGATCAGCGTGAAGACCTTCGGCACCTTCGAGTACTGGTTCTCGACCATCAAGATCGGCGCGATCGTCGGCTTCATCATCCTTGCGGTGTACGTGGTGTTCGGCTCTGGCAACCCGGAGTACGGGGTGCAGCATTACACTGCCCATGGCGGCTTTTTCCCCAATGGCCTGCAGGGCATGTGGGTGGCGGTGATCGTGTCGATCTTCAGCTACCTGAGCGTGGAAATGATCGCGGTGGCGGCCGGCGAGGCCGAGGACCCGGAGCGGGCGGTGAAAAAAGCCTTTCGCGCGACCATCGTGCGCCTGGTGGTGTTCTACCTGCTGACCCTGGCCCTGATGTTGGCGATCGTGCCGTGGGTCCAGGCCGGGCAGGCGCAGAGCCCGTTCGTTACCGTGATGCAGACCATCGGCATTCCCGGGGCGACCGGGGTGATGAACTTCGTGATCCTGATTGCCGCGTTGTCGGCGATGAACAGCCAGTTGTACATCACCACGCGAATGATGTTCAGCCTGTCCCGTGGCGGTTACGCACCCAAGGCCATGGGCGCGCTGAGCAAGAGCGGGATCCCGCTCAACGCCCTGTTGCTGTCGAGCTCGGGCATCGCCCTGGCGACGCTGCTGAACCTGTTGTACCCAGAAAGTTCGTTCACCCTGATGATGGCGATCTCGATGTTCGGGGCGATTTTCACCTGGTTCATGATCTTCCTCACCCACTACTGCTTCCGTCGTTATCACCAGCGTCACGGTGAGAAAAAGCTGTCCTTTCGCATGCGCTTTTTTCCCTACAGCACCCTGCTGGGACTGGTGTTGATGGCCGCGGTGATGATCACCACCTACTTCACCGATGCGTTCAAGATGACCCTGGTGTTCGGCGTGCCGTTCCTGCTGATCCTATCGGCGGTGTATGGGCTGTTCTTCAGAAAACCCAAGCCGGCCACCGCCAATCTCGAAAACGCCTAACCCCCAGATCAATCTGCCGATAGCGCTTGGAGCAAGGCACTGGCATACCGTGGCAAGGCCTCGAACGAGCGGGCGCACAGCAGCAACTTGCGCTGCGCCCAGGGCTCATCCAGGGCGCAGCATTTCAAACCCTGCCCGGCGGCAAAGCGCTGCACCGCCGCCTGCGGCACAATCGCCAGTCCTGCGCCATGGGCGACCATGCGCATCACCCCGTCAAACCCCTCGGCCCGGATGCGCATCGACATGCGTTGCCCGCTGTGCAAGGCCTGCTCTTCCAGATAGATCGCCAGCGCGTTGTGGGCATTGAGCCCAACGTACTCATGGGCCAGGGTCTGGCTGAAACTCGGTGCTCGAACGCTGGCGAGAGGGTGGTCGTGGGGCATGACCAGCACCAGCGGATCGTCGCGAAACGGCCGGGTGTCCAGGCCCGAAGTGTCCACCGCATCGGACACAATGCCCAACTCGGCCGTGCCTTGATGCAGGGCGTGGGTGATGCGCAGGCTCGGCAGCTCTTGCAGGTCGATGTCGAGGTTGGGGTGAGCGCGCAGAAAATCCGCCAGTAACTCGGGCAAGTACTCGGTAATCGCCGTGGTGTTGCACAGCAAGCGCACCTGGCCTTTGACACCCTTGGCGTATTCCGCGAGGTCCTGTTGCAGGTGTGCGGCCTGTTGCAGCATCAGCCGCGCATGTTGCGCCAGTGCCTTGCCGGCGGGCGTCGGGCTGACACCCCGGCGCCCGCGCTGGAAAAACGCGGTGCCCGCCGAAGCTTCCATCCCGCGGATCCGCGCACTCGCCGCCGCCAGTGACAAATGACTGCTCGCGGCGCCGGCGGTGATGTTGCCGGCTTCGAGGATGTTCAGGTACAGCCGCAGATCAACCAGATCGAAATGCATGGGTGGGACACCCTGTAGGAGCGAGCTTGCTCGCGATGACGGCATCAGCCGCGATGAAATCTTTGACTCTGTTAAAACAAGAGGCAACCTCAGTATATGGCAGATTTTCACAAGCCCGCGAACACGCCACGATAAGCCCATGAACACACTTCTGGCGTTTTACCAAAACCTCGGTCTGGCCCTTTCATTGCTGGTGATCGTGACCTTCCTGATGGCCGGCATGATCAAGGGGGTGATCGGCCTTGGCCTGCCGACCATCGCCATGGGCTTGCTGGGCCTGGCTATGGCGCCGGCGCAGGCTGCGGCGTTGCTGATCATCCCGGCGACCCTGACCAACCTCTGGCAACTGGCGTTCGGCGGACACTTGCGCGCCCTGGTGCGGCGCTTGTGGCCGATGCTGTTGGCAATTTTTCTCGGCACCGGCGCAGGCACCCTGTGGCTGGGGATCGACGGCGGGCAGTGGGTGGTGCGGGCGTTGGGCGGCGCATTGTTGCTCTACGCCCTGAGCGGCTTGCTGTTGCCCGCCTTGCGGGTCGGCGCCGGCCACGAGCGTTGGCTGGGACCGTTGTGTGGCGTGCTGACCGGGGTCATCACGGCGGCCACCGGGGTCTTTGTGATTCCGGCGGTGCCGTACCTGCAAGCGCTGGGGTTGGGCAAGGATCAATTGGTGCAGGCGCTGGGCCTGTCATTCAGCGTCTCGACCCTGGCCCTGGCCGCCGCGTTGCTGTGGCGCGGCGCACTCGGCGGCGGAGAGCTGAGTGCGTCGCTGCTGGCGCTGATTCCCGCGGTGCTCGGCATGTGGCTGGGGCAATGGCTGCGCCAGCGGATCAGCGCCGTGCTGTTCAAACGGGTGTTTTTCATCGGCCTGGGCTTGCTTGGCGCTCACCTGCTGGTCAACGGGTAGCGGATGACGGGCTGAGCATGTCGATCTGGCGGATCTCGAAATCGCGCTCCAGGTAATCCATGCGCTTGGCAAAGAATGCCTGCATGTGCGGCAGGTTCGAGTGCCGGTCCAGATCAGCCTGGGACGCCCAGATCTCGTAGAAGATGAACAGTGTCGGGTCCTGCTGGTCGCGCAGCATGTGGTACTCGATGCAGCCCGGCTCCGCGCGACTCGGTTCGACGTAGGCGTGGAACAGCGCGGCAAAGGCCTCGGCCTGCTCCGGGCGGGTTTTGGCGTGCAGGATAAAGCCTTGTTGCTGGTTCATGGAGAACTCCTCTTGAGTGGATGAGGAGAATTTTACGGCAACAATCAGCGGCTAATTCGTGCGTATAGGTCAAATGTATTTTGCCGCAACAGGGCTTATTCAGCAGGGGGGCGATCTATAACCTGCCGTCATCGAATCAAACCTTACTGACCCCGCCACCTGTTCCAGGCAGCGGTGGATCAAACCCAGATGACGAGGCTTGCATGAAAAAAGTTCTGTTGCTCAACGGTGGCAAACAATTCGCCCACTCCGACGGTCGCTACAACACCACCCTGCATGAAGCCGCGATGAGCGTGCTGGATCGGGGCGGTATCGACATCAAGGTGACCCACATCGACGAGGGGTACGACATCGCTGAAGAAGTCGCGAAGTTCCTCTGGGCCGATGTGATCATCTACCAGATGCCGGGCTGGTGGATGGGTGCCCCCTGGACCGTGAAAAAGTACATCGACGAAGTCTTCACCGAAGGCCATGGCAGCCTCTACGCCAGTGACGGTCGCACCCGCTCCGACGCCTCGCAGAAATACGGCAGTGGCGGCCTGATCCACGGCAAGCAGTACATGCTGTCGCTGACCTGGAACGCCCCGCAGCAAGCGTTCGACGACCCCACTGACTTCTTCGAAGCCAAGGGCGTGGACGCGGTGTATTTCCCGTTCCACAAGGCCAATCAGTTCCTCGGGATGAGCGGCTTGCCGACCTTCCTCTGCGTCGACGTGATGAAACGTCCGAACATCGAAGCCGACGTGGCCCGCTACACCCAGCACCTGCAGTCCGTGTTCAACTTGCCGGCAGCTGCATGAGCTAGTATCGGCAGCCAGAAGCGCTGCCGAGAACGAGGACACACGTGAAAGCCAGATCCGATGAGTTGCAGATTTTTGTCTGCGTGATCGAGTGCGGTTCGATATCCGCGGCGGCCGAGCAGGTCGGGCAAACGCCGTCGGCGGTCAGCCGCACGCTGTCGCGTCTGGAGGCCAAGCTCGACACCACGTTGATCAATCGCACCACGCGGCGCATGGACCTGACCGAAGAGGGCAAGTATTTCTTCGAGCAGGCCAAGCGCATCCTCGATCAGATGGAGGAACTGGAAGAACGCTTGTCGTCACGCCACAGCACGCCGTCCGGGCGTCTGCGGATCAACGCGGCGTCACCCTTCATGCTGCACGCCATCGTGCCCTACATCGATGAGTTCCGCCGGCTGTACCCGGACATCCAGCTGGAGCTCAACAGCAACGACCTGATCATCGACCTGTTGGAGCAGAGCACCGACATTGCCATCCGCATCGGTGCCCTGGCCGACTCGACCCTGCACGCGCGTTCGCTGGGCTGCAGTCCGCTGCACATCCTCGCCAGCCCCGCCTACCTGGAACGACACGGCACCCCGACCACCGTGGCCGAACTGGCCGGGCATACGCTGTTGGGGTTCACCCAGACCGAAACCCTCAACCACTGGCCGCTGCGCCATGTGCACGGCGACCGCTGGCAGATCGAACCGGGCATCAGCGCCTCCAGCGGCGAAATCCTGCGTCACCTGGCGCTCGAAGGGCAGGGCATCGCCTGCCTCTCGCACTTCATGACCATCGCCGACCTCAAGGCCGGCCGCCTCAAACTGCTGCTGGCCGAAGCCAACAGCGGTTACCGTCAGCCGATCAACGCGGTGTACTACCGCAACTCGCAACTGGCCTTGCGCATCCAGTGCTTCCTGGACTTTATCCAGGGCAAGCTGGCGGGCTACGCCAACGAGGTGTTCGACGGCTGATTCACCCCCAGGGCACGGTCAGTGCAACGCATCACAAAACGGCTACCTGCGGGTGGCCGTTGGCGTTTTTGGATTGCTCAACACCCACGCTAGGGCCTATGGTTCCACCTGCCTCAATAACAAGAAAAGGATGGATCTCATGCGTTATGTTTTGTTCAAGACCCTGACGCTCGCCGTGGCGATTGCGGCCAGCTCGTCATCATTCGCGGCGCTGCTCGAGGGGGGCGCCGTGGCGGCGCCGAACCAATATGGCGCCGACGTCGCCGCACAGATCCTGAAGAAGGGCGGCAACGCGGTCGACGCTGCGGTAGCAACCGCCTTTACCCTGGCGGTGACTTACCCGGAAGCCGGCAACATCGGCGGTGGCGGCTTCATGACGATGTTCATCGACGGCAAGCCGTACTTCCTCGACTACCGCGAAACCGCCCCGAAGGCGGCGACCCGTGACATGTACCTGGACGACAAGGGCGAAGTCATCGAGAACCTCAGCCTGGTAGGATCCCGCGCAGCCGGCGTGCCGGGCACGGTGATGGGGCTGTGGGAAGCGCACCAGAAGTTCGGCAAGTTGCCCTGGAGCGAACTGATCACCCCGGCCATTGGTTACGCCAAGACCGGCTTCAAGGTCGCCGACAAGCAGTACCAGTACCGCGAAGATGCGCTGAAACTGTTCAACGGCACCACCAACTTCGCCGACTACTTCGGCAGCATGAAACCCGGCGAGACCTTCCGTCAGCCGGAGCTGGCCGCGACCCTGGAGCGCATCGCCGACAAGGGCGCCAACGAGTTCTATCAAGGCCAGACCGCCGACCTGCTGATCGCCCAGATGAAGGCCGACAAGGGCTTGATCACCAAGCAAGACCTGCACGACTACAAGGTCAACTGGCGCGAGCCGCTGACCGTCAACTGGCGTGGCAATACCCTGTACACCGCGCCGCCACCGAGTTCCGGCGGGATCGCCCTGGCGCAACTGATCGCCATCAAGGAAGACCGCGCCGCGGACTTCAAGGGCGTCGAGCTGAACTCGGCGAAGTACATTCACCTGCTCGCCGAAATCGAAAAACGGGTATTTGCCGATCGCGCCGACTACTTGGGTGACCCGGCGTTTTCCGATGTGCCGGTCAAGCAGCTGACTGATCCGGCCTACCTGAAAAAACGCGCGGCCGAGGTCAACCCTACGGCCATCTCGCCAACCGAAAAAGTCCGTCCAGGCCTGGAGCCCCACCAGACCACGCACTTCTCCATCGTCGATGCCGACGGCAACGCGGTGAGCAACACCTACACCCTCAACTGGGACTACGGCAGCGGTGTAGTGGTCAAGGGCGCAGGCTTCCTGCTCAACGATGAAATGGACGACTTCAGCTCCAAGCCCGGCGTGGCCAACGCCTTTGGTGTGGTCGGCGGCGACGCCAATGCCATCGCCCCGGGCAAGCGCATGCTGTCGTCGATGAGCCCGAGCCTGGTGACCCGCGATGGCAAGGTCACCCTGGTCCTGGGGACCCCGGGCGGCTCGCGGATCTTCACCTCGATCTTCCAGGTGCTGAACAACCTCTATGACTACAACCTGCCGCTGGAAAAAGCCGTGGCCGCGCAACGCGTCCACCATCAGTTGCTGCCCAAGGACACTATCTACTACGACGCCTACGCGCCACTCACCGGCAAGGTCGCCGACGAGTTGAAAGCCATGGGCTACACCCTGGAAGACCAGGGCTGGGAGATGGGCGACATCCAGGCCATTCGCATCAACGGCAGCCAACTGGAAACCGCCTCCGACCCACGGGGGCGTGGGGTTGGCAGTGTTGTGAAATAACCTGGCGTGACCCGGCGGCCGCACAGTCGCCGGATTACTGATATCAACGGGTATTTGGGGCGCGCGGATGAATAACCGTTATGAGGCCGCAGGTGCGCAAAGCTCCTATGAGCCAGGCTCGGACGATCAGGTGTTGGCCAATAAACTGGCAATTACTGATCCCCGGGATATGGATGATGCCGAATTGGTTCTGTTGGAAAAAATCTACCAGTCAGTCTTGATTGAACATCTACCTGACAGGTCGTTGACGGTTCAGGACCTGAAGGATTGGCATCGTCGATGGCTGGGAAACATCTACCCCTGGGCGGGGGATGTGCGCTCCGTCAATTTGGGTAAGGACGGGTTTTTCTTTGCGGCCGCGCCACAGATTCCCCGATTGCTGGCCGATGTCATGGCCGTCCAGGCCGGGCGTATGCCCTTGGACTACAGCGTTTGGGAGGCGCATAAGGACGAGTACTTTGCGGCGATCAAGCAAGGGCTCAACTGTTGTTATGCGCCAATGCAGCACTGGGTCCGTCTAGCCTTATCGACATGAGTGACCACTGCGCTTGCGCAGGCTTGAGCGATGGTTTCAGGGCGCGAGATTGAGATGCAGGAATTTGCTGGTCCTGCTTTTGAGTTTGCGCTCGATCTGTTCAATGCTCTGCCCGGTCTCGATGGCTGTCGAGCTGGCGATGGCACGAATAACGATGTCGACATCGGGTTTTTTGTTACTGCGGCGTGATGCGGCCATAAAAGTGGCTCGATGAAGGAACGTCGGCTGAGCACAGTGCTAATTGTTATGCGCAAACTTCATGAAAATCCCGCCTACGCATTTTCATTCATCACGATATGACATATCCATGAGCGACACCTCTTGTCTGCCATCTGCCGCAGGGAGACTGACATGCAGTACCACACGCTGATCCGCAACGCCTCGATCATCGATGGCAGCAACCGCCCCGCGTACCCGGCTGACGTGGCCATTTTCAACGGCCGGATCGAAGCCATCGGCGACTTGCGTGATGCCCATGCCGATGAGGTCATCGACGCGGCCGGACGGGTGCTGGCGCCAGGGTTCATCGATGTGCACACCCATGACGACACGGTGGTCATCCGCCAGCCGCAGATGTTGCCCAAGCTCAGTCAGGGAGTGACCACGGTGATCGTCGGCAACTGCGGGATCAGCGCGTCGCCGGTGAGCCTGCGCGGCGATCCGCCGGACCCGATGAACCTGCTGGGCACCGCGGCCGCCTTCGTCTATCCGCGTTTTCGCGACTACCGCGCGGCCGTCGAAGCGGCGCACCCGAGCGTCAACGTGGCGGCGCTGGTAGGCCATACGGCGCTGCGCAGCAACCACCTCGACGACCTGTTGCGCACCGCCACGGCGCAGGAGATCAGCGCCATGCGCGGGCAATTGCGCGAAAGCCTGGAGGACGGTGCGCTGGGCCTTTCCACGGGACTGGCGTATGCCAGTGCGTTCAGTGCGTCTACCGACGAAGTGCAGCAACTGGCCGAGGAGCTGGGCGCGTGCGGTGCGGTCTACACCACCCATTTGCGCAGTGAGTTCGAACCGGTGCTGGAGGCCATGGACGAGGCGTTCCAGATCGGTCGGCATGCACGCAGCCCGGTGATCATTTCCCACCTCAAGTGCGCCGGGGCTGGCAATTGGGGGCGCAGTCCGCAACTGCTGGCGGCGTTGGAGCAGGCGGCGAAAACCCACCCGGTGGGGTGTGATTGTTATCCCTATGCGGCCAGTTCCTCGACCCTGGATCTCAAGCAGGTCACTGATGCCCATCGCATCACTATCACCTGGTCGACGCCGCACCCGCAGGTCAGTGGGCGTGATCTGCTGGACATTGCTGCCGAGTGGCACGTGCCGCTGCTGGAGGCGGCGCGCCGCCTGCAACCGGCGGGCGCGGTTTACTACGGCATGGATGAGGCGGATGTGCGGCGGATCCTGGCTCATCCGTTGTCGATGATCGGTTCCGATGGTTTGCCTGAGGATCCGTTTCCGCATCCGCGGTTGTGGGGGGCGTTTCCTCGGGTGCTGGGGCATTTCAGCCGGGATGTGGGACTGTTTCCATTGCACACCGCGATGCACAAGATGACGGGGTTGTCGGCGGCGCGCTTTGGCTTGCAGGCGCGGGGGGAGATTCGCCAGGGGTATTGGGCTGACCTGGTGTTGTTTGATCCGTTGTTGGTGCGCGATGTGGCGGATTTCAGTGATCCGCAGCGGTCGGCGGTGGGGATTGATGGGGTGTGGGTCAATGGGGTTCGCAGTTATGTGGATGGGCGGGCGAATGGGCGGCGGGAGGGGCGGTTTCTGGCGCGTGAGGGGGATTTGCGGGGTGGGTTTGGGGTGTCGGTGAGTTAGGGTTTTTTGGGGCATATCCGTTGCTGCGGTAATGGCGGCTTAGGGTTTCGCCCTTACGGCGAGGCACTTTTGTCAGACGACACAAAAGTACCCAAAAAGTCTTGCCCCAGCGTTCGGCCCCTCGCTAAGGCTCGGGGTACCTTCGCTACGGTATCCATCAGGGGGCATCGCCTACGGTTTGCTTCGCTGCACCTCCTCTCGATGCATGCGGCTTCGCCGCACGGCGCTACGCGCCTGCCCCCTGATGGACACCTTCGCTCAGCCTGCCGAAGGGGCAGGTGGATCAAGATCAAAAGCAAGAGCACGGCGACCTGGCAGTCGGCCTGAGTGGTAAGAGCGGGCGAGGCGGCCTGCCGGCCGACCTGTTTGCCCTGGTGTCGCGTTCCCTTGTGGGAGCGGGCTTGCCCGCGATGACGATCTGCGCCACACCGCATATCTCGGCAATACCCCAATCCCCTGTAGCAGCTGCCGAGCCCGCGAGGCTGCGTTCGAGGACGCAGTCCTCGCCGCCTTCGACTCAGTCTCCATCGGCCTCGCGGTGCATCTGGCGGAATTCGCCGGGGGGCATGCCTCGGCGGCTTTTGAAGGTGCGGTGGAAGGAGCGTGGTTCGGTGAAGCCCAGGTACTGGGCGATGTCCTGGATCGGCAGGGTGCTGTGCAGCAGGTAGTGCTCGGCCAGTTCCTGGCGCAGGTCATCGAGGATCTGCTGGTACGAGGTACCGGCCTGGTGCAGTTGGCGCTGCAGGGTTCGTACCGAGATGGCGAACTGTTCCGCCACCTGTTCCTTGCGCGGTAGGCCTTCCTTGAGCAGTTGGCGCAGGATGTTTTTCACCCGTTGTTCCAGCGAGGCGTCTTCCAGTGTGGCCATCAGGCCCAGGGCGTGTTCTTCCAGGGTGCGCAGTAATTGTGCGTCGGCCTGGCGCAGTGGCAGTTGCAGGTACGGCAGGGGCACGACCAGTGCGGAATAGGGCTGGCCGAACAGTACCGGGCAGTCGAAGAATTGCTGGTAGGACGCCGGGTCGGTGTCGCTCGGCAGCGCATGTTCGAACCACACCGCGGCGGGCGAGAGGTGGGTGTCGGCGATCCAGCGTGCATATTGCAGCCACGAACCCAGCACGTTTTCCACCAGGTGGCGGCGGATGCGGGGGCGCTGGTGGCGGCAGTTCCAGATCAGGTGCACGTGCTCGCCCTGCAGCTCGGCGCGGCTGACGCCCATGTCGCCTACCAGTTTCTCGAACGGCATGATGCGATTCATGGCGTCGCCCAGGGTCGCGCAGTTCATGGTGATGTAGCCCAGCACGCTCCAGGAGTTGGGCAACACGAAGCGCGCCGAATTAAGGCCGAACAACGGGTCGCCGGAGTGTTCGCAGAAATAATCCAGCAGGCGTTCATGGGCCTCGCCCGGCAAGCGCAGGCTGTTGTCGCTCAATTGCTCGACCTGCAACCCGGCCGCCGCCAGCGCCGGTTCGATGGCCAGACCCAGCTGTTCGGCATGGCGCACGTACTTGAGCAGCGGGGGGAGCGAGGTGTAGCCGAGGGATTGCATGATCGGGGTCCTTTGATCGGGGCAGACTGGCGCGGGTCAAGACCCTGAAAGGTAGTTTGAAAGCACAGCTAAAGTAAATGCCTGGAGCCGGGTTCGCGTGTTGGCTCAATTGGCTACTCGCGCTGGCCGGATGCGACCGTGACAGGCGCGGGGGGCTGGCTAGTATAGGCGCCTGAAATGTCACTTATAAGAACCGCAAAAGGACACACACATGCGACGCTGGAACGGCTGGGGGGATGCAACCACGGTGGTCGAATTGCCGGCCCAGGGCGCGGGGTTTCTCGCCGCACGGGTGGGCACCGGACGGGCATTGCCCGACGCCACACTGGAAACAGCCCTGGCCCGGGTTCCGGCTTCGCGCCTGGCGGAGCACCCGCTGTATAGCGTGCAGGCCCATGACCGGCTGATGCATGCCCGTGGCCAGAGCCTGCCGGACTGGCTGGCGCTGCGTGAGGGCGCGTTGGGCGTCTACCCCGACGGGGTGGCCTTCCCGCAGAGTGCCGAGCAGATCCGCGAGTTGCTGGCGCTGGCCCAGGAGCGCGACCTGTGCCTGATTCCCTACGGTGGCGGGACTTCGGTGGCCGGGCACATCAATCCCCCGGCCTCCACCCGCCCGGTGCTGACGGTGTCCCTGGCCCACATGAACCGTTTGCTCGACCTCGACGAGCAGAGCCTGCTGGCCACTTTCGGCCCCGGCGCCAGTGGGCCACAAGTGGAAAGCCAGTTGCGTGCCCGGGGTTACACGCTTGGGCATTTCCCGCAGTCGTGGGAGTTGTCGACCCTCGGCGGCTGGGTGGCGAGTCGCTCCAGCGGCCAGCAGTCGCTGCGTTATGGGCGGATCGAGCAATTGTTCGCCGGCGGCACCCTGGAAACCTTCGCCGGGCCGCTGCAGATCGCGACCTTTCCGGCCTCGGCCGCGGGCCCCGACCTGCGTGAGGTGGTGTTGGGGTGTGAAGGGCGGTTCGGAATCATTTCCGAGGTCAAGGTGCGGATCAGCCCGCTGCCGGCCGACGAACGTTTTTATGGGGTGTTCCTGCCCAACTGGAGCCAGGCCCTGCAAGCCATCCGCCAGTTGACTCAGGCCCGTGTGCCCCTGTCGATGCTGCGCCTGTCCAATGCCGTGGAAACCGAAACCCAGCTGGCCCTGGCTGGTCATCCGCAACAGATCGCCTGGCTGGAGAAGTACCTGTCCCTGCGCGGGGCGGGTGCCGGCAAATGCCTGCTGACCTTCGGCGTGACCGGCAATCGGCGGCAGAATGCCCTGTCCCTGAGCCAGGCCCGCCAGCACTTGAAAGCCTTTGGCGGGGTGTTCACCGGGACCTTGCTGGGCAAGAAGTGGGCCCAGAACCGTTTCCGTTTTCCCTACTTGCGCGAGAACCTGTGGAACGCCGGCTACGTGGTGGACACCCTGGAAACCGCCACTGACTGGAGCAATGTCGACAACCTGCTCAATCGCATCGAAACCAGCCTGCGCGACGGTCTGGCGGCCGAAGGCGAGCAGGTGCATGTGTTTACCCACCTGTCCCATGTCTATGGCGAAGGCTCGAGCATCTACACCACCTACGTGTTCCGCCCGGCGGCGACTTACCCAGCCACCCTGGCGCGCTGGCAGGCGCTCAAGCACGCGGCCAGCCAGACCATTGTCGAACACCACGGCACCATCAGCCACCAGCACGGCGTGGGCAAGGATCACGCCCCCTACCTGTTGCGCGAGAAGGGCGCGCTGGCCATGGACACCCTGCAGGCGCTGAGCCAACACTTCGATCCGGCCGGGCGCCTGAACCCCGGCACCCTGCTGCAGGAGTGAGGGCATGACCCAGGACTGGAATGCCGCGTGGCGCCAGCAGGTCTTGCCGACCCTGACGCAGCAGAGCTGGGACCTGATCGTTATCGGCGGCGGCATCAGCGGCGCCGGAATCCTGCGCGAAGCGGCCCGTCGCGGTTGGCGTTGCCTGCTGCTGGAGCAGCGCGACTTTGCCTGGGGCACTTCCAGCCGCTCCTCGAAGATGGTCCATGGCGGCTTGCGCTACATCGCCAAGGGCCAGTGGCGCCTGACCCGCGACTCGGTCCACGAGCGCCAGCGCCTGCTCGACGAAGCGCCGGGGTTGGTGGAGCCCATGAGTTTCATGATGCCGCACTACCGTGGCGGGTTTCCCGGGCCGCGGCTGTTCGGCGGGCTGTTGACGGTGTACGACGCCCTGGCCGGGCGGCGTAACCATCGCTTTCATGACGCCCAGCAACTGCGCTACCTGGCCCCTGGGCTCAAGGAGGACCAGTTACTGGGCGGCACCTGTTTTGTCGATGCGCTGACTGACGATGCGCGCCTGGTGATGCGGGTGCTGGCGGAAGCGCGGGCGGATGGCGCTCTGGCGCTCAATGGCGTGCGGGTCGAGCAATTGCTGCGCGAAGACGGTCGGGTCTGCGGGGTGCAGGTCGCGGACAGCGAGGGCGGCGAGCCGTTGCAGTTGCGCTGTCGCACGTTGGCGGTGGCCACCGGGGCCTGGGCCGAGCGCCTGCGGCCCAATGATGCCCCGGCGCAGTTGCGCCCACTGCGCGGCAGTCATCTGTTGCTGCCGGGCTGGCGCCTGCCGGTGGCCCAGGCCTTGACCTTCCTGCATGCGCGGGATCGGCGGCCGGTGTTTGTATTTCCGTGGGAGGGCGCCACGGTGGTGGGCACCACGGACCTCGATCACCAGGATGATCTGGACCAGAGCGCGAGCATCAGCAGCGAAGAACTCGAGTACCTGCTGGCCGCCTGTGCCCAGCAGTTTCCCCAGGCCGAGGTGGTGGCAGACGATGTGCTGTCGACCTGGTCGGGGGTGCGTCCGGTGGTGGGCAGCGCCCGTGGCGAGCAAGCGGGCAAGCCGTCCAATGAAACCCGCGAGCACGTGTTGTGGCTCGAACCCGGCTGCGTGACCCTGGCTGGCGGCAAGCTGACCACGTTCCGCCCGCAGGCCCTGGAAGTGCTAAAGGCCTGTGGGCAGATGCTCGGGCGCAACGTCAGCGATGACGGCGCGCCGGTGTTTGCCAGCGTGCCGACATTGTCCATCCCCGGACTCAGCGCCAGCCAGTGGCGGCGCCTGGCCGGACGCCATGGCCGCGACTTGCCGCGCCTGGCGCGGTTGCTCGAGCAACTGGGCTGCGCCAGCGTCGGCGCGAGCGACACCCTGTGGGCGGAACTGGCGTTCGCCTGCGACGCCGAACTGATCCTGCACCTGGACGACCTGTTGCTGCGCCGCACCCGGATTGGCCTGTTGCTGGCCCAAGGGGCGGCGGACTATCTGCCGGCCATTCGCCGTCTGTGCCAGCCCCGCCTGGGCTGGGACGATGCCCGTTGGCAGGCGGAAGAACAGCGTTATCGTGCCTTGTGGCAACGCCATCACGGTTTGCCATGAATCTCCCGTCACGGCTGTTACGGGGCGTCAGTTGCCAACGATGTGTAGATATCAGTGCCCATTCAAGAGAGCTCCATGGATAACGACAAGAATAAGCGCTACCTGCTGGCAATCGACAATGGCACCCAGAGCGTGCGCGCGTTGCTGTTCGACCTGCAGGGCAATCTGTTGGGCAAGGGCAAGGTCGAGCTGCAGGCCTACTACTCCAGCCAGCCCGGTTGGGCCGAGCAGGACCCGGACTACTACTGGGCCAAACTGGGCGAGGCCTGCCAGTTGTTGTGGCAGCAGACCGGCGTCGACCGCTCGCAGATCGCCGGGGTGTCGCTGACCACCCAGCGTGGCACCCTGATCAACGTTGATGCCCAGGGCCAGGCTCTGCGCCCGGCCATCCTGTGGCTCGACCAGCGCCAGACCGAAGTCGAAGGCGGGATCAAGGGGCCCTGGGGCTGGCTGTTCAAACTGGTCGGCGCCCAGGCCACCGTGGACTACTTTCGCGCGCAGGCCGAAGCCAACTGGATCGCCCGGCATCAACCCCAGGTGTGGGCGGCGACCGACAAGTTCCTGCTGCTCTCGGGGTTTCTCACCCATCGCCTGTGCGGGCGGTTCGTCGACTCGGTGGGCTGCTGTGTCGGTTACCTGCCGTTTGACTTCAAGCGCCTGCGTTGGGCCGCGCCTGCCGACTGGAAATGGCAGGCGCTGGCGGTCCGTCCGGAGCAGTTGCCGAGCCTGCTCAAGCCTGGGGAAACCCTGGGCCACATCAGTGCCGAGGCCAGCCGGCACACCGGTATTCCCGAGGGCGTGCCGCTGATCGCCGCGGGAGCCGACAAAGCCTGTGAAGTGCTGGGCGCCGGCGTGGTCGACCCAGCCACGGTGTGCCTCTCCTACGGGACCACGGCCACCATCACCACGACCCGCTCGCGCTACCTGGAAATCGTCCCGTTGATTCCGCCGTACCCCGCCGCGGTGCCGGACCAGTACAACTGCGAAGTGATGATCTACCGCGGCTACTGGATGGTCAGCTGGTTCAAGAATGAGTTCGGCCTGCGGGAAATGCAGCAGGCCAAGGAGCAGGGGCTGGAACCGGAGCAACTGTTCGACGCCCTGGTCAACGCGGTGCCGCCTGGCTCCATGGGGCTGATGCTGCAACCCTACTGGTCGCCGGGCATCCGCGAGCCGGGGGTGGAGGCCAAGGGTGCGATGATCGGCTTTGGCGACGTGCACACCCGGGCGCATATCTACCGGGCGATCCTCGAAGGCCTGGCCTATGCCTTGCGCCAGGGCAAGGAGAATCTCGAGCGGCGTTCCAAACAGCCGATCCAGCGTTTGCGGGTGGCCGGTGGCGGGTCGCAGAGCGATGCGGCGATGCAGCTCACGGCGGACATTTTCGGCCTGCCGGCGGAGCGCCCGCATGTCTATGAAGCTTCTGGGCTGGGGGCGGCCATTTGCTGTGCGGTGGGGCTTGGCCTGCATGCCGACTTCCCCTCGGCAATCGCGTCGATGACCCGGGTTGGAACGGTGTTTTATCCACAGCCTGAGGCGCAGCAGATGTATGAGCGGTTGTACAAGGAGGTTTACCTGCGCATGTACCGTCAGCTCAAACCGCTGTACCAGAGTATTCGGCAGATCACCGGGTATCCTGCCTGATGTGTGGGCGCGAGCCTGCTCGCGATAGGGCCCGCACAGCCAACACCAGTGCAGCCTGGCACTGCGCTATCTTTGCTGGTGTCCGAATTTCCCCTGTGGGAGCGGGCTTGCTACCGTGGCGGCCTCTGGGGTATTGGATTAGGCAGAGTACATATCCATTTCTGCGGTAACGGCTTCCTATGGTTCCGCCTGACGGCGGCTCACTTTTGAGAAGCGCAAAAGTAAGCAAAACGCTCTTTCCGGTATGACTCACCCACATGGGTTACAAATCAGTTCACGCACATAGGTAACAGTTATTAACTGGCATGGTCGATTTCGCGAGGATCTGACCATGCCCTGGAGAGAGCTGAAACCTATGGATCGAAAAGTGATGTTCATCGCTGCCTATCTGGCGGACAAACACACCTTCAGCAAGCTGTGCAGTGACTACGAGATCAGTCGAAAGACTGGCTATAAATGGGTCGAGCGATACAAAGCTGAAGGGCCTAGTGGGCTTGAGGAACGCAGCCGTTGCCGGCACAACCAGAGCTACGTGGTGCCTGTCGCTGTTAGGCAGGCAATCATCGAGCTTCGGTCTATCGGAGAAACAACTCCAGGGCCTAAGAAGATCCAAAATGACTTGCTCAAGCGCTTTCCCGATCAGGATCCGCCGTCAAAAACGACCATCTACAACATCCTTAAAGCAGCCGACTTAATTACGCCGCAGCGTGTACGACGGCGTGTCGCGGTCTATCCCAAACCTTTGAGCAAGGCAGAAAAACCTAATCAGCTCTTTAGCGCGGACTACAAGGGCCAGTTTCTGACGGGCGCCGGAGTTTGGTGCTATCCACTGACGATCATGGATCACGCCAGCCGTTTTCTACTGGCCTGCCAGAGTATGTCCAGTACCAATCTGAAGGAGACCCAACAGACCTTTGAGCGAGTTTTCCGCGAGTACGGGTTGCCGGAGCGTATTCGAACTGACAATGGTGTGCCATTTGCCAGTACCGGCCGTGCCGGGCTGTCGCAGCTGTCGATATGGTGGCTGCGACTAGGGATTATTCCTGAGCGAATTGAGCCTGGCCGTCCGGACCAGAATGGGCGTCACGAACGCATGCACCGAACGCTGAAAAGTACCTTGCCTCAACCGCCCGCCATTCCTTGGGAGGCTCAGCAGAGACAGTTTGACCGCTTTATGCAGCACTACAATTATGAGCGGGGGCACGAGGCGCTTGACCAGAAAACGCCTGCTTCCTGCTATTCACCCTCGACTCGGACTTACCCGGAAAAGTTGCCTGAAATGGGGTATGCGAGCCACGTGGAGTGTTACCTGGCTGATAGTAATGGAATCATTAATCGAGCAGGTCTGCGGATTTATATAGCCAATGTGCTTAAGCATCAGACCATTGGAATGGAGATGATCAGTGATGATGTGTGGGAGGTGATATTCGGTCCGGTAATCCTAGGCCGGGTCTATGCTAGAGAGGCAAAGAACGGGTACGTGTCGATAAAAGTGTTACCTATGTAAAGGTACTTTTTTGTAACCCATGTGGTTGTCCCGTACATTCCCCACCACTTGGCACCTCGCTTGGGCTCGGTGTGCCCTCACTCCGGCTTGAATCCGTGGGCCGCCGCCACGCGCCATCCATGGCGCGGGGCGGCTAACCCGGCGTCCTGCCGGGTTACCCACGGCTTCAAGCCTGCGTTCGGCCAGCGTGGTTAACGGGGCGCCCAGGATCAAAAGCCAGAACCAAAGCAAAAGCCAGAGCCAGATCAAAAGATGGCTGACTTCGTCAGCGTCTTACGAAGTAGAAGCTACACCGCGCATGCCCTAGCGATCAGGTCGGCTTTCAGGCCGCCTCGCTTTGTTTTTGATCCTGGGGCGCCCCGTTAACCACGCTGGCCGGAGTCCGATATTGATTTGGGGGGTAAACCGGCAGGACGCCGGTTTAGCCGCACTGGGCCAGGGACGGCCCATTGCGGCGGCCCCCCAAATCAATGTCGGAGTACGGGCATGCCGAGCCTAAGCGAGGCACCGAGTGGTGGGGGTAAGAGCGTTTTGCTTACTTTTGCGCTGTTCAAAAGTGAGCCGCCGTCAGGCGGAACCATAGGAGGCCGTTACCGAAGAAATGGATATGTACTCGGCCTGATCCAACACCCCAGAGGCCCAGAGGTGCAACGTCGCACCACAGTTGTGTAGATACCTATGCCGCGATGGGGCCAGCTCACAGCCAACATTTATCGACCTGACACACCGCCATCCCGGGCAAGCCCGGTCCCACAGGCTCGCTCCCACAATGGATTTTAGCTGTTCGCAGATTGTGTATACCGCCACCCAACCTGCTCGCGATGGCGCTATCGGAGAGTTTTTTTGGCCAGATTGGACAGTGTCAGGGCCGGGGTCGGTTGTTAGGCTCAGTGCTCGAATTCAGCCAATAAGAACCAAAAGCTATGAAGCTGACAATTCTCCTGCTGCTGCTCTGCGGCACCGCTCCGGCGGCGTGGGGTTGGTCCAACCATACGGTCGGCAGCTACCTGGCGTTGCAGGAGTTGCCGGCCCTGCGCGAGGCACCCCAGGTCACGGTCGAGCCGCTGGA
Organism: Pseudomonas sp. S04; assembly: GCF_009834545.1. NCBI lineage: Bacteria > Pseudomonadati > Pseudomonadota > Gammaproteobacteria > Pseudomonadales > Pseudomonadaceae > Pseudomonas > Pseudomonas sp. S04. The sequence goes on from NZ_CP019427.1 coordinate 812,403, forward strand.
GCAGTTCCTCACTGAGCAATATGGCGCCATCGCCGAGTTGTTCGAGCAGCAGGAGCAATTCGCTCGTCAGCACTTTGCCCAGTACCCGCCACGTCCCGACAACCTGAAGTTGCCCGCAACCCGGGGGGACAATGTGCGCCAGGCGTTTCTCAACGCCCTGCGGGTCAATCCGCAGATCCACCTGGCCATGGTGATCCAGCCGATGCCCGGGCAGGACCAGCCACAGCGCGCGCACCTCAAGGCTGAACAGGTAATGGTCGAGCAGACCCTGTCGCCGTGGAATCGCCAGCGCTTTATCTTGCTCGAGCAGGGTGAACACGTCGCGCCCCTGGCCGTGCTGGCCAGCGCCGCCGACGAGCCGGATTACGGGCACGACATCAACCTGTTCAGCGACAACCCCGGCGAAGTGGCCGCGGTCTACGGCTTCGGTCCGCAGCCGTTCGGCGATGAGCGATTCCAGTACAGCTCCCAGGCGCCGTTCCATATGGGCTTCTTCCACGAGAGCCCAGTGGTCTATGCCGCCGCCGGTTTTCTGCAGCGCAGTTGGCCGGATTGGCGCGCCTATCAGTACCTGGGCCTGGCGCGGCTAGCGTTCGCCACGGGTCATTCCTACTGGGGCTACCGCTTTCTGGGCTGGGGCCTGCACCACATTCAGGACCTGACCCAGCCCTATCACGCCAAGCCACTGCCGGGCGTCGAGCTGGCGAGCATGCTGCTGATGGAAGGCCAGGCCCTGGCCGGTTACGACAGTGACAAGCGCGCGGCCATCGAGCGGGTTGCCAGTCGCCATATGGAGGTGGAGAAGTATCAGGCCGCCTGGCTCTACAGCCTGTTGCGCAGCGGGCAGCCCGTGCATCCGATGCTCCAGGCCTACGCCGATACCGCACAAGACACCAGCTACCCGCCCTATTCGGTGGACTACCTGCGCGACGTGGTCAGCGCCCAGTCCGCCGAGGCCGGCGCCATGTTTGACCAGGCCATCGGTGAATGGCTGGAGACGGCGCCGGCTACCAGCAATTTCAGCAGTGGCAATCAGCTGCAAACCGAAGACTACGACCACCCATTACTCAACCAGCAGCTGTTCCAGTTGTTGGGGCATTTCGGTGCGCACAGCCGGATTTATGTCGGTGCCGGACTCGCGCCAGCGGTGGCAGGCAACGCAGCGCCTTAACCGCTGCCCGAAAACAAAAACAACAAGATCAGGGAAGGGAGGAACACCGCATGAGGATTCGATTACGCCATTCGGGCGCGGCGATATCCGGGGTAGGCCTGGCAGGGCTGTTGCAGCTATGCGTGGTCGATGGCGCGTTGGCTGCCGAGTTCAAGGTGCTGGACAACCAGGTCACGGGCTCGTTCGACAGCACCTTGTCCTACGGTCGCTTGTGGCGGGTCCAGGGACGGGACAAGAGCAACGACGACGTCAACACCAACGACGGTAATCGCAACTTCGACACCGGGCTGGTATCCGAGGTGTACAAGATCACCTCGGAGCTGGAAGCCAACTACCAGAACTACGGGGTGTTCATGCGCGGCACCGCGTTCTACGACACTCAGTTGATGGACAAGCGCAACGATTACTACCGCAACAACAGCCCCTCGCAACCGAGCCAGAGTTACCCCGACGACGACCATTTCACCGACGAGACCCGCGACATCGCTGGCAGCCGGGTCGAGATGCTCGACGCCTACGTCTATGGCAACTGGGACGTGGCGCAGATGCCGGTGACGGCGCGCCTGGGTCGCCAGGTATTCAACTGGGGCGAAGGCATTTTCTATCGCGGCGGGATCAACACCACCAACCCGGTGGACGCGGCCAAGTACCGCCTGCCGGGTGCCGAGGTCAAGGAAGTGCTGATGCCAGTGGAGGCGGTCAGCTTCAACATCGGCCTGAGCGACAACCTGACCATGGAAAGTTTCTACCAGACCAACTGGAAAGAAACCCGCATCGATCCGGTCGGCACCTTCTACTCCCAGGGCGATCTGTTCGCCGACGGCGGCAACACCGGCTACAACAACTTCAGCGGCACCGCCCTGGATACGCCAGTGCCGGGCTTTGGCAACGTGATCGGCTTGTACGAAGCGCTGGGCAACAACCCGGCGCTCAACCAGATCCTGGGCAGCACCGGCTTGTACGCCAACGGCGTGACCCCGGCCTACGGCAACACCCTCAAGGTAGCGTCCATCGGCAAGGACATCAACGCGCGTAACGACGGCCAGTTCGGCTTCGCCTTCCGCTACATCGCCGAAGAGCTCAACAGCACCGAGTTCGGCGTGTACATGGTCAACTACCACGCCAAGGAGCCGACCATCGCCGCCAATCTGGGTGGCTACAAGGGCATCGACATGGACGCCCTGACCAATCTGTTGAGCGGTCTGGCCGGTAGCCAGGCCGCTGCATTGGCCAATGGCCTGGCCACCGCCGACGTGATGGGCAACATCCAGGCCAATCGCCGCTACGCCGAAGACATCCGCATGTATGGCTTCAGCTTCAACACCACTTTGGGCCAGGCTTCGGTCTTCGGTGAGTTGGCCTACCGGCCGAACCTGCCGATTGGCATCGCGGCGACCAACGACCTGATCGGTGACCTGGCCAACGGCGCAGCCGCTGCGGTAACCGGCCAGTCGATCAACGTCGGCGGGCAGATGGTCACCCTCGACAGCCAGATCAACAACGCCGAGCGCGTGGAAGCGTTCAATACCTCGCTGGGCAGCATCTACAACTTCGGCCCGAACCTGTCGTTCGATTCGATGTTTGGCGTATTCGAGCTGGCCTCCGAGCACTTGCGCGGCAGCAGCCTGCAGTACACCGCCTTCGACGGCAGCAACCGCTACTACGCCGGCACCGGCAACACCTCCTATGTCTCGGGCGGTGATCGGGACGATCAGATCAATCGCGACTCCTACAGCTACACCCTGATGGTCAACGGCACCTGGAACGACGTGTACGCCGGGGTCAACGTTTCGCCGTACGCGGTCTACAAAGACGACTTCAAGGGCAACAGCTACCAGGCCGGCAATACCATCGAAGGGCGCAAGGCCTACACCCTGGGGATCAAGGCCAACTACCAGAACAAGCTGGAAGCGGAGCTGCAATACACCGAGTTCTACGGCGGTGGCCAGAACAACAGCATTCGTGACCGCGACAACGTCGGTTTTAACCTCAAGTATTTCCTGTGACGGTTCAGGCCCCCTGGCATGCGGGCGCCGTGGCCCTGCCTTTGATTCGGAGAACATCCATGCTTCACACACCACGATTGCTCAAGACCAGCCTGGCGCTGGTCCTCAGCCTGGCAGCGGGCAGCGCGCTGGCCGCGCTGTCACCCCAGGACGCGCAACAACTGAAAACCAGCCTGACGCCCCTGGGCGCCGAGCGTGCGGGTAACGCAGCCGGCACTATCCCGGCCTGGGATGGCGGCATCACTCAGGCGCCCAAGGGCTATGTGCCGGGCAAGCATCACCTGGACCCATTCCCCACCGACAAGCCGTTGTTCACCATCACCAAGGCCAATCTGGAGCAGTACAAGGGGCAGTTGACGGCGGGTCAGATCGCGTTGTTCAACAGCTACCCCGACACCTTCCAGATGCCGATCTACCCCAGCCGTCGCTCCGGCTCGGCGCCGCAGTGGCTGTACGACAACACCTTCAAGAACGCCACTTCGGCCAAGTTGCTGGACGGTGGCAACGGCTTCAGCGATGCCTATGGCGGCGTGCCGTTCCCGGTGCCCAAGGACGGCGTCGAGGCGTTGTGGAACCACATCACCCGCTATCGCGGAATCTATGTGGTGCGGCGCGCTTCCGAAGCACCGGTGCAGCGCAATGGCAGCTTCGCCCTGGTGACTTCGCAACAGGAAGGGCTGTTCACCTACTACCGTCCGGGTGGGCAGTTCGCCGACCTGAAGAACATCCTGTTCTACTACCTGGCCTTCGTGAAGAGCCCGGCACGCCTGGCCGGTGGTGCGGCGCTGGTGCACGAGACCCTGGACCAGATCAAGGACCCACGCCAGGCCTGGGTCTACGACGCCGGGCAACGTCGTGTGCGGCGGGCACCGAACCTGGCGTACGACACCCCGATCGCTTCTTCCGATGGCTTGCGCACGGCGGACGACACCGACCTGTTCAACGGCTCGCCAGACCGCTACAACTGGAAGTTGGTGGGCAAGAAAGAGGTCTACATTCCCTACAACAACTACAAGGTCACCAGCCCTGAAGTGAAGTACGCGGACCTGCTCACGCCGGGGCACCTCAACCCGAAATTCACCCGCTATGAGCTGCACCGGGTGTGGGTGGTGGAGGGCACGCTGAAGCCGGGCTCGCGGCACATCTACTCCAAGCGTGTGCTGTTTCTCGACGAGGACAGCTGGGGTGCGGCCGTGGTGGATCAGTACGACGGGCGAGGGGAGTTGTGGCGGGTGTCGATGGGCTACCTGAAGAACTTCTACGACCTGCCCACCACCTGGAGTGCGCTGGACGTGTTCCACGACTTGCAGGCGCGCCGTTACTACGTGCAGAACCTGGATAACGAAGAGTCGGAAACCGTGGACTTCGCGCAACCGGTGCCAGAGGACTCCTACTTCATGCCGTCGGCGTTGCGCCAACGCGGTACGCGGTAAGGCAAAGCCGCGCGTCAACGATGACGCGCGGCTGTGGTTTAACGCGTAGGCCTACACCCGGAAATGGCTGACCATCATCTGCAACTGGTTACCCAGGCGTGCCAGTTCAATGCTCGAGGCGGCGGTTTCGTCGCTGGCGGCGGCGGTCTGTTCCGAGACGTCGCGCACGTTGACGATACTGCGGCTGATTTCCTCGGCGACCGCGCTTTGCTGCTCGGCTGCTGCGGCGATCTGCTGGTTCATCGACTGGATATTCGACACCGTGCGGGTGATGTTTTCCAGCGACAAGCCGGCCTTGCGGGTCAGTTGCACGCTGCTGTCGGTCAGGCTGCGGCTGTTGCTCATCACCGTAGCGACCTGCTGGGTGCCGTTCTGCAATGCGGCCACCAGGCCTTCGATTTCCTCGGTGGATTTCTGCGTGCGTTGCGCCAGGCCGCGGACTTCGTCGGCAACCACGGCGAAGCCACGTCCCGCTTCACCGGCCCGCGCCGCTTCAATGGCGGCGTTGAGCGCCAGCAGGTTGGTCTGCTCGGCCACGGCCTTGATCACGTCCATGACGCTGCCGATCTTGTCGCTTTCCTTCTGCAGGACGCTCATGGCCTCGGTGGAACGCACCACCTCACTGGCCAGGCGCTCGATCTGGGTGATCGCTTCGTTGACCACCCGATCACCTTCACGGGCTTCGCCATCGGCGGCCGCGGCGGCTTGCGAGGCTTGTTCGGCGTTACGCGCGACTTCCTGCACGGTGGCGGTCATCTCGTGCATCGCGGTGGCGACCTGATCGGTCTCGACCTTCTGGCTGTTGACCCCGGCGCTGGTTTCTTCGGTCACCGCCGATAGCTCTTCGGCGGCGCTGGCGATCTGGGTCACGCCATCCCGAATGCCGCTGATCAGGTCGCGCAGGGTCACGCCCATGCGGGCGATGCCTTGCTGCAATACGCCAAGTTCGTCGCGACGGGTAACGCGGATGTCCTGGGTCAGGTCGCCGCTGGCAATCCGTTCGACCACTGCCAGGGTGTCGCGCAGCGGACGGGTGATCTGGCGGGTGATGAGCACTGCGGCGAGCACGCCGACCAGCAAGGCCAGCAAGGTGCTGATCAGTTGCAGGGTGCGGGCCTGGGCGCTTTCGATGTCGCGACGATCGAGCTGGATCTGATACAGCGCGTCGCTGCGGGTCACGATGTCGCTGCCCTGGACGGTCATTTCCTGGCGTGCGGTGATGGCTTGGCTATTGGCTGCCTTGTAGGTCTGCAAGGCACTGCGGTAGCTGCTCAGCACCCGTTCCAGCTGGCGCAGGGCGTCGCCCTGGGTGTCGGCAAAATGCTGGTTGAGGGTTTTCAGGCTGGCAATCGCGGCGTCCAGTTGCACGGCGGCCTTCTGCTCGGTAGCCGGGTTGCTGTCGGCGGTGTAGCCGCGCACTTCGTAGCGGGCCAACAGGAACTGCTCCTTGGCCTCGGTGATCACCTGGAACTGCTCGAAACGCTGGTCGCTGAGGGGCATCTGGCGCACACGGCTGTTGATGTCGTTGATCAGGTTGTTGGCGATTTCCGCGTTGTCGCCCATGGCCTGGCGCGCACTGTTGGCAGCCAGGTAGGCGCTGCGCATTTTGTTCAGCGACTGCTGGTAGGCGTCGATGACCGCGCCTTGCTCGCGGAGCAGCTTGAGGTTGTCCGGGCTCTTGAACTGCGCCAGCAGGGCCTGTTGCTGGGCCTTGAAGTCATCGAGGGAGCTTTGCACGGTCTGGGCCACGCCCTCGTCACCGTTGGCAAGCATGTACTGCAGGCGGGTAATGCGCAGCTTGGTCAGCCCCGCGTTGAGGCGGGTGATATCGCTCATCCAGTTGCTGCGGTCGATCAGCCCGCCCAGGCTGGTCCAGCCCGTCAGGGCGAGCACGCAGGTAAGGGCCAGCACCAGGCCGAAACCCAGGCCCAGCTTGAGGTTGACGCTGATGTTGGCGAACCAGCTATTCATAAACAATTCCTCCAGGAACGTTGCACTACTTAGTCGTCATTGGGCTGGAAGATTGTTTTTTTTGGGAGCCAGCAAGGGGTGTAGATGGCCTGTATCGGCCGCAGTCGCGATAGCTGAACCGATTTTTGTCACAAGCGGATCACCGCTATTCAGCGCGTTGTCGGAGGGCTTGCCTGAGATCAGGTTTTTTTCACATTCATTTCACCAACCACCCACCTGCCGGTCTTTAGTGTCCGGCGATCGATACCGAGTGGGGATCCACGATGCAACTGTTCGCGCGCCAGCGATTCTATTGGATGAACCTGGGAATCGCGCTGCTCTGTGCGGCGCTGGTGTTCCTGTTGTTCGACATGACCCAGGTCGACATAGCCTTCAGTAACCTGTTGTTCGACCCAGTCAGCCAGACTTTCCCACTCGATCACATCCGCTTGTTTGAGCAGTTCACCCACAAATGGGCGCGGATCGTGCCGAACTGGACCGCAGAAATCGCCCTGATCGGCGGGTTGTTGTCGTTTGTCTGGCCGCGGATCAATCGTCAGAAATACCCAGGCTTCAGCGCGATTCTGGAGCGAAGCAAGGTGGCGCCCGTGCTGCGCTTTACCACCGAGTATCGCCGGGACTTCTGGTTCGTGGTGTTTGCCTTCGCCATCTGCACCGGGGTGATCCACTTCCTCAAGGCGCACACCAGCGTGTACTGCCCGATCGAGACCACTCTCTATGGCGGCAAGCTCGCGCATATCGAGTGGTACAGCAACTTCCAGTTGTTCAAGGAAGCGGGCGACGGCCGCTGCTGGCCAGGCGGCCATGCCTCCGGCGGCTTCACCATGCTGGCCCTGTACTTCGTGGCCCGGCGTCATCAGTGGCGCTTTTCCAAGGCCATCCTGTGGGGCTCGCTGGGACTGGGCTTCATCTATGGCACCACACGGGTCCTGCAAGGCTGGCACTACATGTCCCACACCTTTTGGGCGGGGATCTTCGTCTGGCTGACCTGCTTGCTGACGGCTCTGGCGTTCTACGGGCGGGCGCGGCTGGATGTGCCGGTGTTGCAGAAGGTCAAGGCTGCGGACTCTGCGACGCAGGTCGAGGCAGCAGGTTGAGGTCGGTCCTGCAGCGCAGGTCACGACCTACATAGGAGATTGCCAGCGAAGGCGAGCGTGAGATCGACCTCGCTGGCAAACATGAGTACGCCAGTAGTGACTAGATCCAGCCAGCGACTTTGCCGATGCCAGCCACTAGAAAAAGCAGGCACAAAAGCACTAACCCACTCCAATGTAATACGACCAGCGTGCGCTTGAGTGGGGCGGGGAAGTTATGGATATCTTCGGCGCAAATAGCACCTTTGTTGATGTACCGACGAGGAAATGTAACGAAGCCTGCAATCCCCCCTATCAACATTAGCTGCCCCCAAGGTCCGATTCGCCGAGATCCAGACAACCTCATCACCGAGCGACTGTTTTTCAGATGCTCCAGCATGACGTCCATCTTCGCGTACGCCAGGTAGAGCGCGATGACGATCCATATAATCATCAGTAGGAGAACTACGCCGCCGAGCGAGCCAACGAAAAATGCCGACTTGCTCATTCGACTTCATCGCTGTCGTCAGCGGAGGTCTTGGCCCCGACGGTGATGTGATAGCGCTTCATGCGACGTGCGTCCTTGTTGGCTCGAAAGGACGCACGCTAGATGGTGGGGTAAAGGAAGATAAATCAGACGTTTCTTTGGATTATGTAGGCTTTCTCTCTAAGTGATTGGCCTGCTTTGCAAAGTGATGCCTTCCGCTGAAGTCCTGAAAGGCTTACAGCTACTGGCAGTGTTACTCCCCCACAAAGTAATACGCCTGCCGGCTCACCGACATTTTCTGCAGTACCTGCAGCGGCGGCGCGGGCTCCTGGTCGCTGGCGATCAGCGCTACGTGGGAGGGAGAAGTGCCCAGGTAGGCGGTCAACTCGGCTTCTGTCTGTAGATTCCTGAGCATGCTCCGGGTGTAGAACACGGATGCCCCGGCCGTTCGTTCGTTGGCCTGGTACAGCGCCACTTGCCGACCCTCGGCTTGGAGCGCCTGGATCTGTTGCATCAGCGGCAGGAATGACAAGCTCCGGTCTGCGCGCGGCGCGGCCCATTGGGCGGCACCCAGGTACGCCGCAATGACCAGGCTGAGCAGGCCAATGGCGATAGCCCGGCGGCAACGCGCGACCTTGCCCAGCCAATTGCTCGCCGTGGTGTGCTCGCGCAGGCGCTCGAACAGCACTGCGGCATATTCCGCCGCAATCACTGCGGCGGCGGGTGTCATCGACATCAGGTACACCGTGCGTTTGCTCGACGCCAGGGTCAGCATCAGGAACTGCGCCAGCAGCCACAGGGTGAAGAACAGCAGGTAACGGTTGTTCGCCAGGCTTTTGCGAAAGTGCCACAGCCCCAGGTAGACCAGGATGTTCCACGGCAGGAAGGCTTCTGGCAGTTTGCCCAGGTAGTAGTAGAACGGCTCGTAGTGGCCGGCCTCGACGAACGAGCCATTAAAACGCCCGACGCTGTTGGTCAGCAGCACCTCGGCCAGGGCCGATGCGCCGCCGCGCTGGTAGAGCATGCACAGCCAGATCAGCAGCGGAATCAGACCGAACACGGTCATCAGTGCCGGGCGTACCCAGCGCGCCGGTGTGAAGCGCTTGTCGATCAGGCTCTCAGCCACCAGGAAGGCAAAGATCACCACTCCCGGCATCGCCAGGCCGAGCACGCCCTTGCTCAACGTGGCGATGGCGATGCCGAGCGCGAACACCATCCAGCTGGCCTTGGCACTCTGCTGGGCGGCCTGTTGTCGATGGGCCTGATAAAAGGCCAGCAACGCCAGGCTGACCCCCAGGCTCAGCAGCGCATCTTCACCGACTCCGCGCACATTGCCCCAGTAACTGCCCATGGTGGCCAGCATGATCCCGGCGCCGAAGGCGACCACCTTGGGTCGGCCAAAGCGGCGCAGCGCCCCATACAGCAGCATCACGCTGAACAACCCGGCAAAGGCCGACGCCAGGCGCACCGCCCAGGGCGTGCCGCCAAACGTGCGAATCGCCGCCGCATCGAGCCACAGGCTCAGGGGTGGTTTTTCCAGAAAAGCTTGGTCGAGCAGGCGGGGGGTCACCCAGTCATTGTCCAGGTGCATCTGCATGGCAATTCCGGCGACCCGGGCTTCGGTGGAGCCTTGCAGTTGGTGATTGCCCAGGGCGAAGAAAAACAGCAGGGCGGCGAGCAGGAATAACAACGGAGCTGGGCGCGTCATGTGCTGGGGGCCACCGAGGGAAAGAACGGGAGGAGGGCGGCAAAGTATAGGGCGGCGAATCTGAACAATGAGTGAACGGCGTGTGACAGGTGCTTGATGGCGATATCCCCTGCTTGCCGCCGCCGAACCCTGTAGCAGCTGTCGAGTCCCGCGAGGCTGCGTCCGCCATCTCATGAGCATCCAGCGACCGCTTCGCGCTCGGATGCAGCCTGCGGCAGCTGCTACAGGCTTTACGGGAGATGGTCGGCGGCGAAGTCCGCTTCCGAGCGGGCCAGCAGGCGGCCCTTGCGGCAGGCCTGTTGGAAGCGCTCGAAGTCGCGCTCGTTCTGGTCCGAGTAGGCCAGGGCGTACTGGTACAGGGCGTCGGCCAGGGTATCGCTCTTGCCGATGTAGCCACTGATCAGTGCCGCCTGCCCCGAGGCCTTGGCATGGGCGCGGGCCAGCGCTCGACCACAGGTGCGCGCGTAGGCGGCGAAGGTTTCGTCATCGAAGGTTTCCAGCTCCGCCGAGACCTTCATGTCCCGTAGCTGGCGCACGTAAAAATGCCGGCCATGGGGGCCAGTGGTCCAACCCAGGAACAGGTCGCTGGCCGACTGCATCAGGCGTTGTCCCTCCACTACGCGCTGGCCGTTGTGGCGGGCGCGGGATCTGCTTTTGACGTAGTCGGCGAGCACTGAACGCCGGGCTTCCTTGATCTGCAGGAACAGCGGACGCTCCTGATTATCGGTCATCAGCGCGACCATGCAGCGGGTGCCGACGCTGCCCACGCCAACGACCTTGAAGGCCAGGTCCTGCACCTGGAAACGCGCCAGCAACTCCCGGCGGTCACCGGCCAGAGTGCTGCGATAATCGCGCATCAGGGTGTCATACAGCGGCCGCCAATCGGCCAGGCGCAACCAGGCGTCGTCGGCGTCGAGCAACGTGGTGGTGTTGTGCAAGTGGAAGATTTCCGGCAGGTCATCGCGAATCAGCAACCGGCCCTGGTTATCCCGCTCACAGATTTTCGGCAGCAACTCGGCATGGGTACGGCGCTCGGCTTTTTCCATGGCTCGCTGCACGTGTTCCAGGGTGTTGTCCGAGCGCGCCTGTCGCAGCAGATCGTCGTAGGTAATCGAGTCGTACCAGATTTCCAGGGCGCTCTGCTCGGCACACACCGCCATGCTCTGCTGGTAGGCGCCGATCAACTGACGACAGACATTCTCCTCCACCGTCGCCCCATGGCGCAGGTCCCGCGCAGCAATCAGAAAACTCGCCACCAAGCGCTTGAGATCCCACTCCCAAGGGCCCGGATGGACCTCGTCGAAGTCATTGACGCTGAACAACAGATTGCGCTCCGGGGTGGCAAAACCGCCGAAGTTCATCAAGTGACAATCGCCACAGATCGTTGAACGCAAGCCCATGTCCGGCGTGCGGGACAGGTCGTGGGCCTGCAGCAAGGCGTTGCCCCGGTAGAAAGTGAACGGCGACACCAGCATGCGCCCGTAACGCAAAGCCACCAACGACTGCACCCGGCCCTCACTGGAAGCCCTGATCAACGGAATCGGATCGCGCTCGCTCTGCTGGTGCTGCGCCTGGGAACTGCGCGGGCAGTGCTTGCGCGCATCCTTGCCTTGTTTGAGACGGTCTTTGACGGTGGTCATGGAGTCCCTTGCGAAATGGTTTGTGCCGGCGAGCGCTGGTTCAAACGCTAGCAGGAATCCAGGGCTTGGCCAGCCGCCAGGGTTGCTGCGCGGCGGCAAATCTTTTTGTCCTGCGCCGTCGATTTGCACAGCGGCCGTTCGACTACTTGTCAGGTCACCCAATCCAAAGGAGCAACCGCCATGCGATTCATGATCATCATCAAAGCCAGCCAGGATTCCGAAGCCGGCAAAATGCCCAGCGAAGCACTGTTGACCGAGATGGGCAATTACAACGAAGAACTGCTCAAAGCCGGCATCCTCCTCGCCGGCGAAGGCCTGCACCCCAGCAGCAAAGGCGCACGGGTGCGCTTTAGGGGGGACACGCACACAGTTATCGATGGGCCGTTTGCCGAGACCAAGGAGCTGATTGCCGGGTATTGGCTGTGGCAGGTGAAGTCGAAAGAGGAGGCGGTTGAGTGGGTTAAGCGTTGCCCGAATCCGATGCCGGGGACTGAGGCTGAGATAGAGATTCGGCAGGTGTTTGAGATGGAGGATTTTGGGGAGGAGTTGACGCAGGAGTTGCGGGAGCAGGAGGAGCGGGTGTTTGGGGATGGGCGGGAGGGGGGGAGGAAGTGTTGAGGTATTCACGCGGTAAACGCCGCGCTTAGGGGCTTGGCCGCAAGTTTGAGAAAAGTACTGATGCATCAGCCAAATGGCCACGATCGAGCATCAGCCCCCAAAGATAATGGTTGTTCGCCCTGTTACGTGTTGAAACCCTGGTGCACTTTGGCGACGATAGGAGTTTTCCTACAACCTACGGCGACAAAGGGCGTGACTCGTGGCGATAAAAGCGGTTTCGAAGGAACGAATAGGCAAAGCTTTGCTGGAATTTGACCGTGAATACCGAAGTAAGAGCGAGTGGCAGGGCTGGGAAAATAATCTGGCCCACCGTTATGCCGTTAACGTCGGCGGTGAGCTGTATCCTGCGAAGAAAATAGTCTCCCTGGCTACCGGCATTGCTGTAGGAGAGTTCTCCGGTGGTCGTCCGACCAACAGCTTCCTAGAGAAGCGAGGCTTCACGATTGTGGAGCTACCGCGAGGGGAGGGTGAGCCAGAGTTACAGTTCACGCCGGAAGCTGTATACGACCGCAAAACTGAGATCAACGGACTGTTCGGCGGAAGCCAGCAGAGCGGCATTGCGGCGTCCGCTACCCACCCCGCGATTTTTTTGTTTACAGGTGAAAGCGGCGAGCAATATGGGTATGCCGACCACTGGGAAGGGGGCGCTTACTTTTACACGGGGGAGGGGCAACGCGGGCCGATGACCTTGACCCGCGGCAATCGGGCCATTGCTGAGCATGCTGTGGACGGCCGCGCGCTGTACTTGTTCAAGTCTCTCGGTAAAGGGAATGGCTACGCCTACATGGGCGAGTTTTCATGCGCCGACATGTTTACGAGAACCCAGCCGGATGTGGACGGACAGGATCGTGCTGCGCTTGTTTTTCGGTTGGTGCCTTCGGGTATTTCTAGTGGGACCATGCAGGCCGAAGTGGAGGATGAGGCTGACCTTCCCGACTCTCTGGCCGCCGCTCGATTGGCTGCGCTGGCTGCATGTAAGCCCGGTAGTGATGAAGTAGGCCAGTCCGCGCCACGTAAGATTTACCAACGAAGCCGAAAGGTCGCCCACTATGTTCTGATGCGCGCCCAAGGGGAGTGCGAAAGCTGTGAGAAGCCGGCGCCATTCATAAAAAAGGACGGCACACCCTACTTAGAGCCACATCATGTAAACCGGCTCTCGGATGGCGGGTTAGATCACCCACGTTATGTGGGGGCTGTGTGCCCGAGTTGTCATCGTGAGATCCACTCTGGGGTGCACGGGGCATCTGTGAATGAGCGGCTGAAGCAGCGGTTGGAAGTAATTGAAGGCTGACTGACTCGTAGTGCCAAGCGAATTTGGCGACTGACGCCGCAACTGTCGTCGCCCTAGCCAAGACCCTCCGTGCTTATGGAATTCCAGGCACAAAAAAAGACGTCCGTGGACGTCTTTTTTCGTTGAGTTGGTGGGCCGGGGTAATCTGAATTCGCTCAGCAAGCTATTGATTTATAATATAAATATAAAATTTTATTTTTGGTTGGAATACCATCTGGAATACAGGTCTCCACTTGACCCCTGTTCTGCATTCGATGATCCGTATGTTTCGTAACTATTCTTGGCAGTGAACTTCCCATAGCTGGCGTCAGCGACAGGCCGAAATCGGCTGACTCTGTTGAAAAGTCAGCGTCGATTTCACGATAGAAACGTACGCGTCTGAGACTGAAAAGTGTATTTCGCGCAGCATGCTCGAGGCTCAAATTTGGCTTTTGTACCGCTCGTGGGATGGGTAGTCAGGCCAGTCTAGTGCTCTCTACAGAATTCCCCTAAAGCAGCCTGTCATATGTGTTTAGAATACTACGAAAACTTCAAGTAATGTCGAACAGCACTGTGCCTTACGCGAACTCTAATAGCATGCCCATTTCGGTTAATGCGCTCTATCAAAGTTGGCCATCCCCTGCTGACGTATTTGCTCAATCCAATTGTCTGCCATCTCCTTCGAGTGGCCATGGTCAATCGCTGCTTCATGTATCAGGTGATGCTCCATCCGCAGGGTGGTCGGAATTAGGCCCGGGTCGTCCGTATTGATCGTCACCGGCATCGAGCGCTTACGAAGGCTGAACTGATTGTACTGCCCACCTGGTTCCAAATCTGCTGGGTTTAGAGGATTCCAACGATAGATCGGGTGGTCACTATGAGTTTCCAACTGACCAATATAGACGTTAGAGCTGGGATTGGTCTCGATTGACAATCCTAAGCGTGAATAGCGCTCGAGGCAGATGTCTTGCATGGCAAGCATGAAACGCAGATCGTTGGGATCATCATGATCGTAAAGGTATATGACCGACCTGCGTTGACTCCCATGAGGCGACTCAAGCGGCTGTGACTCCATCAACGCCTGCCTGCGTGTGAGATGGCCGTGCGGAAGCACGGTCAGGCGCACTTGAGCTGCCTTCTTCCTCGGAGCTGTTGGCGAGTTTGCTTCGAGATGAGCTCGCAGGGCATAAAGTCCTTCCGATGTATGAATCGATGGTTTCTTGAGATACTCGCGAAGTTTCGATAGCTCAGGTGCAGCAACGATCAGCTCAGGTTCAGCAATCCCTGTGTTACTAATCTCCGACAGTGCCTTGTACGCACAATTCCTACGAAGTTTCCACGCCATATATAAGCGCATGATGTCTTCCTTCGTTGGCTCGGGCATTCCCTCTTTCCATGGATACCACGACACATACCGCAGCATCCGGGCGATTCGCTTTTCAAGCCTGGGCTGTGCGCATTGCGCCTCTTTCAGCGCTTTTAGCTTTCCCGCCTCTCGCCATGCCCAAACAAGGTTGTCAAAGTGCTCGTCAACTGACAGCAACACCTCACCATGTTTTTTCAGCCATTCGTCCGGTGCAATTCCCAAGGCTAGCGCGTGGCCTAGTCGGTCCCCCCTTCGCATATGGCAAAACCGAACAGTTTCGTCAACATGACGTAAACCAGACAACGGATGCGCATAGTCTTCTCCGGCATGAATACTGAGATGGAGTTTCGTTGTGGGCACTACGAAGTTGTCGATCCCACCTCGCAGTCTGGACGATTGCGTTCGCGCACGGAGCCAACGTAGCATCGGTGCGAATCGCTCAGTTGACCATTGAGTTTCATCTCCGACAACATCAAGGCCACGGATGATCTCTGTCGGATGTACAGTATGTTCGGGCTGACCTTTCAAAAAATCTTCGGGTGGTGCTAGGTTCCAGCGAGGCACCGAGTGCAGCACCGCGTTTAGCGCTTTGGCTTCACGCCAGAGCGTACTTCGAGAAGATTTTTTCGCCCGATTAAAGTTCGCACAGATATGCCAATGACTGCGCGGATCAGCATGGTTCATTCGAGCATCAACCACGGAGGCTTGAGACTTACTACGGGCGAGCATCTCCATGTGCGCACTCACGTTTTGTGCGAAGGCTGCCATGGTATCGCCTTTACTCAGCCTATCCATATGAAGCTTAATTTCAGCCTTGTCACCGTGTCGGGCGAAGAGCCTCCTAGCTGCCTCATGCTGCGCTGTTTTTTCCCACGGACCATGTGATGCAGCATCAATGCGCAACGCAGAAAAAAACTGGTCAGTGAATCGCCTTAAGCCACTTCCGTTCATGATCATTTGACGGCGAAGCACCATGATGTCAGCGACTACAAGCAGGACGGCAATACGTGTTGAGGGTTTGATCGACTTACGTTGATAAGTTCGCCACAGAAGGAAGAACAGCCAGATCCACGCTTGTTGAAGGTTATGTTTATCTGCTTCGGCGGCCAATTGTATGAGCAGCCATCTGTCGGTGGCCGACTCGCTAGCCTCATCAACCGAAGGTGATCTTGCGTGATCAACCTCACCATCTTTAGACAGTCCACGCAAAAGAAAGCCCCAGTCTATGGCCGGATTACGGGGTACCAGTTGAGCATCGTCGGAAACTGCACTCAATAGCACAATCTCTTGCTGGGTGGTTTCTCTGCGCTGACTTCCCCAGTTGTCGGTTAACGCCATAAGCATACGGCGGATACGCCGTAGGCGGCCAACGTGCAGTTCAGACACCTGAAACTTTGCTGGCCATTGATGGCCCAGAACGAGTTGCGCCAGGACAAGCTCCTCTCCAGCGATGCCGCCCAAGTGCACATGCCCTTCTGCAAAGGCCTCTGAAAAAAATTTCGGCCCAACGAACAATGTCTTTAATCGAATGACAATTTCCTGAAGATCTTGCTTCGACCAATTCGCCTGTGTCGCCCGATTTGCCAGATATCGCGTCACAAGGACCGTAGGGTCGAGTTCCGATAGTGTCTGCGCATAGCGCTGAACCTGCTCTTCCCGAAAATGCAGGGTTTTTGCATCTCTATCCCATACCAGTAACGCATCAATCGACTCATCAATGATTGGACTTTCCCCTCTATCGAGGAATAGCGATTCGCAAAGGTCCTGACTAACGCGTTGAACCTCGTTCAAACGGTGGCGGTTTCCGGTTCGCGCATTGATATCTGCCTCTATCGCGTCCTGCAGCGTTTTGCGCAGGGAATCCAGATTGATTGGCGTAGGGCCCACACAGACTTGTGTCTGCCACCAGTCAACCAGGTGTTTATAAAGTACGTTGGCAGTCCCTTCACTGCCGAGCAGCGCACCAAGTGCTCGCTCTTGCATGGAGCGAACAAGCATCAGGAGTCTCCTGCCTCCGACTTCTCCTCGCCCAGTTCGTCGATGGCTCGACGCAACGTCTTTAGAGGACTAATGTCTCGATAGAGATCGTATACTCGGCGCAAAATAGCCTCACCAAATTGCTTGGGAGTGACACCCGCAGGGACGTTGCGTGTCAGCGCCTTTTTGATAGATTGAACAGTCAATCGGCGCTGATTGGTCGGGAGGCCCAGCGCTTGCAATAGATAAACACGACTGTCTACAGCTTCGACCTCGTTCACCGTCGAATCTTCACGCTCTTTTGCGAAGCCGAAGAGTTCCTGCAGTCGCAAACGCAGTGGGTGCTTATCCAGTGCCCAGGTAACCGAGATTACATTTTCTCCAGATACCGAAGCATCCCCCATCTCGACCAGCGGCTTGATGTTCTGCGTGAACAAGTCATTGCGTGTGAAATCGCCCCGGCGATTCAGCAGGTTCACGTTTGAGACTTCAGAGCCAAGGTCAAATAACGGTCCTTTCTCAAAACTGGCCAGCGCGGCCCAGAATGAATTGAACGCAGAAAGTCCAGACGCAGCGACATCGCTTAGCAACTCTGCCCTTGGCTGTTCATTCACTGACAAGGGGCGAGTGAACATTGGCGACTGATTGAATGCTTTGTTCAACGCGCAATAAATCAGCCATGGCGAACTTGCCAGACGGTTAGCCTGAACGCTACTCCTCCAGTCATTTATAGCGCTCGCAATCTCCTGGATCGCGGCATTTCTGCTTCGTGTGCCAAGGTCACCTGCACCATGTCGTGTGGACAAGATGGACTCCTCATCAGTGTCGAAATCGGATGACTCAATCTCATACAGCGAGAACTGCACGGCTTTAGTCGCCGCAACACGTACAGCGCTGTGAAAGGGAGCGTCAGCTAGGATGCGATTGACATCAACGCTCGATACATCTCGGATAAGACTTGTCACAACCAACTCGAGCACACGTCCACTGCAGATCAAAATAGCGCGCTTGCTCGTACTATAGAAATTACGATGCGTGATTAGATCAATCAGAACCCGCCTGCTTGCAGCAGATTGAGAGTCAGTCGCCTCATTTTTGAATTCCCAGGATGCGGCTACCACTGCGCGGCCAGCTTCGGGGGTAGCGAACGGAAGAATAGCTTGGTCTTTCAGTGTGCTCACCCACGATTCGGGAAGCCGTCCATCCAAGTCCGCTTGCCAGTTGAGATTCGCTCTCGTCGCGATATACCTCAGTTCAGGGCGAGCGGTCTGTTGCAACGGTTGAAACAGCGGCGTATCGAATATCGATCCCTCCTTCTCTTCATGCCAGTGCTGCCTCGCCAGCAAGACGAGACAAACTGCACCAGCGGTAGGTTCGAACATGAAGTGATTAAGCAGCGCCGACTGCCATTGTTCCAACGACACTTGGTTTGACTCTGTTGGGGAAGCGGGGGGCGCGGAGGGCTCTAACTTATCGCTATAGCGGCGCGCAGGGATTCGACCACGCCTTGTAAATGAAATACGCCGCATAAGATCGGTCTCTGGCAGCGGAGTCGTCTCATTGAAAAACGCCTTTTCAAGAGCAGGAATGTTAGTTCGTACTCTGGACAGCAGCTGCGACAATGCCCTGACTGTCAAGATGGGAATGCGGAGTCGACTGTTTTCGTTGTTATTGACAGCCCCCTCCAATAGAGCCCTCAACCATGAATCCAATTCGGGCAATGCTAGGCGAGGTATGCCTTCAGAACGGTTCTCAGAGCCCAACAAAACGTTGTAGTTGCCGAGGAACTCTCCCACCTGTGGCATGCTCAATCGTCTATGCAGCGGGAGGATCTTACGCAGATATTCATGTGCCAAGTTCTCAGCAAGCGGCTTCGCCTGTTCATGATAGTGGACGACGTCCACAGTCAGTCGTCGGAACGTATCGCGCCACGTTACCTCCTGATAAAGGCTGAGATCTCCGCAAACGATGGGCAACAGCACTGGACTGACTAGGTAACGCCGTACCACTTCCAAATTCTCGAAAGCACGATGTAATGTCGTATCAACGTCATCGATTGGAAGCACTAGTAAGCGCTTGCCGAGTAATTGCGCAGCTTTGAGGAAGAAGTCGTGAACGGCGCCCACCAGATCTTGTGTGCCCATGAACGCTCGCAATCGGTCGAGGCCTACGCCGTCGCTCTGCGTCTCCTTCCCCTGCAGAGCGCTCCCAAGCTCCAGAAGGCTCTCGTGCAGAGCTTGCCAAAGATCGGGTTTTTCATCCCTCTGCGCCTTGATTTGTTCATCCCCAAGCACAGCTGCTACGACGACGTTAAGGAACAAGTCGTCGCCATCTTCAAGCTGTGAAGGATCGATAGGCTTTAGGACATGCACCGCCTCGGCTAAGCCTTCATAGCGCTCGCGCACGCCGGCGGCTTCTAGATACTGTGGCAGGTTGACGATGACGGTTGTCTTTCCTGTACCACGGTCGCCATCTAGAAAGATTGTCATATGGCCGCGGTCACGGACAAAGCGCTCTTTGTCGTCGTGATCCATTACGCTCCCCAGATCAGGCAACGATTCTTTCAGCATCTGCGCCAAGTTCTCGTACACAGTGCGAGGCAACAGTTGGCTCACCGTCATATGGCTCGCTCTTTCGCCTTGGTCGAGAGGAAAAAATATGAAGTTGTTACTCTTTTGCCTTGGCACTGACGACACGACACTTCCTTATGATCATAATGTTATTGGTATCGACGCTCCTGCAAAGAGCATAAAATCGATTTACATGATGTGAAATCAGCTGGTAAGGAAATCTGCATCACACACCATTTTCAAACTTCGCAGCTGTGATTGTGCGAGCTAAGTCTTAACATCTGCAGTCTATATTGTTGACGAAGCCGTAGCCTAGATTTTACAAGACGGGATCGATTCACGCGCTGATCACGTCATTCAATCTAAGTCGTGGTTCTTGAAAAAGTGTGAAAACGCCTTCTTCTGATGCTGCCACGTCAAATCTTCGGCCTTTAACCCTGCGTGAAAGACATATTTCAGTCTCAGACGCGTACGTTTCTATCGTGAAATCGACCCTGACTTTTTTCACTAAAGTCGACGTTTTTTTTGCCATTTCGGCAGTGTTCGTCGAACAGTTTCAGCAACGAGATGATGTCCACGCTGAGTCTGGAGTCCTACCTGCGACTGCTCAAGCGACCCATCAGCATTTCCCGGTCATCTTCCCAATCGTTTCCAGATCAACTGGGCGGTGAGTCGATAGTAATACCGGGTGGCGTCGGAGTGATCTTTCAGGTGCTGGTTCAGAAACCAGCGCAAATGCTTAGGCTGCCAGGACCAGGGATTGTCCCGCTGCCATCGCTGTTGAATGGCCGCTTGCATGGTTCGGGCTTGCCGTAGGTGGCGTTGCTGGGCGGCCTTCGAGCCGGTCAGTACACCACTCAGGAACAGGGCTATGTCGAAGGGCTTGTTCATGCTCGACCTCCAATGTAGGCCGACACCACATCGATCCGGTTATGCCCGAGTTCAACGCTGATCTGTTGGCGCGACTGTTGATCAAGGTCGCGGTCAAGGCGATAGCAGTGACCACCATTGACCGGTGCGGTGTGGCCAGTGAGCTGTTCGTAACGCTCGCAGGCGTAGGCCGCTCGCAGTTCATGAAAGCCCTTCAGCCCCTGTTCGTGCAGGATTTCGCGGACGGGGCGCACGGTCTGTTGCAAGAATGCGGCATAGCTTTCGTCTCGGGCAAGCAAGTTGCGGCTACCGGGCGGCGACGCATCTCTAGCCAATTGCAGCGCTGTTTTCACCTCTTGAGTGGCCACTATCCATCGCGGTGCTGAAGCCCCTGAGCGACCGCCTTTGGTGCCGTCCTGGATGTTGATGCGGCCTAAGTGTTCGGCTTCGTGTTGCAAGCGTCGCAGGTCAGCCAGGATTGCTTCGCGCAGGCGCATGCCGGTTGCTCGAGCTAACAGGACTATCGCTGCCACTCGGTCGTGTTGCTGTTCGCCCAGCCTCTCAAGCACTCGCTGCAGCTGCTGGCGGTCTTGGCCATCCGGCGCGCGGGTGCGTACGCTCGAGCGCTGCTGACCTAACGCCTGGCTCGGGCTGGCGATCCTCACGTCCTGATCACCGCGTAGCGCAGCGAGGGTACGGTTGACGCTGCTCAGGCGGTTCTGCGCGGTAGCGATGCAGAGTTCACCTTGCTGGATCTGCTGGCGCAGATACGCGGCGTAGTCTTGTAGCGTCCGTCGATCGATCTGGCGCGCATCGTTGTAACCGGGGCCATTCTCTGACCGACACCAACGCACGAACGCTTGCCAGCGATCGCTATGCGCTTTGACCGTGGCGAAGTGGCCACCGGCAAACAGATCCTTTAGCGCTTGTGGGCCGGCGTAGCTCAGCTGGCGGCCATAGCCAAAGTTGCGACCCTCACGCCGACCGACCAGTGCCATCGTCATCACCGTTTTCGTTTGTTTGCAGAAAGAGCAGCAGGGCTTTCCAGTGGAGGCTGAGCCGGTCCAGCTGCTGCCAGTGTGTCGGGCGGATCAAGAGGGCATTTTTGTAGTGCAGCAGCAGTGCCCCTTCCTCACGCAGTTGTTCCATCAGCAGGACGAGGTAGGCAGGATCAAGTGGTGGTGTGGCGACAGCGGCGACAGTGGCGACAACCCGCGTCGTTTCTGGCCTGGGGCGTGGCGACAGGGTGGCGACAGAAGCGGCGACACGTCGTGATTCTGGCGGCGGTTGATGTTGCGCTTGGTAGCGGCGCACCGCGTCATTGAGGCGGAACATGACGGACCTCGAAGGTTCTTCCATCGCGGCTGCTCAGCCAGCGATGAGTAATCAACTCGACGAATAAAGAGGCGGTATGGTCAGCACTTTTTCGGGCAAAACGAGGACCGTTACGATTGACGTCGCGGACGGTGAAGTGGGTCCAGCCTTTCTGCACCAGCCAGCGCAGCAGCCGATCCGATTCCTCGCGTCGGCTATTGACCGGCTCCTGTTCGGTCAGGCGCTGAATCTCGGCCAGGTAGTAATCCATCAGCGTGGAGGCACGCTGGATGTGTGCTTCCTCCAACATACTGGCCTCTTCAACCATGGCCAACACGCCCGCGATACGCAGTACATTCGCCGCGGCCTTGCTCGCGACAGGCTGGACGCCGGCAAGCTCGCCGAACTCGCCAGACTGGCACTCGATGGTGTCGTGAATATCAATCCAGGCACGACGGGCACGGGGAGTCAGCTCCAGCGTGGCGGGATTGAGTGATCCATCCTGGTGAAGCGACCAGGGCTTTTGCAGCATGGCGGTGATCCGCTGTTGGTAGCGCTGGACTTTGGCATCTCGGGTCAGGTCGATTGCCTTGTAGAGTCGCTGGCCGGCCAGGCGCTCGGGCCAACTGATCAGGCAGCGGCCGAGGATGCCTTGGCCATTGATCACCGGGTCTTTGAACAGCTGGTTGGCTAGGTAGGGTTGCAGCATCAGGTGCAGGCAGAGGCGACGGTCATAGGCTCGCAGGCTTTCTCAGGCCATGGAGCGCGCCCGGTCAATCGGGCTGCCATCCCACAGTGTCGACAAGGTGGTGATCGCCTTAAGCAGGTTCTCTTTGCTCATGGTGCTGCTGCCCAAGAACTGGCCACCTTCATCATTGAACAAGCCCATGCTGGGCAAACCATGGCACAGGCTTTTGACCAGAGCCTCAATGGTGGGTTCGGCAATGATCAGTCTTGGCGGTACCGGCTCGGATAGCTCACCGTCTTCCGCCTCCGCGTGTTTCTTTGAGGTTTTGGGTTTGGCCATGATGCTGGTAGCGGCGCGATAGGCTTTGAGCTTTTCCGCATACAGGGTCCACTGCTGTCGTTCCCAGTCACGCGCAGCCTTCAGTGCCAGATGGTCCACCGCGCTTTTGCGATCACCTGAGGACGCCACCGTCAGTAGGTAGAGGGACAGCGGATAGGTTCGGCCATCCAATTGGACATTGGCATGACCCTGACTCACCAGAGCAGCGCTGGCCAACACTGATTGTGCAGCCATGGCGCAGGGCACGCCGATCACCTCGGCCAGTCGTTCGACCGCAGGGCCCAACAGTTCCCCGAGTGCATCGACCGGGTAGGGCAGTGGCGCCTGTTGGTATTCCAGCAATGGTTGTGGTGGCTCGAACGCTTCGCACAGTTGCATCGCTATTCTCCTGAGATTATCGACGTCGTCCTCACTCATCCCGCCACGGTTGTTGAGTGTTATCAGGGATCAAGGCCCCTGCGACCTGTGAGGTTTGTCCACTCACGCGGGACTGACGGCTCCTTACGGCCGGGAGCTTGGGCATCTCATGATCAGGCCTCCTGAACACCGATAGCGGTGGGCGGGTGGAGGCTGCGCTGGCTGACGAGACCGGCGCCGCGAGATCCTGAGTCGGGAGAAGGCAGTGAGGCGATGACCAGGGCGTGCCTGACTGTCAGTCAGGTGCAGTCCATTCTTTGGGCTGCGGCACCATCATCGGCATCGCTGTGGCGAGTGAGCATTCGGTGTTTGTCACGCCAATTGTCACGAGGGGGAAAGCCGCAAAGGCCCATGCGAGCAGGGCTGCAGCAGTGGTAGGAGCGCCCGTCTCTTTAGGGGGCAAAGAGACGGGCAAAAGGTTGGCGCAAGAAATGGCCAAGCGGATAAGTTGCTGCAGAGCAGCCAGGAGGGGGCATGAGTTGCCGCAGTGGGCATTCTGGAAAAGTGGGCATCCATCACATCGCTGTGACCGTGCGAGCCGCCGGACGCTAATCGCACTTCGGGGAGAACCACCACGATGTGGCGTAGCCTCAAAGGTTCTGGCTACCTGGGTGCTGTCGAGGACAGCGTTTGTACGGTTCTGGTTTAGCGCTCGTTCTGCTAGCGGTCAACAGTATTTTGGGGGTGACTCTTGCGCCAATCGGTAGCGCTGGAAGACTTTGGTGGTCGGTGGTTTTCCATGGCCGGATGGTCGTTCGTCGGTCTTTAATGTGAGCCTGCGTAATTGCATGGACCTGACCATTTGCATTGTCACTGACCAGTCAATTGCATTCGTACTGATCAACCGTTTGCATTCGACTTGACCAGCACACGCTGTAGTGACGACCGGCGTAGAACGGCCACAAGCGGACATGTCACTGCCCTAGAGAGCAAGCGGCCCCCGGTGATCGAAGTAGCGCCTAATCAGACAGCAAATCACGGCGACTAAGGCATCGGTGCCGATCTGGTTCGTAAGTGGACGGTGGTTACTGCCTGCACAGATCCGTAAGTGCAGCAAGTTATCTAATGCGCCGAGGCATACACGCCCGAATCTCGCTCCGGGTAGCTCTCATACACATGCTCAAATACTGCTGAGCACTTCAGGTTGTAGAGTTCTGGCGTATAAGCGCGAGGTAGGCCGATGTCCAGTGCGTCTTCAATGGCTAGCTTTAGTTGCGAGCGAGCCGTGGACTTCTGTCGCCAGTTAATGACGAGCAACTCCTTGAGGCGGGCCAGCAGTTCTCGGGCGGCTTTCTTGACCGCAGTAAGCTCCTCTGGGCTGAGGTCTGGGGCAGGACGAGTGAGGATGTCGAAGATGACCAGCTCCTCTTCGGTTACGTTTTCGCGGACATGCCGTTCCTGCTCCTGATTCAAGTTGTTGGTTAGGTCTAACAGCTCCTGATAAAGCTCTTCAATGCTGCGGCTACCGGCGTTGTAGCTCTCAATCAGCGCTTCAAATTTCTCGGCAAAGTCGGCGCGAGTGCGGTTCAGCTGGATCATTTTTTCAAGCTTGGCGCGAATCGCTGACTTGAGTTGCTCAAGGTCGGTGTTCTTATGTTTGGCTTCCTTGAAACGCTTGGCCAATGCTTCGAAGTTGATCTTTGATAGATCCAGCGCCGGCGGCCCTTGCTCGCGGATGGCATGCCCGGTGATTGAGCGATCTAGCAAACCGGTGATGTTATTCATTACCTGCGAAATATCGGGCGGGTTCGGGTTCAGACTGGTGCGGATACACTCAGCCAGCGTCGATATACAGGCAACACGACTAACAAACTCCAGTGCAAACGGATCAGGTTTGACTGCCTGGTACAGCGTGCTAACCAGCCTTTCATGCGCAAAGAAGTCACGACGCAATGAATCAGGTGAGATCAGTTCGTTCATTGCGTCAGCGATGCACTGCAAGCGCTCTAGGCTACCGACGGGTGTTGCCTCGATCTCACCCAATATCACGCCATGAGCGGCGCAGAATGTGGTCGCTTCAGCCACAGTCTTACGCAAGTCTTCAACCAACTGCTGCTTGTCTTTGACCGGCTTCTTCCCATTTTTGCCCGCGCCATAGATGGCCAGCGCCTTTTCCAGGGAGGCAAACACGTTGGCGTAATCGACGATAACGCCGCTGTGTTTACCAGGGAAAACACGGTTGGCACGCGCAATGGTTTGCATCAACGAATGGTTACGCATCGGTTTGTCGAGGTAGATCGTCGAGCAGCTTGGTGCGTCGAAGCCGGTCAGCCACATGGCGCAAACGAAGGCGATGCGCAGCGGGTCTTCCGTATCCTTGAACTTCTCATCCAATCCCGGATTCGACTCGAACATCCTTTTGCGATGCGGTTCGATATCCAATCCTAGGCTCTGCATTTGCTGAATTTCGTTTTGCCCTGGTGAAACAATCAGCGCCATGTCGGTGCTGGTCAGCACCTCTAGGCGCTGTTTTAGTTCGACTGCGCGCACATCGCGTCTTGCCTGGTCTGGGGTCATTCCGCCCCTATGTCCTTGGTACGCGAGTTCACCCAGTTCTTTTCGAACCTGCTCGGTTTCAGTAGCCCAATGCTGTTTAACCTTGTCGTGCATGCGCAGCGCGGTGGCCTTGTCGATGCACACCACCATTGCTTTGCCGACGAAACCACGGCCCAAGAAGTGCAGCACGATGTCGGCTGCCACAGTGTCCAGTCGGTCATCACGGGTGATCAGATGATATTGCCGGCCCAGCTCGCGCTCCAGCTTGGCCTCTTGGTCTGGGTCGAGTTCGGCATCTTCGATCAGTTGATAGATGTCCTCGTTCAAGTCCGGGTTAATAAGCTGCAATTCTGGCGTGCGGTTCTCGTAGAACAGCGGCACGGTGGCGCCGTCTTCGATGGACTGCTGGAAGTCATAGATCGAAACGTAGTCGCCGAAGATTTCTTTGGTGCGTTCTTCGCCGGCAATGAGCGGCGTGCCGGTAAAGGCCAGGAACATCGCCTTGGGCAATGCCGCACGCATGTTCAGCGCCAACGTGTCGTATTGGCTGCGGTGCGCCTCGTCGGTCAGCACGATCACATCTGAGCGGTCACAGAGCAGCTCCGGCGTCTGGAATTTATGCACCAGGGTAAACACGTAGCGGTGGTTTCCACGCAGCAACTCGCGCAAATGTGCGCCGCTGGCGGCATGGCACTCATCGCCTTCTGCCTCACTGACTGCACCCGTAGTTTTGAAGGTCTTGGCGATTTGCTCGTCCAACTCCACCCGATCAGTCACGACCACGAAGGTCCAGTTGCCGACCAGTTTGCGCAGCACCTTCTGGGCGAAGAACACCATCGAGAAGCTCTTGCCGCTGCCTTGGGTCTGCCAAAACACCCCGCCGCGCCCATGGCCCAGCTTGCGCGCTTCCAGCATCGAGGCGATGGCATTGTTCACGCCGAGAAACTGGTGGTTCTGCCCGATGATTTTGACCAGCCCGGCCTTGTGTTCGGAAAACAGGGTGAAGTTCTCGACCAGATCCAGCAGGCGACGAGGGTCGCATGTCCCCCGCAGCATCACTTCCAGCGACACCCGGCGCGGCTCATCTTCGCGTTCGATACGCTTCCATCTGACCCAGCGCTCCCAGTCGGCGGTCAGCGAGCCAACCAGGCTGTCCGTGCCGTTGGACGCGATCATCAATGCGTTAAACCAGAACAGCCCAGGAATCTGCTGTTTGTAGTGCGTCAGGTTCTCGTCAAATGCCGCGCGTGCAGGTACGCCGGGCTTCTTCAGCTCGATCACCACCCAGGGTAATCCATTGACGAAGCCCACTAAGTCGGGTCGGCAGGTATAGAGCGCGCCGGTCACGCTGAATTGGCTGACCAGTAGGAAGTCGTTGTTCTGCGGCTGCTCCCAGTCCACTACACGCAGGCGCTCAATCTTCTGGCCGCCGTGTACATGGTCAGGCACGGACACCGTGATGCCTTCCTTGAGCAGTTGATAGGTCTCGCGATTGGCGGCTTCCGCAAGCATGGCGGAGCGGTCGCGAGCCAGTTCGTCGATGGCGGCGGAGATGGCTTCAGCGGGGAGCGTTGGGTTGAGCTTGCACAGTGCTGCGCGCAAGCGGGCGGCCAGAACAACCTCGCTCTTGGTTTCGCGTCCCAGAGTGCCGCTGGCACCGAAGGTTTCTTCCATCGCCGACAGCGTCTGCCAGCCGAGATCAGCAAACAATCCGATGGCAGGTTGCTCGACGAGTTGGTCTTCACTGTAGGCGTAAGCGCTCATTTCTCGGTCGTCCTTGAGGTCAATCTAGCCAGAGGGCTAGCGCGGTAGCAGTGGGTCGTGGGGGTGAGAAGGCCTTGTCACAGTAGGCTTTGACAATAGCGGCACGCGCTCCAGCTTACTCAGGCTCTTTTTCATGCTCATGCGGAGGGATCTACGTTGATCTGGCCGGAGAGCAGGCGCGGTAGTAGCAGGTCCCGAGTGCGGCGGAGGCTGATGGTTTGAAAGACCAGCGCTTGCATTTGTCGAATCGACGGCTCAATTACTGCCGAAAATTGACGGGCAATTTCCAGCGTAGGTATGACGACTGGGTACTCTTCAAGTACGTGCCAATTTGCGCGCGGCATCTTCGAGCCATTTGAGGTTGCTGTTGCATGAGCGACAAACTCGTCACTTGAAACGCAGCTAACGACGATTGCGTAATATTCGGGTTGCCGTGAACGGATGACGATGGTGTCTGCTGAGCACAGTCCGTCGAACGGAGCGATGCTTACTTTATGAAAGTACGGTCGGA
The DNA here is from genome assembly GCF_009834545.1 of Pseudomonas sp. S04. Taxonomy (NCBI): domain Bacteria; kingdom Pseudomonadati; phylum Pseudomonadota; class Gammaproteobacteria; order Pseudomonadales; family Pseudomonadaceae; genus Pseudomonas; species Pseudomonas sp. S04. The sequence goes on from NZ_CP019427.1 coordinate 840,092, forward strand.
TTTTCCCGAAGAGAATCTCACCTTTCTTGAACTCAAGTTTGTTTGAGCCGAGTTCATTTGTTTTTTTCCATGCATCCAGTGCAAGCGATCGACGTGGTATGTGTTCAAGACCAACATACGGCTGCTCTTCTTTAAGCCCGCCTTTGCGTATGTTGCGTCGCATTTCCTCAGCAAGGCGGCCCAGCTTTTTTACCTCCCACCCCATCGGAATCTCACCTAGGGAGGACGCTATGTGTGGGACGTTCTCGTGGCCGGGGAAGCGGAAGTGGACGAACCATTCGCGGTAAAGACTGCGGGCCATCGACTCTAGTATCTTGATACGCCGCTGGCTGTTCTCGATCAGTTCATCGTAGGCCGACAGAATGTCTGCGATGCGTTGCTGGGTTGGAAGTCCGGGCAGAGCTATCTTTATTTGTTTGAGAGCTGAAATTGTGTACGCCTGCTGGGACGATCCGATTACGCATTTATTCAACTCAGCTTTCCCCATTGGGGACATAAAGAAAAAACGCAGGTAGCGGCTATCTAAGCCATTAAACCTCCTGAACCAGGTTAAATTTCCATCCGCAAAGTGAAAACGATCTGAGGACTTCACGACGTATGGGATCCCCAGGGTGCCTCTGGAAGTTAGAAGAACATCTCCAGCCTCTATCGACCCTGTTTGTTGGGCAATCTCCTGAAAACGCTGCTCCGAAATGTATAAAAGACTGGTGTTTTCTTGTCCGTTTACCTTCTCAATAATTTCCTTACTCTTGAGAAATGGAACACCAATAGCAACTAGTTCGGTCGCGTAAATCCGTTTGCTCGACGTGACCTCGCAAATGTCCTGCATTCGTTTGATTGTCCAGGTCGCCATCCTCAAGCCCCCAGAATCTCAGCCACATTTTCGGCGATGGTCTGCTCCAGTTCCCGTGACTGAGCGTTCAGCATTACCAACTCCTCGTTTAGCGTTTCCAACTGCTCCTTGAAGTCCTCGTCGCTGACATCCTCGCCTTGCGCAACGCCGACATAGCGGCCGGGATTGAGCGACCAGCCCTGTGCTTCGATTTCCTCAAGCGTGGCGGCTTTGCAAAGACCTAACACGTCGGCAAAGGTAGGTTGCTGGCCGAACACTTCTTTGAGCTTGGCCGCAGCTTCTTCGCCGCCATGGGTGAGGTCGAGTGCTTCGCCGCGATACAGGCGCACAAGGTTGGCGATAAAGCCGATCTGCGCAGCTGTCCAATCACGGTGGGCGCGGTCGATCTGGCGGTAGATATGGCGTGCGTCGATAAACAGTACCGTATCGGCACGCGAGGTATAGGCCTTGCCTTTGTCTAGGAACCACAGGGTCACCGGCAAGGTGACGGTGTAAAACATATTGGTGCCAACGGCGACTATTATATCTACGGCTCGCGCTTCAATCAGTTGCTGCCGCATTTCTTGCTCGGAGGAGCGTGCATCTGAGGCCGAGTTGGCCATTACGAAGCCGGCGCGGCCCTTTGCATTCAGAGACGAGTAGAACAGCTGAATCCAAAGATAGTTGCCGTTGTCAGTGCGCGGCAAGCCGAAGGGGAAGCGGCGACCAGGACCAACCATGTCACCTAGGCGTTCTTTGTCTACGGCATTAACGTTGAACGGCGGATTGGCCAGCACGAAGTCGAACTGGCCCACGGCATGGTGCGGGTCGTCGTAGTAACTGTTGACGTTACCGCCGTGGCTTATCTGGCCTTCCAACCCGTGTACCGCGAGGTTGAGGCGGCACAGGCGGCCAGTTTCATCGGTTTTTTCGACGCCGCAGATGGAGAGTTCGGCGGCGGGGTTTTTCTGATGCTCGGCCACAAAGCGCGCCGACTGAACGAACATGCCACCAGAGCCGCAAGCGGGGTCAAGAATGCGACCGTGGAAGGGTTCAATCACCTCGGTGAGCAGGCGCACGATGCTGCTGGGGGTATAGAACTCGCCACCACCCTGGCCCTCGCTCATTGCGAAGGCACCGAGGAAGTATTCGTAAATGCGGCCAAAGGCGTCGTAGTCGAGGGTGGCCGGTATCTCGGAGACCTTCTTCAACAGCTCCTTGAGCAGGGTGCTGGTGAATAGGTTATAGGTCTTGGGCAGCACGCCAGCGAGCTTGGGATTATGCTTCTCGATCTCACGCATAGCGGTGTTGACAGCACCGCCGATGTCCGATGCCTCGGGCAGTGTAAGCAGCTGATCAAAGCGCGCTTCTTGGCTTAAGTACAGCGTGCTTTCTGCATGGTAGGCCTCTGGTACATCTACCCGGCTACCCCTGCGCGTTGAAGCACCTTCCGCTTCAAGCTTGGTGCGCAACAAGGCAAAGCGCACCTCTGCAAAGCGCAGGAAGATCAAGCCGAGGATAGGGCCAGAGTACTCCTGTGATTTCAAACCCGAGTTGGCGCGGAACTGGTCAGCAGCATCCCACAGCCGTTTTTCAAGCGAGTTGGCGGTAGCGTCTCTTTCGGATGGGGCGATCCAATGCATGGTCGGTCATTCTCAATCTGGTACAGCGTGTTGAGTGGTGCTCGGGGTTTGCTGGGGCTGAAAGTGATTGTCCTAATTTAGGACGTTCAGTTCTTATCGCCCTGTGCGATTACTTGCCGAGTTTTCGAGGCTTAGACGCCATCGTGGTGTGTGGCGCATTGTCCGCTAAATTCAGGAGGTAGGTAAGTTCTTCGACACTTGTGCTTCCGTGTACCCATCAACTGCAAACGGCTGGTCAGCGCGAATGCAAATGACTGGTCAAGTCGGATGCAAACAACTCGTCAGTGGCAATGCAATTAGGTGGTCAAGTGAGATGCAATTACGCAGAGCCCATGCGAGTGGGAATGCGGAGCCTTCCCGCTCGCGTGGGCTTGGCCGAGAAAGCCCCAAGAGCGAGGCCTGCAGCATGGCGACAGTCGCCACTTCTGTCGCCATGCTGCAAACCAGGTATTACGCGGGTTGTCGCCGTTGTCGCCGCTGTCGCCAAATCAACCATCACTCTATCTGGAGAGTCATCCTCGGTTACCAGCGGCGTCCGGTGAGCGCTCACCGTATTGGCACGACGTTGTGGTCCCTGGTTTGATTTATCGCAGATGCCGACAGGTTGCCAGTGGCCGCTTTTTGGATGTGCTCACTCCACCAAGCCATCATCGGACGCCGGCGCTCGATGTAGTCAGCTCGGTTGTAGGCACTTCGGACTTCGTCCTTGTCGACATGCGCCAGCGCGACTTCGATCAGCTCCGGATCCCACCCGTGCTCGTTCAGGATGGTGCTGGCCATGGAGCGCATGCCGTGGCTGACCAAGCGGTCCTGGAAGCCCATGCGTTTCAACGCCATGTTGGCGGTCTGGCTGTTGGCGTGGGTGCGCGGATTTCTATCTGCCGGGAACACGTATTCCCGGTGGCCGCTGTGGGGCTTGAGCGCCTCCAGTAACGCGAGTGCCTGTTCGGTCAGCGGGATGGTGTGCGGGCGACGCTTTTTCATGCGCTCCGGCGGGATGGTCCAGATTCGTTTGTCGAAGTTGATGTCTGCCCATCGGGTGGTCGCCGCTTCGGCAGGACGGGTCATGGTGTGCAGTTGCCATTCGATCAGGCAGCGGGTAATCCGCTTGATGCTGGCGTTCGCGATTTCGATCATGAGCTCGGAAAGCTCATCGGGTCGTAGCGCGGCCATGTTCTCTTTCTTGGGCTTCTTGAAGACCGCCCGAATGCCACTGAGAGGGTTAGCGAAAATCAGCCCGGAGTTTACGCCGTAGGTCATGATCTCGTTGAGCCGTTGGCTCAGTCGCTTCACTGTCTCGAGGCTGCCTTTGGCCTCGATTGGGCGAAGCAGTTCGATGACCATCGGTGCGGTAATTTTCGAGAGCGGCGTTGTTTTCAAGTCAGGAAATACATGCAGTGTGAGCGACCGCCAAATGTCTTCGGCGTACGCCGGCGTGACGGAGTCCTTCTTCAGCTCGAACCAGGCGGTGGCTATGTTCTCGAACGTATGTTCCGTCTCCGCTCGTTTGGCTTCGTCCTGTGCATTGCGTTGCACTTTGGGATCAATGCCTTGTGCAAGCAGCTCGCGTGCTTCCACCACTTTCTTCCTGGCGTTCGCTAGCGAGAGCTCTGGGTACGTGCCCAGCCCCATATTGATACGGTTTTTTGTTACCGGCTCGCGGTAATTGAAGTTCCACAGCATCGAGCCATTGCTCCTGACCCGGAGCTGAAGGCCGTCACCATCGCTGAGGACGTAATCCTTGTCTTTTGCCTTGACTGCCTTGAGCTGGCGGTCAGAGAGGCGGAGGGCTGGAGCAGGCATGAGAGCTACCTCTGACACCGTTTTGGTATTCCAAAAAATAGCACCGGAGCGCTTGGAATACCATTTGGAATACCCAAACGGCTGGAACTCAAAAAACCTTCGAGGAGCCCAGTAGCGCTGAAACCCTTGATTTCACTGGATTTCAGGCACAAAAAAAGACGTCCGTGGACGTCTTTAGATGATGAAGTGGTGGAGCCGGGGGGATTTGAACCCCCGTCCGCCAGTACTCCGCTGTCGGTACTACATGCGTAGCCGTTTCTATTAAGTTAACCCTCAGCGACCCGAAGGGCAGGGTGCTTTGGGCGAGTTGTGTGAGTTTTAGCCGATTCGTCCACAACGTACTGCACGGCGATTCTGTTCTATATGACAATCACTTTGGGTTTACAGACATCCCCTGGTGATTGCTGGACCCGAAGGTACCAGAAGCTCAGGGCTAAGGCTGCTTACGCAGCGAGAGCGAATTCCTGGCCGTAGTTTTCGTCATTGGCAACTATAAGTAGTTGCAACAGTGGATTTACGAGTTCTGTTACCAACTCGGCATGCACCTAAAGTTTCGCAACCGGCGTCGAATCCTAAACGGCCCCGAGCCCACTGCTCTGTGGATCAATTTGAGCAGCAAGCCTGTGCAGTGTACGCCAACGCGTTCGATAAGGCCAACCCGAAGGTTGGCCTTGAGCGCGCATCAGCCCTTGTCGGGGGTACGGGTCTGGATTTTGGTCAGGGTCCCGGTGGTGATGTCGATGCAATCTTTGGTGTTACCGGCAGCCTTGGCTTCCTGTGCTTTCTTCAGCGCCGCCTTGGCGTTGTCCATGGCGTTTTCCGAGGTGGCGGGCGCGGTGGCGATGGCATCCTGGAGTTTCTGGATATTGCCATCGCACAGGTCTTCATCCGCTGCAAACACCGGCGAGGCCAACAGTGCAGCGGTGATGAACAATCCAGCAATTGCAGAGTGCTTCATGGGTATCTCCTTGTGCATGAGGGCTCGGTGCTGCCGGTCGATGGGGCTGCTGGCCGAGGGGGTTAAGCTCTTTTGCAGGGCTTAGCTAGATGACTATAGACGCACGCAGGAATTCGGTTTTTTTTTGCGGTTTTGCCGAGACGGTAGGGGCGGGCGCCCGCTGGCGGCTTGCTCGCGATGAACTCGGGGGCGGCGGGTTGAATCAGTCAGCACCGGTTTTTTGTTGAGTTCATCGCGAGCAAGCTCGCTCCTACATACACCCACCCCAGGTGCGCCCTATGCCGGGCGGGCCTGGGTCACGCGGTCTACCAGGTAGACCAGGCCGTGGTAGTCGATCCCGCCGTGCTGGCTGAGGCCGATTTCACAGGTGCGGCTGGTGGAGATGCCTTCGCTGCAATGCTGCACGGCGTCCTTGAGGGTGCGCAGTGAGTGGGCGTTCAGCTCGGGGGTGGTGAAGCCTTTGTCGCCGGCAAACCCGCAGCAGTGGATGCCTTCGGGGATCACCACGTTGTTGCTGCAGCGCCGGACCAGGTCGATCAGCGCCTGGCTTTCGCCCAGGTGTTGGGTGCTGCAGGTCACGTGCACGGCAATCGGGGCGTCTTGCGGGGTGAAGTCGAGGCGCTCCAGCAGGTGGCTGCGGATGAAACGCACCGGGTCGTAGAGGTCCAGGCGTGTGTCGCCCAGGTCCTGCATCAGGCGCAGGGTGCAGGGGCTAGTGTCGCAGTAGATTGGATCGAGCCCGCCGCGGCTGGCGTGGAGGAGGGCGCCGAGCAGTTCCTGGCGTTTGTGTTCGGCTTGTTCGGCGTAGCCTTTGGAGGCGAACGGCTGGCCGCAGCAGAGGTTGTCGAGGTTGTCCGGGAACACCACTTGGTAGCCGGCTTTTTCCAGCAGGCCGCGGGTTTTGTCGTACAGCGAGGTCTGCTCCTTATCGCCCGCTGCCGGGCCCATGGCGCGTGAGACGCAGGCCGCCAGGTAGACCACTCGCGGGCGCTCATCGCTGACCGTCGGGCTGAAGCGGATCGCCCGTTCCGGCTGGGGCATGGCGTTGCTCCACTGCGGAATCTGCCCTTTCGACAGTTGGCTGAGGCGGGCCGAGAGTTTGCTCAGGCGTGGCGCGCCGAGCAGCATCCGCGCGCCGTTGGCCACGTGCAGGGTGAAGCGCGCGCCTTGCAGGGCCGTGGCGAAATGTCCTTCCAGCCAACTAGCGGTTTTCACATGGGTGGCGCTGCGGCTGCGCAGTTTTTTCACCAGCTCGCCGGTGTTGATGCCCACTGGGCAGCGTTGCGCGCACAGGCCGGTTGCCGCGCAGGTGTCGAGGCCCTGGTATTGGTAGGCTTCTTCCAGTTCACGGGTGTCGATGCCGGCGCGTTTTTTCGCCTGGATGTCGCGCCAAATGACGATGCGCTGGCGCGGGCTCAGGGTCAGTCCTTTGGACGGGCAGACCGGCTCGCAGAAGCCGCACTCGATGCATTTGTCGACGATCTCGTCTGCAGCCGGCAAGGGCTTGAGGTGCTTGAGGTGGATCTGCGGGTCTTCGCTGAGGACCACGTCCGGGTTGAGGATGGCGTTGGGGTCGAGCAGGCGTTTGAGCTGCCACATCAACTGGTAGGCATCGCTGCCCCATTCCAGTTCGACGAAGGGTGCCATGTTGCGCCCGGTGCCGTGTTCGGCCTTGAGCGAGCCACCGAATTCCACGGCCACCAGTTGCGCCACGTCGTCCATGAACGCCTGGTAGCGAGCGACTTCTTGCGGGCTGTTGAAGCCCTGGGTGAAGACGAAGTGCAGGTTGCCTTCCAGCGCGTGGCCGAACAGGATCGCTTCGTCGTAGTGGTGTTTGTCGAACAGTTCGATCAGGCGGTTGACGCCGATTGCCAGTTGCTCCACCGGGAAGGTGACGTCTTCGATGATTACCGTGGTCCCGGTTTTGCGCACCGCGCCGACGGCGGGGAAGGTGTCTTTGCGGATCGCCCAGAGCTTGGCGTTTTCCGCGGGGTCCTGAGTGAAGTCGACCTGTTTTTCCACCGGGAAGGGCGCCAGCGAGCTCGTGATCTGCGCCAGCTGTTCCTCCAGCAGCGCCGACGTGGCGGCGCGGGACTCGATCAGCAAGGCGCAGGCCTGGCTCGACAGTTGCTGGACGAACGCCGGCATCCCGGGTTTGTCCTGCACCGAGCGCAGGCTGCGGCGGTCCAGCAGTTCCACCGCCGAGACCGGCTGGCTTTTCAGCACGGTGACGGCGGTGCAGCAGGTTTCCACGTCGGGGAAGACGATCAGCGCCGAGGCTTTGTGTGGATGGTCGATCACCGTGTCGTAGGTCACCGCGCTGATGAAGCCCAGGGTGCCTTCGGAGCCCACCAGCAGGTGGCTCAAGATATCCACAGGCTCGTCGTAGTCCACCAGGGCATTGAGTGACAGGCCGGTGGTGTTTTTCAGACGGTATTTATGGCGAATTTTTGCCGCCAGGCTGGCATTGGCCCGGGTCTCGCGACCCAGGGTCGCCAGGCGCTCCAGCAGGTCGGCGTGACTGACACGAAAGGCCGCGACGCTGGCGGGGTCCTCGCTGTCCAGGCGACTGCCGTCGGCCAGCACCAGGCGAATCCCGGCCAGGGTGTGGTAGGTGTTCTGGGCGGTGCCGCAGCACATGCCGCTGGCGTTGTTGGCGACGATGCCGCCGATCTTGCAGGCGTTGATCGAGGCCGGGTCCGGGCCGATCTTGCGCCCGAAAGGAGCCAGCCAGGCGTTGGCCTGAGCGCCGATGACGCCCGGCTGCAGGCGGATCTGGGTACCCTGGCCGCGAATCTCGCGGCCGTTCCAGTTGTCCCCCAGCACGATCAGTACCGAGTCGCTGATGGCCTGGCCGGACAGGCTGGTGCCGGCCGCGCGGAAGGTCACCGGGACGCGGTCGCGCTGGGCCAGTTGCAGCAGGCTGACCACTTCGTCTTCGGACTCGACGCGGATCACCAGTTGCGGGATCAGCCGGTAGAAGCTGGCGTCGGTGCCAAAGGCCAGGGTCGACAGCGGGTCGTCGAAACGCCGCTCGCGGGGAATCAGTTGCTGCACGTCGCGCAGGAAAGCCGTCGGTAGGGTCATTGGTCCTCCAGGATCAGTACCACCAGGTCTTTCGGACCGTGGGCGCCGTACGCCAGGACTTGCTCGATATCGGCGGTCTTCGATGGGCCGGACACCAGCAGCGCGTTGGTCGGCATGCCTTGGGCCCAGTTGAATTCGCGTTGTACCTGATAGAAGTTGTCGCGGATTTCGCTGGCCTTGAGCAGGGCGAAATGCACCGGCGGCACCAGGCTCATCAAGCGCGGTTCTTCGCGGGTCGGCCAGAGGATCAGGCTACCGGTGGCAGCGATGGCGCCGAGGGTGGCGGTCAGGCTGGCCGGGGTGTCGTTGAACAACTCGGATTTCCACTGTTCTACCGGCCGGTCGTAGGCTTTCAGCGTCGGCAGCCCGGGATGTTGCGCCCAGTGCTGGGTGACGCGTTGCCCGTGGGCGGTGGTCGGGGCGATCAACAGGCTGGGTAACTGGCGCTCGGCCAACAGCTGCGCGAGCAATGCCGGCCAGCCGTCAGCCGAGGTCAGGTGGATTTCGGTGTGCACCGCTTCCATCAGCTTGCGCAGTTGTGGGATGCGTTGTTCGGCGGTGTAGGTGTAGGGCTCGGTCACCAGCGCTTCATCGAAGTTGTCGGGCACGGGTGTGGTACCCGTCAGGCTGTGGCGCAGCTTGGCGAGAATGTTCTGTTTGGCACTCATCAGCGATCCCCCTGTTTGCCCAGATGCTCGCGGGCCATGTCGTGCAGTGAGCGGGCGGCCGGTTTTGGCGCGCTGTGGTTTTGCGTCCAGGGGCCGAGGTTGTTCGGCGTGAGCGCGCGCAGGCGAGTGGCGAAGAAGCCGAACAACCGATACAGGGTCGGCGAGCTGTTGAGCCTGGCCCAGGCGTTCCAGATGAAACGCTCTTTGCGCGAGTACTTGCTGCCCTGGCCGCGCATGACTTGGTGCGGGGTGTCGGGTGCCTTGACGTTCTCTTCGCGCAGGCGGCGCAGCAGGGCCGGGATCGGGATTTTCACCGGGCACACTTCACCGCAGGCACCGCACAGGGAGGACGCGCTCGGGTGGTCGGGGACTTTCGCCAGGCCGACCATGTGCGGGGTGATGATCTTGCCGATCGGCCCAGGGTAGACCTCGCCATAGGCGTGGCCGCCGATGCGGGTGTAGACCGGGCAGTGGTTCATGCAGGCACCGCAGCGGATGCAGTTGAGGGTCTGGCGCAGTTCGCTGTCGGCGAAGGCCTGGCTGCGGCCGTTGTCCAGCAGCACCAGGTGCACTTGCTGCGGGCCGTCGAGCTCGTGGGCCTGGCGCGGACCGGAGATCATGTTGACGTAGGTGGTGATCGGCTGGCCGAGGGCCGAGCGGGTCAGCAGCGACAGCAGCGGGACCACGTCGCGCAGGTTCTCGACGACTTTCTCGATCCCGGTGACGGCGATATGCACCGGCGGTACGGTGGTCGACATGCGGCCGTTGCCTTCGTTTTCCACCAGCAGCAGGGTGCCGGTTTCAGCCACGGCGAAATTGACGCCGGAGACGCCGATGTCGGCTTCGAAGAATTTCTGGCGCAAGACTTTGCGCCCGATCTGAATGAGTTGGTCAACGTCCTTGGTGTACTCCACGCCAAGTTTGTCGTGGAACAAGGACGCGACCTGACCGGCATTCTTGTGGATCGCCGGCATAATAATGTGTGAAGGCTTCTCGTGGTCGAGCTGGACGATGAACTCGCCCATGTCCGATTCCAGGCATTCAATGCCCTGTTCAGCGAGGACATGGTTCATCTCCATCTCTTCGCTGACCATCGATTTGCCCTTGATCACTTGCCGTGCCTCGTGAGCGCGGATGATCTTGAGGACGATGCCATTGGCCTCGTCCACCGTTTCCGCCCAGTGCACTGTCACACCGTTGCGGGTCAGGTTCTGTTCAAGTTGCTCGAGCAGGTCGGGCAGCTTGGATAACGCGCGGGCGCGGACAGCATTGCCCAGCGCGCGCAAATGTTCTCTTTCGTGGGCATCGCTGAAGGACGCTGCCCGTTTTGTCATCAGTGAATCCATCGCAGTGCGAAAGTTGTTTCGCAGTTGCTGGTCGTCCAAAGCCTTGTGAGCCCGGGCGCGAAAATCTTCGTCGACACTGACCGTCGGAATAATCGTGGAAGTGCTCATCGGGCACCTCCGGTTCGCTGCCAGAGGAAGCTGGCCAAGTGTTGGCCGCGCAACGCTGCCTGCTGTTTCTCGAGCGAGCCGTTGATGTTCATCAAGCAACCGCAGTCGGCACTGAGTACCTGGTGGGCGCCGGATTCCTTCAACGACCGGGTCTTGTCCGCCACCATCGCGCCGGAAATGTCTGGCATACGGACGCTGAACGTCCCGCCAAAGCCACAACATTCACTCTCGTGATCGTGGTTGACCCGTTCCACGTTGCTCAGTTGCGCCAACAACTCGCGACCGTGCAGGTGGGTATTCATCTCGCGGCGTGCCGAGCACGACGTGTGCAGGGCCACTTTGACCGGTGTGCCGCTGTCCTTGAGCTGCACCTTGCAGACAAACAGCAGGAACTCGGCCAATTCATACGTGCGGGCGGCGAGCGCCTGGACTTGCAGCAAAGTGTCCGGCTCGTCCTTGAACAAGTCGGCGTAGTGTTCGCGCAGCATGCCGGCGCAGGAACCCGACGGCACCACCACCGGATAATCCCCGGCAAACAACGCCAGTTGCGAGCGCGCCACGGTCCGTGCCTGCTCGGTGTAACCCGAGGTGTAGGCCGGTTGTCCGCAGCAGCTTTGGCCTTGCGGGTACTCCACGCGAATGCCTTCGCGCTCCAGCAGGTGAATCGCGTCCATCCCGGCTTCGGGATAGAACAGGTCGACCACGCACGTGCCGAACAGGTAGACCCGCGGCGGTTTTACGCTGGGGTACTGGCGCGGTTCAGGCAGTGGCGGGGCAACCCGCGTCGCGTTCGGCACGGCGTTGTAGAAAAGCTCGCTCATCAGGCGTGTCTCCGGGTGGTCCCGGTTATCCGTCCGCTGCGGTTGCTGACTGTAAAGCGACAAGCTTTCAGCAACCTTGCAGACCGGGTTGTGAGTTGCAGACGCCGCAGGCGGGCCACGGCGTCGGTTCTTTCGCTGTTGTTTAGTGCACCAGCATGCCAGTGAACCAATAGGCCTGGGCCAGTGTGATCAGGCCGACAATGGTTGCAAAGAATAGGCTGTGCTTGAGGGTGAAGCGGAACAGATCCGATTCCTTGCCCACCAGGCCGGTCGCGGCGCAGGCCACGGCGATCGATTGTGGCGAGATCATTTTGCCGGTTACGCCGCCGCTGGTGTTGGCGGCCACGAGCAAGGTGTCGCTGACGCCGATCTGGTGCGCGGTGGTCGCTTGCAGCGAACTGAACAGGGCATTGGAGGAGGTGTCCGAGCCGGTCAGGAACACGCCCAGCCAGCCGAGGAACGGCGAGAAGAACGGGAACGCCGCGCCGGTGCCTGCCAGGACCAGGGCCATGGTCGACGACATGCCCGAGTAGTTGGTGACGAAGGCAAACGCCAGCACCATGCCGATCGAAAGAATCGGCCAGCGCAGTTCGTAGAAGGTCTCTTTCAAAGTGGTCAGACCAGTTTTGAAATTGATCTTAAGCACCCACATCGAGATCAGTGCGGAGAAGAAAATCGCCGTGCCGGTCGCCGAAATCGGGTCCAGCTTGAACACCGCAGGAATGGCCGTCGGGTTGGTGACGATCGGGGCGACCTTGACCACCATCTGGTCCAGGTGCGGGATGGCGAAGTTGAACACCCAGCTGTACATCGAGCCGCCAGCGGCAAACATCGCCTTGAAGGGCTTGAGGGTCCAGATGGTCACCAGCACGGTGAGGATCAGGAACGGCGACCAGGCCTTGATGATTTCACCCAGGCTGTAGGGCGAAGCCACGCTGCTGCGTTTGAGCCCGAAACCACCGACGCTGGCGGTGACTACGGCGTCCGAAGTGACACCGGCGATCTGCGCGCCAGCGGTACGTTTAGGCTGCCAGACCTTGAGGAACAGGGTCAGGGAAATCAGGCTGGCCAGGGCCGAGGTGATGTCCGGCAGTTCCGGGCCGATGAAGTTGGAGGTGAAGTACTGGGTGATGGCGAAGCTCAGGCCGGCCACCAGGGCGGCTGGCCAGGTTTCCCGCACGCCGCGCATGCCGTCCATCATGAACACCAGCCAGAACGGCACGAACAGCGACAGCAGCGGCAGCTGGCGGCCGGTCATGGCGCCGATCTTGAAGGCGTCGATGCCCGTCACCTGGCCGGCGACGATGATCGGGATGCCCAGCGCGCCAAACGCGACGGGTGCGGTGTTGGCAATCAGGCACAGGCCGGCGGCGTACAGCGGGTTGAAGCCAAGGCCTACCAGCAGGGCGGCGGTAATGGCCACCGGTGCACCGAAGCCCGCCGCGCCTTCGAGGAAAGCGCCGAAGCAGAAGCCGATCAGCAGCACTTGCAGGCGCTGGTCATCGGTAATCGACAGCACGGAGCTGCGGATCACTTCGAACTGGCCACTCTTGACCGTCAGTTTGTAGAGGAACACGGCGGCCACGATGATCCAGGCAATCGGCCACAGTCCGTAGGCAAAGCCATAACCGGCGGCGGCGAAGGCCATGTCGACCGGCATCTGGAAGGCGAAGATTGCCACCAGGATCGACAACGCCAGAGTGATGCTGCCGGCGACGTGTCCTTTGAGGCGGAACACGGCCAGGGCCAGGAAGAAAAATACGATGGGGATAACGGCCGCGAGCGCGGACAAGCCGAGACTGCCGAGCGGGCTGTAGAGCTGTTGCCAGGTTTGCATATGGGGTGGCCCCTAATTGTTGTTGGTCAGGCACTGAACGCGTACTTGGATAATTGGTAAGACCAATTTACAATCGCTGTGGGCTAGGTTAAAAGCCTTGTGGGTGGTGTGTCAATTTGCCGCCCTAAAACTTTTGTCGAATGAGCGGTGCAGGGGCCATCTGATCCGCTCGATCAAATGTGCTCTGGTAGGTGCTGGCGCGGCGTCAATAGGCCAGAATAGAGAGCCCGGCGAGCCGTCGGGATGGTGGAGAATGAGTTATGGGGTTTGATCAGGTTCGTCAGCGCCGTTTGTCTGACGATATTGTCGAGCAGCTCGAAGGGATGATTCTCGAGGGCACGCTGAAGTCCGGGGAGCGGCTGCCGGCAGAGCGCGCTCTGGCTGAACAGTTTGGGGTGTCGCGGCCTTCGCTGCGCGAGGCGATCCAGAAATTGACAGCCAAGGGCTTGCTGGTCAGTCGCCAGGGTGGCGGCAATTATGTGGTCGAATCCCTGGGCTCGACCTTCAGCGATCCCCTGCTGCACCTGCTGGAGAGCAACCCCGAAGCCCAGCGTGACTTGCTGGAATTTCGTCACACCCTGGAAGCTTCATGCGCCTACTACGCGGCGTTGCGGGCGACTGAGGTCGACCGTCAGCGATTGACGGCGGCGTTCGATGAGTTGCAGGACTGCTACACCCGTCACGATGAAGTGAGCCGGGCGGAGGAGGGGGCTGCGGACGCCAGGTTTCACCTGGCGATTGCCGAGGCCAGCCACAACGCGGTGTTGCTGCACACCATTCGTGGGCTGTTCGATCTGCTCAAGCGCAACGTGGTGACCAACATCGGCGGTATGTACCAGCAACGCACGGAAACCCGCGACATGCTGATCACTCAGCACCGGGAGTTGTACCTGGCGATTATCGAAGGGCGCGCCGAACAGGCAAGAGAGGTCTCCAGTCGCCATATCCTGTATGTGCAGGAGGTGCTGGAAGAGGTGCGGCAGCAAGTGCAGCGCGAGGCCCGGGCGGAGCGGCGCAAGGGGATGTAGCCAGAAGGGTTGGTGCGGCCTGCATCATCGCGAGCAGGCTCGCTCCCACATTGACTTTGTGAACAACACAAGACAAATGTGGGAGCGAGCTTGAACTGGCCTAATGATTCTGGACACTTCAATCGGGCGCTATGATGGCGCCCAAATCTGAGGCGTCTATGGAAATGCGTAACTCCTACTCCAACGAGTTCAAACTCAAAGCTGTGCTTATGGTGCTTGATGAGGGGCTAGCTGTCCCAGATGTCTGCGCCAGCCTGAACATCGGACCTACCGCATTACGTCGTTGGGTCGATCAAGTCCGCAAGGAGCGTCTGGGTTCAACACCGGTGGGGGCGAAAGCTATTACGCCTGAGCAAAAAGAAATCCAGGCGCTTAAAGCTCTGCTCAAGCAAAAAGATCGGGATATCGAAATCCTAAAAAAGGCCAGTGCTCTCCTGCTTATGGACTCCAAAGATCATTTCCGCTGATCAGCGAGCTAGGCGAGCAGTACGGCATTAGTGATTGTTGTCGTGTATTTGAAGTTAATCGAAGCAGTTTTTACGTCTGGCGTCAGCGTCAGGGCCGATCGAATCCTGAACGCGAGAAGCTCATCGTTGTTTTGATCAAGCAACACAAGGAGTCGAGGGGCTCTGCCGGTGCTCGGACTCTTTCCAAAGAACTGCAAGCAAAGGGGCATCGCGTGGGGCGCTACATGGCTCGCAGCCTAATGAAAGAGGCCGGTATCGTCAGTCGTCAGCGGCGGCGCCACAAATACAAATCTTCGGGCGTAGAGGCCTTGGTGGCGCCTCACGAGCTCAAGCGCAAGTTTGATGTCTCGGCGATCAATCAAGTCTGGTGCGGGGACGTCACCTACATTCAGATCGGTAAGCGTTGGCTGTATTTCGCGGCGGTTCTGGATTTATTTGCACGCCGCCTCGTGGGGTGGTCATTTTCACTGATATCCGATGCCACGTTGACGTGCGAAGCGTTACGCATGGCGGTTGAGCTGCGAGGACGACCCAAAGAGGTGTTGTTTCATTCCGACCAGGGATGCCAGTACACCAGTCACAAGTTCAGGAATGAGTTGGTGGCACACAGGATCAACCAGAGCATGAGTCGCAAGGGGCAATGTTGGGACAACGCCCCAATGGAGCGCTTCTTTGGCAGCCTGAAATCAGAATGGATGCCTGAAGGCGGATACAGCTCGGAGCAGGAAGCCCGAGCTGATTTGCAGCAATACGTGATGCGCTACAACAACTCCAGGCTCCACAGCTACAACGACTATCGCTCGCCGGTAGCCATGGAAAAAATGGTCGCGTAGAAAACCTAAACATGTGTCCAGAATTACTTGACCAGTTCAGCCTGCTCGCGATAGGGGGCACAAGCGTAAAGAAAATTAGTCTTCCTTGCCCTTGTTGCGCACCGCACGCTGCAGCTCGCGGCCGGCATCACGTTCGCGCTCGGTATCGCGCTTGTCGTATTCCTTCTTGCCCTTGCCCAGAGCGATCTCGCACTTGACCATGTGCTTGCTCCAGTACCAGGACAGGCATACGCACGCATAGCCTTTTTGCTGCACGGCAGCTGCCAGCTTTTCCAGCTCGCGCCGGTTGAGCAGCAATTTGCGAGTGCGCACCGGGTCGGCAATGACATGGGTGCTGGCGGTCATCAGGGGCGTGATGTGGCTGCCGAGCAGCCAGGCCTCGCCATCCTTGAGCAGCACATAACTGTCGACCAGTTGCAGCTTGCTCGCCCGCAGACTTTTTACTTCCCAGCCGGCCAGGACCAGACCAGCCTCGAACCGATGTTCGATGAAGTAATCGTGTCGCGCCTTTTTATTCTGCGCGATGGTCCCTGTTGGGTGTTTCTTCTGTTTAGCCATAGGGGCGGCATTATAGGCAGTTGCGCGCGAGTCGGCTACGGGGATCCTGCGTGCTTGAGCGCATTGAGTGAATCCCGGACAATGCGCCCTCTTTTTTAGTGGTTGGGCGTAGTGTCGATGTCGTCAGACAAGGTTTCAGTCCACGGTAGTTGGGCGAGCCGTTGGGTATTCATACTCGCTGCAACCGGCTCGGCCGTGGGCCTGGGAAGCATCTGGAAATTCCCCTACATGGTCGGCGTCTATGGCGGCGGTGCGTTTGTCCTGGTGTTCCTGGCGTGTATCGCGTTGATCGGCCTGCCGGTGATGCTGGCGGAAACCCTGATTGGCCGCCGAGCCCGGCAAAGTCCGGCGAACGCCTTGAAGGTGCTGGCGTTGGAGGCGGGGCATTCGGCGAAATGGTCCTGGGGGGCATTTGCCGGGATGATCACGGCGTTGCTGATCCTGTCTTTTTATAGCGTGGTCGGTGGCTGGTCCCTGGATTACATCATCAGCATGGGCCGGGGGGATTTCCAGGGTGTGGCGGCCGATCAGGTCGGCGCCTACTTTGAGGGGGTGATCGCCAACCCGTGGCGCCTGACACTCTGGCATAGCCTGTTCATGCTGCTGTCGGCGGCGGTCATTGCCAAGGGGGTGGTGGCGGGGCTGGAGCGCAGCCTGCGGATCATGATGCCGCTGCTGTTCGTGATGCTCCTGGTGTTGCTGGGCTACAGCATGACCACCGGGCATTTCATGGAGGGCGTGCATTTCATGTTCGACTTCGATTCGGCGAAAGTCCTTGGCGGCCTGTTGCCCGCCATGGGACATGCGTTCTTTTCCCTGAGCGTGGGCGTGGGCTCGATCATGATCTACGGTGCGTATATGCCCAAGGATTCGTCGATCTCCGGCACCGTGGTCGGGGTTGCCCTGCTGGACACCTTTGTTTCGCTGCTGGCCGGCCTGGCGTTGTTTCCGATTGTGTTTGCCGGCGGTTTGAACCCGAGTGAGGGGCCTGGGCTGATGTTTGTCAGCCTGCCTTTTGCCTTTGGTAATGTGGCGTTCGGCCAGGTGATGGGGGTGGTGTTTTTTGTCCTGGTGGCCATTGCCGCCTGGAGTTCGGCGATCTCGCTGCTTGAACCGATGGTCGCGTACCTGGTTGAGCGGACGAAAATTCGCCGGGGCTGGGTGACGTTCTGGCTGGCCTTCAGTTGCTGGTTTGTTGGCCTGGGGACGGTGTTTTCCTTCAATATCTGGAAGCAGGCCAAGTTTTTTGTGAACGACGGCGCCGGGTTTCACCTCTACCAATGGGGTGCGCACAGCGGCCTGGACTTCTTTGGCGTGATCGATTTCTTCACCTCGCGGATCATGTTGCCGCTCGGTGGATTGTGTTTTGTGGTGTTTGCGGGTTGGGTCATGAATCGGGGAGCGGTGCGCGACGAATTGTCGATCCGCAATCCGGCGCTGTTTGCCCTGACCTTGTTTTTGATGCGCTATGTGGCGCCCATCGGCATTCTTGTAGTGTTTGCCGCCCAGCTGTGGAAGTGACGCTGACATGACGACCCATATTCAACGTTCGGCCCTGTTGCCGTATCCGGCGCAAGCGCTTTATGACCTGGTCAATGACGTGGCGCGTTATCCGGAGTTCCTGCCCTGGTGTTCCGAGGCCAAGGTGATGGAAAGCTCCGCCGAGCATATGCGTGCCAGCGTCGGGGTGGCCAAGGGTGGGCTCAGCCAGCATTTTGTTACGCGTAACACGCTGGTGCCTGGGCATTCGATCGAGATGAACCTTGAGGAAGGGCCTTTCACCCAGCTGCATGGTCTCTGGGTGTTCAAGCCCTTGGGCGAGAAGGCCTGCAAGATCAGCCTGGACCTGACGTTCGACTACGCCGGGCCGATTGTGCGGGCGACACTGGGGCCGCTGTTCAATCAGGCTGCCAATACCCTGGTGGATGCGTTCTGTCAGCGGGCCAAGCAACTGCATGGTTGAGTCGATGATGGACGTCGAGGTGGTGTATGCCGCCGTTGATCGTCAGGTGTTGCTGGCGGTTCAGGTGCCTGCGGGGTGTAGTGTGCGTTCGGCACTGCAGTTGTCGGGGATAGCCGGGGAGTTTGCGGAGCTGGATCTGGCGAGTTGTGTTGTGGGTATTTTTGGCAGGGTGGTGGTTGATCCTGAGCACTGCCTGGTTCGGGCGGGGGATCGGATTGAGATTTATCGGCCGTTGTTGGCTGATCCCAAGGAGGTTCGTCGGTTGCGGGCGGCTAAGGCGGCGCGGGCTAGGGGGGATTGAGGTTTTTTTGGGGGGTATATTCGTTGTTGCGGTAACGGCCACCTAGGGCTTCGCCCTTACGGCGAGGCACTTTTGACACGCAATAAAAAAGCCCGGCATGCCGGGCTTTTTCTTATGTCGCATAATGTTACTGCGTGGTGTCCAACGGCTCAGGTGTTGGTACCGGTACGGTTTCTACGCCGTCGACGTCTTTCTGGATCTGGTCCAGTAGCGAGCCTGGCTTGACCGGCTTTTCTGGTTTTGGCTGTTCGACGTTTTCCACTGGGGCGGACACGCTGGTGCCGCTGTCCTTGCCCATCAGGGCTTCATCACGGCTTACGCCAGGCATGAAGTCGCCCGACAAGCTGACGAGTTGGTCGTCTGGATTGAAGATAACGCTGATGCGTTCCTGTTGGCGTTCACCGCCGCCAGGCTGCAGGCTGTACAGGTAATCCCAGCGATTGGCATGGAACGTGTCGGTCAGCAGAGGGTTGCCCATGATAAACCGTACTTGCCGACGGGTCATTCCCGGGCGTAACTGGTCTATCATGTCCTGCGTGACGACATTGCCCTGCTGGATGTCGATTTTGTAAACCCCGGGGAATGAACAACCGGCGAGTGCGAGCAGTCCCACGAAGGTGAAACTGGTTAGCAAGAGCTTGGTGTTTTGCATCGGTGGGCGACTTCCACTATCTTGGCTGGGACAACGTAAACGCCGATCATACCCGCATTAAGAGAAGCTGCGAAGCAGCATCGCGAGAAAGCTGACCATGGTTGAAAATAGCGAACTACGCAAAGCCGGCCTTAAAGTGACCCTGCCACGGGTCAAAATTCTGCAAATGCTCGATTCCGCCGAGCAGCGTCACATGAGTGCCGAGGATGTCTACAAGGCACTGATGGAAGCTGGCGAGGATGTCGGTCTGGCCACGGTTTACCGTGTACTGACTCAATTCGAAGCCGCTGGTCTTGTGGTCCGTCATAACTTCGACGGCGGCCACGCGGTCTTCGAACTGGCTGACGGCGGTCACCACGACCATATGGTCAACGTGGATTCCGGTGAAGTGATCGAATTCTTCGACGAAGAAATCGAAAAGCTTCAGAAGGCGATCGTCGAGAAGCACGGTTTCGAGTTGGTGGATCACAACTTGGTGCTGTACGTACGTACTAAAAAGTAAGCATGTCGCGCGGACTCAGGTCCGTGAAACGAACGAAGGCGACCCAAGGGTCGCCTTCGTGCTGTCTGGCCGATTCAACTTTTGGCCGTTACCACCATTTTTTTCGCGTGAGCCAGGGATTCCTTGGTCAGGTCGATACCCCCCAGCATTCGTGCCACTTCTTCTATTCGCTCGTTCTTGCTCAGTTTGGATACCGCAGTGCGCGTGGCTTGGTCGCCGCGGACCTTGTGCACAAACAGGTGTTGATGCCCCTGGGAGGCCACCTGCGGCAGGTGCGTGACCGTCAGGACCTGGCCGCGCTCGCCAAGGCGGCGCAGCAGTTGGCCGACAATTTCCGCGGTCGGGCCGCCGATGCCCACGTCCACTTCGTCGAACACCAGGGTCGGTATGCGCGAGGTTTGCGCGGTGATCACCTGAATGGCCAGGCTGATGCGCGACAGCTCGCCACCGGAGGCGACTTTCGCCAGCGCCTTGAGCGGTTGCCCGGGGTTGGCGCTGACCAACAGTTCCACCTGCTCCAGGCCATTGGGCAGCAGCTCGGCGCTGGTGTTGGCGCGTAGTTCGATGCTGAAACGCCCGCCCGGCATGCCCAGGCGCTGGATTTCCTGTTCGACGGCGTGGGCCAGGCTGGAGGAAGCCTGGTGGCGCAAGTCACTCAGTTCCCGGGCTTTCTCTTGGTAGTGGCGGGCGAAAGCCCCCAGTTCTTCGCTGAGGCGCTCGATGGACTCATCGTTGGCATTCAGGGTTTCGAGCTCGTCCAGCAGGCGTTGCTGGAGGTCGGCTACCTCGGTCGGCTGGATCCGGTGTTTGCGTGCCAGGGTATAGATGGTGTCCAGGCGCTCTTCGAGTTGTTGCAGGCGTGCCGGATCGGCGTCGAAGTTGTCGAGGAATCGGTTCAGTTCGCCGACTGCTTCTTCGACCTGGATCTGCGCACTGGTGAGCAAGTTGGTGGCTTCACCCAGGGCGTTGACCGAGTTGTTGACGCTGGACAGGCGATTGAGGCTGGCAGTCAGGGCGTTCAGCACATTACCGGAATCACTTTCGCTGCACTGCTCGACCACCTGTCGGCAAATGCCCAGCAGGGTTTCTGCGTTGGTCAGGTTTTTATGCTCTTGCTCAAGCTGCTCCAGCTCGTTGTCGCCGAGGCCGAGGTTTTCCAGCTCTTCGAGTTGATAGCTGAGCAACTGGTGGCGAGCGCGCTGTTCGTCGCCGGAGTTGGACAGGCGTTCGAGTTCCTGGCGGGTCTGGCGCCAGCGCTGGGCGGCGAGCTGGACCTGGCGGGCCAGGTCGGTGGCGCCGGCATATTCGTCCAGCAGGCGGCGATGGGTATCGGTCTTGAGCAGTGACTGGTGCTCGTGCTGGCTGTGGATGTCGATCAGCAGTTCGCCGAGGGCCTTGAGGTCGCCAAGGGGGCAGGGCGTGCCGTTGATGTAGCCGCGCGAGCGACCCTCGGCGGTGATGACCCGGCGCAGGATGCACGGGCCGTCGTTGTCCAGGTCGCGCTCGGCGAGCCAGGTGCGGGCTTCGGGGATATCAACCAGGTCGAAGGTGGCGAGGATGTCGGCCTTTTCCGCGCCCGGGCGTACCACGCCGCTGTCGGCGCGATCGCCCAGGGTCAGACCCAGGGCGTCGAGCATGATCGACTTGCCGGCGCCGGTTTCCCCTGTGATCACGCTCATCCCGCGATCCAGTTCGAGATCGAGATGTTCAACGATGGCGTAGTTGTGTACGGACAGGTGCACCAGCATAAAGGCCGCTCCCAGGCTTAAGGTCTGGTTATTTATACAGTAGTTTATTTGCCTCTGACAATGCCCTCGTTTAGCTCGATTTGCTTGGTGTCGGTGTTTTTTTAAAACCTGGCGCCAGGCCAATTCAGCGGTTTTTGTGTGGGTAATGCGCTTCTGCACACGGCAGGCCCTTGAACCTGCAAATTGCGACCCCATATACCGGAACAGAAGCGCGAGTCGAGTTCGCGCACGATTTTGAAAGGAGAAATCTATGGCTGACGAACAGACGCTGGATACGCAAAATCTAGACGCCAATCAGGCTCCCCAAGCATCGGGTGAAGACCTGGTGGCTCGTGTACAAGTGCTCGAAGAGCAACTGGCTGGCGCTCAGGATCAGGCTTTGCGTGTTGCAGCTGATCTGCAGAACGTCCGCCGTCGCGCCGAGCAGGATGTAGAAAAGGCTCACAAGTTCGCGCTGGAAAAATTCGCTGGCGACCTGCTGCCGATCATCGACAGCCTGGAGCGCGGCCTGGAGTTGTCCAATCCGGACGACGAAAGCATTCGTCCGATGCGTGAAGGGATTGAACTGACCCTGAAAATGTTCCAGGACACCCTCAAGCGTTATCAGCTGGAAGCGATCGATCCGGAAGGTGAGCCGTTCAACGCCGAGCACCATCAGGCGATGGCGATGCAGGAAAGCGCCGACATGGAACCCAACAGCGTACTGAAGGTGTTCCAGAAGGGCTACGTGCTCAATGGTCGCCTGCTGCGCCCGGCCATGGTTGTGGTCAGCAAGGCCCCGGCGCCGGTTTCGCCCTCGATTGACGAGCAGGCTTGAAATCCGCCGCAAGGCCCCCATTTATAAGTCAAGCGTTTAAGTGCTACCGCAGTTAGCCACCACTGCTGCGGCAACCAAATCCAAAGTTTCGGGAGAGTTAACATGGGCAAAATTATCGGTATCGACCTGGGGACTACCAACTCCTGCGTCTCCATCCTTGAAAACGGCAACGTAAAAGTTATCGAGAACGCCGAAGGCGCGCGTACCACTCCGTCGATCGTGGCCTACGCCAACGATGGCGAAATCCTGGTTGGCCAGTCGGCCAAGCGTCAGGCAGTGACCAATCCGCATAACACCCTGTACGCGGTGAAGCGTTTGATCGGTCGTCGCTTCGAAGAAGAAGTGGTTCAGAAAGACATCCAGATGGTCCCTTACAAGATCGTCAAGGCAGACAATGCCGACGCTTGGGTTGAAGTGAACGGCCAGAAAATGTCGCCGCCACAGATCTCGGCTGAAATCCTCAAGAAAATGAAGAAAACCGCCGAAGATTACCTCGGCGAAGCAGTGACTGAAGCGGTGATCACCGTTCCAGCCTACTTCAACGACAGCCAGCGTCAGGCGACCAAAGACGCCGGTCGTATTGCTGGTCTGGACGTAAAACGCATCATCAACGAACCAACCGCAGCTGCACTGGCTTACGGTATGGACAAGGCCAAGGGCGATCACACCGTGATCGTTTATGACCTGGGCGGCGGTACTTTCGACGTTTCGGTGATCGAAATCGCTGAAGTCGATGGCGAGCACCAATTCGAAGTACTGGCCACCAACGGTGACACGTTCCTGGGCGGTGAAGACTTTGACATTCGTCTGATCGACTACCTCGTCGACGAATTCAAGAAAGAAAGCGGCATGAACCTCAAGGGTGACCCGCTGGCCATGCAGCGCCTGAAAGAAGCCGCTGAAAAAGCCAAGATCGAGCTGTCTTCGAGCCTGCAGACTGACGTCAACCTGCCGTACATCACTGCAGACGCGACCGGTCCTAAGCACTTGAACGTGAAAATCTCCCGCGCCAAGCTGGAAGCGCTGGTAGAAGACCTGGTTCAACGCACCATCGAGCCTTGCCGCATTGCGCTGAAAGACTCGGGTATCGACGTTGGCGCGATCAACGACGTGATCCTGGTCGGCGGTCAGACCCGTATGCCTCTGGTGCAGAAGGCTGTTACCGATTTCTTCGGTAAAGAAGCCCGTAAAGACGTGAACCCGGACGAAGCGGTTGCCATGGGTGCTGCTATCCAGGGCGCGGTACTGGCCGGTGACGTGAAAGACGTGCTGCTGCTCGACGTCAGCCCGCTGACCCTGGGTATCGAAACCATGGGTGGCGTGATGACCGCGCTGATCGAGAAAAACACCACGATTCCTACCAAGAAATCGCAAGTGTTCTCGACTGCCGACGACAACCAGGGCGCTGTGACCATTCACGTGCTGCAAGGCGAGCGTAAGCAAGCCGCCCAGAACAAGTCCCTGGGCAAGTTCGACCTGGCTGAGATTCCACCAGCACCACGTGGCGTGCCACAAATTGAAGTGACCTTCGACATCGACGCCAACGGCATCCTGCACGTAGGCGCCAAGGACAAGGCCACCGGCAAGACCCAGTCGATCGTGATCAAGGCCAACTCCGGTCTGTCCGAGGAAGAAATTCAGCAGATGATTCGTGATGCTGAAACCAACGCCGACGAAGACCGCAAGTTCGAAGAGCTGGCGTCCGCCCGCAACCAGGGTGATGCGCTGGTGCACTCGACTCGCAAGATGGTCGCAGATGCTGGCGACAAAGTGACTGCTGAAGAGAAGGCTGCCATCGAAGCTGCAGTGGTTGCCCTGGAAGCCGCCGTCAAAGGCGACGACAAGGCTGCCATCGACGCCAAGGTCGAGGAGCTGTCGAAAGTCTCCGCGCCAGTGGCGCAGAAGATGTACGCCGAACAGGCTCAGCCAGCTGAAGGCGCAGCACCACAAGGTGAATCGGCGCAAAAGGCTGACGACGTTGTCGATGCTGAGTTTGAAGAAGTTAAAGACCACAAGTAAGTTGTTGGTCGGCCGGTTGACTGCCTTTGTGCGGTGACTGGTAGGATGTCGCCGCGCGGGAGCTTGCTCCCGCGTTGGCGTGTCTGGAGTACACGAATTTTTACCGCGTGCGACAACGTTCGCCTGCGGATGGTATGGCCGGGAATGCTCCTGCTTTTCGAGCCGCAAGTACCGTATCGAATCAAAGACCAGGATCGTTGAATTGACGTGAGTTGGGTCCGGGCCTGTATTGGGGCTCAACGAGTTTGGCAAGGCTCAGGAGGGGTTTGCCGGACGTCCTTAAGAGTGCAAAGACTTATGGCAAAGCGTGACTATTACGAAGTGTTGGGTGTCGAGCGTGGCACGAGCGAAGCAGACCTGAAGAAGGCCTACCGTCGCTTGGCGATGAAGCATCACCCGGACCGTAATCCTGACGACAAAGCGTCGGAAGAAATGTTCAAGGAGGCCAACGAGGCCTACGAAGTACTGTCCGATTCCAGCAAGCGCGCGGCGTACGACCAGTATGGTCATGCCGGTGTCGACCCAAGCATGGGTGGCGGCGGTGCCGGTTTCGGCGGGCAGAACTTCTCTGACATCTTTGGTGATGTGTTCAGTGATTTCTTTGGTGGTGGTCGTGGCGGTTCCCGTGGCGGCGCGCAGCGCGGCAGCGACCTGCGCTACACCCTGGAGCTGAACCTGGAAGAAGCGGTGCGCGGCACGACCGTGAATATCCGGGTTCCGACGCTGGTCAACTGCCAGCCGTGCGACGGTTCGGGCGCCAAGAAGGGCTCCTCGCCCGTGACGTGCCCAACCTGCGGCGGTATCGGCCAGGTGCGCATGCAGCAAGGGTTCTTCTCGGTGCAGCAAACCTGCCCGCGCTGCCACGGCCAGGGCAAGATCATTTCCGACCCGTGCAACTCCTGCAACGGCGAAGGGCGTGTCGAAGAGTACAAGACCCTGTCGGTGAAAGTGCCGGCGGGCGTTGATACTGGTGATCGCATCCGCCTGTCGGGTGAGGGTGAGGCGGGGACCCAGGGTGGGCCGACCGGCGACCTGTACGTGGTGATCAACGTGCGCGAGCACTCGATCTTCCAGCGCGACGGCAAGCACTTGTTCTGTGAAGTGCCAATCAGCTTTGTCGATGCTGCCTTGGGCGGCGAGCTGGAGATTCCGACTCTCGATGGTCGGGTCAAGCTGAAGATCCCTGAGGGTACGCAAACCGGCAAGCAGTTCCGCGTGCGTGGCAAAGGCGTTGCGCCGGTGCGTGGCGGTGGTGCTGGCGACCTGATGTGCCGTGTGGCGGTCGAGACTCCGGTCAACCTGAGTCGTCGTCAGCGTGAATTGCTGGAAGAGTTCCGCAGCTCCCTGGCGGATGACAACAGCCACTCGCCGAAAACCACGGGTTGGTTCGAAGGCGTGAAGCGTTTCTTCGGCGACCTGTAAGGAATCTGGTATGCGACGTATAGCTGTGATGGGCGCTGCTGGGCGCATGGGCAAGATTCTGGTGGAGGCGGTGCAGCAGCGCGCACCGCTCACTGGCCTGACGGCGGCCATCGTGCGCCCTGGCAGCACGCTGATCGGCGTGGATGCCGGTGAGCTGGCGTCGCTGGGGCGGATCGGGGTGTCCCTGGTGGGCAACCTGGAGGTCGTGGCGCAGGAGTTCGATGTGTTGATCGACTTCACGCTGCCGGAAGTCATGCTCAAGAACCTGGCGTTCTGCCGCAAGGCAGGCAAGGCCATGGTCATCGGCACGACGGGCCTGGACGCCGCGCAGAAGCAGGTGCTGGCCGAGGCGGGCAAGGATATTCCGATCGTGTTTGCGGCCAACTTCAGCGTCGGGGTCAACCTGTCGCTCAAGCTGCTGGATATGGCAGCGCGGGTGTTGGGTGATGATGCCGATATCGAGATCATCGAGGCTCATCACCGGCACAAGATCGATGCGCCATCCGGCACGGCGCTGCGCATGGGCGAGGTGATTGCCGATGCGCTGGGGCGTGACCTGCAGAAAGTCGCGGTCTACGGTCGTGAAGGCCATACCGGCGCTCGTGAGCGCGAGACCATCGGCTTTGCCACCGTGCGCGGTGGTGATGTGGTAGGTGATCACACAGTGCTGTTCGCCTGCGAGGGTGAGCGCCTGGAGGTGACTCACAAGGCTTCCAGTCGCATGACCTTCGCCAAGGGCGCGGTGCGTGCTGCGCTATGGCTCGATGGTCGCGAGCCGGGCCTGTATGACATGCAAGACGTGCTCGATTTGCGTTAAGATGTGCCCGAAATCGGGTTCGAACCCTGCGTTCGAGCCCGTTTTTCCCCGCCAAGCGACGCCCTGTCGCATTCTCTAGCCTTTCAGGCTCATTGGCGGTAGACCAAAAATGCCTTTTTCTGTAAGCTACAGCTTTAGTGTGTCCACTAAAAGCGCGCAGAATAATTCAGTGAAGAAGCGGGGTGACGTGTCCATACGTCACTCCGCTTTTTTACAACCTGCGATCGCCCCTTCAGGCTTTATTTACGGGAGGTCTTCTTGACTAAGCCAGCCATACTCGCCCTTGCTGATGGCAGCATTTTTCGCGGCGAAGCCATTGGAGCCGACGGTCAAACCGTTGGAGAGGTGGTGTTTAACACCGCCATGACCGGCTATCAGGAAATCCTTACCGATCCTTCCTACGCCCAACAGATCGTTACCCTGACTTACCCGCATATTGGCAACACTGGCACCACGCCAGAAGATGCCGAGTCCGACCGCGTATGGTCTGCCGGCCTGGTCATCCGTGACCTGCCTCTGGTTGCGAGCAACTGGCGTAACACCATGTCCCTGTCCGACTACCTGAAAGCCAACAATGTGGTGGCTATTGCTGGTATCGACACCCGCCGCCTGACACGCATCCTGCGTGAGAAAGGCGCGCAGAACGGCTGCATCATGGCTGGTGACAATATCTCTGAAGAAGCCGCTCTGGCAGCAGCGCGCGGTTTCCCAGGCCTGAAGGGCATGGACCTGGCGAAAGTCGTCAGCACCAAAGAGCAATATGAATGGCGCTCGACTGTCTGGGACTTGAAAACCGACAGCCACGCGACCATCGAAGCCAGTGAGTTGCCCCATCACGTGGTGGCTTACGACTACGGCGTCAAGCTGAACATCTTGCGCATGCTGGTCGAGCGCGGCTGCCGCGTCACCGTGGTGCCGGCGCAAACCCCGGCGGCCGACGTCCTGGCCCTCAAGCCAGACGGCGTGTTCCTGTCCAACGGCCCGGGTGACCCGGAGCCTTGCGACTACGCGATCCAGGCGATCAAGGAAGTCCTTGAAACCGAGATCCCGGTGTTCGGTATCTGCCTCGGTCACCAACTGCTGGCCCTGGCCTCCGGTGCCAAGACCCTGAAAATGGGCCACGGCCACCACGGTGCCAACCACCCGGTCCAGGACCTGGACAGCGGTGTGGTGATGATCACCAGCCAGAACCACGGTTTTGCCGTGGACGAAGCGACCCTGCCAGCCAACGTGCGTGCGATCCACAAATCGCTGTTCGACGGCACCCTGCAAGGTATCGAGCGTACCGACAAGAGCGCCTTCAGCTTCCAGGGTCACCCTGAAGCCAGCCCTGGCCCGAACGACGTAGCGCCACTGTTCGATCGCTTCATCAACGAGATGGCCAAGCGTCGCTGAGCGCGGGCCTAGATGTAGCAAAGCCTGGGGGTGGCCACCGCTGCGGTGACCCCCTCAAGGCTTCACAGATTGAACAAGACGGCTTGCCGACTGACCTGCGGATTTGAGTGACAAACCCATGCCAAAACGTACAGACATTAAAAGCATCCTGATTCTCGGCGCTGGCCCGATCGTTATCGGCCAGGCCTGCGAATTCGACTACTCCGGCGCTCAGGCCTGCAAAGCCCTGCGCGAAGAGGGTTACCGCGTCATCCTGGTGAACTCCAACCCAGCCACCATCATGACCGACCCGGCCATGGCTGACGCCACCTACATCGAACCGATCAAGTGGCAGACCGTTGCCAAGATCATCGAGAAAGAGCGTCCAGATGCACTGCTGCCAACCATGGGCGGCCAGACCGCGCTGAACTGCGCCCTGGACCTGGAGCGCGAAGGCGTTCTGGAAAAATTCGGTGTGGAAATGATCGGCGCCAACGCCGACACCATCGATAAGGCTGAAGATCGTTCGCGTTTCGACAAGGCGATGAAATCCATCGGCCTGGACTGCCCGCGCTCCGGTATCGCCCACAGCATGGAAGAGGCCAATGCGGTCCTCGAGAAGCTGGGCTTCCCGTGCATCATCCGTCCGTCCTTCACCATGGGCGGCACCGGTGGCGGTATCGCTTACAACCGTGAAGAGTTCGAAGAAATCTGTGCCCGTGGCCTGGACCTGTCGCCGACCAAGGAACTGCTGATCGACGAATCCCTGATCGGCTGGAAAGAGTACGAAATGGAGGTTGTCCGCGATAAGAAGGACAACTGCATCATCGTCTGCTCGATCGAAAACTTCGACCCGATGGGCGTGCACACCGGTGACTCGATCACTGTTGCGCCAGCACAGACCCTGACGGACAAGGAATACCAGATCCTGCGTAACGCCTCCCTGGCGGTACTGCGCGAGATCGGCGTGGAAACCGGTGGTTCCAACGTACAGTTCGGTATCTGCCCGGACACAGGCCGCATGGTTGTCATCGAGATGAACCCGCGTGTGTCCCGTTCCTCGGCACTCGCTTCCAAGGCTACCGGCTTCCCGATCGCCAAGGTCGCGGCCAAGCTGGCGGTCGGCTACACCCTCGACGAGCTGTCGAACGACATCACCGGCGGCAAGACCCCGGCGTCCTTCGAGCCGTCCATCGACTACGTCGTGACCAAGCTGCCGCGTTTCGCCTTCGAGAAATTCGCCAAGGCTGACGCGCGCCTGACCACGCAGATGAAGTCGGTTGGTGAAGTCATGGCCATCGGCCGGACCTTCCAGGAATCCCTGCAGAAAGCCCTGCGCGGCCTGGAAGTCGGCGTCTGCGGCCTGGACGAGAAAGTTGACCTGAGCAACCCGGAAAGCATGAGCGTGCTCAAGCGCGAGCTGACCGTGCCGGGTGCCGAGCGTATCTGGTACGTGGCGGACGCAATGCGCTCCGGCATGAGTGTTGACGACATCTTCAGCATGACCATGATCGATCGTTGGTTCCTGGTGCAGATGGAAGATCTGATCAAGGACGAAGAGAAGGTCAAGACCCTGGGTCTGACCAGCATCGACCGCGACCTGATGTTCCGTCTCAAGCGCAAAGGCTTCTCCGACATGCGCCTGGCCAAGCTGCTGGGTGTGACCGAGAAGGCCCTGCGCCGTCACCGCCACAAGCTCGAGGTGTACCCGGTCTACAAGCGCGTTGATACCTGCGCGGCCGAGTTCGCCACCGACACCGCCTACCTGTACTCGACCTACGAGGAGGAGTGCGAGGCTGCGCCATCGGGTCGCGACAAGATCATGATCCTGGGCGGCGGTCCAAACCGTATCGGCCAGGGCATCGAGTTCGACTACTGCTGCGTTCACGCGGCACTGGCGCTGCGCGACGACGGGTACGAGACCATCATGGTCAACTGCAACCCGGAAACTGTTTCCACTGACTACGACACTTCCGATCGCCTGTACTTCGAACCGGTGACCCTGGAAGACGTGCTGGAAATCGTCCGCGTCGAGAAGCCTAAAGGTGTGATCGTCCAGTACGGCGGCCAGACCCCGCTGAAACTGGCGCGTGCCCTTGAAGAGGCTGGCGTACCGATCATCGGCACCAGCCCTGACGCCATCGACCGCGCTGAAGACCGTGAGCGCTTCCAGCAGATGGTCGAGCGCCTGAATCTGCGTCAGCCGCCTAACGCTACCGTGCGCAGCGAAGACGAAGCCATTCGCGCCGCCGGCAAGATCGGTTACCCGCTGGTGGTGCGTCCGTCCTACGTACTGGGCGGCCGTGCGATGGAAATCGTCTACGAAGAAGAAGAGCTCAAGCGCTACCTGCGTGACGCGGTGAAAGTGTCCAACGACAGCCCAGTGCTGCTCGACCACTTCCTCAACTGCGCCATCGAAATGGACGTGGATGCGGTCTGTGACGGCACCGACGTGGTGATCGGCGCGATCATGCAGCACATCGAGCAGGCCGGCGTTCACTCCGGTGACTCCGCGTGCTCGCTGCCGCCGTACTCGCTGCCGGCGCACATTCAGGACGAGATGCGCGAACAGGTCAAGAAAATGGCCCTGGAACTGGGCGTGGTCGGCTTGATGAACGTACAGTTGGCGCTGCAAGGCGACGACATCTACGTGATCGAAGTCAACCCGCGTGCTTCGCGTACCGTGCCGTTCGTGTCCAAGTGCATCGGTGTTTCCCTGGCCATGATCGCGGCTCGCGTGATGGCCGGTAAGACCCTGAAGGAAATCGGCTTCACCAAGGAAATCATTCCTAACTTCTACAGCGTGAAAGAGGCGGTGTTCCCATTCGCCAAATTCCCTGGCGTTGACCCGATCCTGGGCCCAGAGATGAAGTCCACCGGTGAAGTGATGGGCGTGGGTGACACCTTCGGTGAAGCGTTCGCCAAGGCCCAGATGGGCGCCAGCGAAGTGCTGCCGACCGGCGGTACCGCGTTCATCAGCGTGCGTGACGACGACAAGCCACTGGTTGCCGGCGTAGCGCGTGATCTGATCAGCCTGGGCTTTGAAGTGGTTGCCACTGCCGGGACAGCCAAGCTGATCGAAGCTGCTGGCCTGAAAGTGCGTCGTGTGAACAAGGTGACCGAAGGTCGTCCGCACGTGGTCGACATGATCAAGAATGACGAAGTCACGCTGATCATCAACACCACCGAAGGCCGTCAGTCGATCGCTGATTCCTATTCCATTCGTCGTAATGCCTTGCAGCACAAGATCTACTGCACCACTACCATTGCTGCTGGCGAAGCCATCTGCGAAGCGTTGAAGTTCGGTCCCGAGAAGACCGTGCGCCGCTTGCAGGATCTACACGCAGGATTGAAGGCATGATCAAATACCCAATGACCGTCCAGGGCGCGCGCGCCCTGGAAGAAGAGCACACTCACCTGACCAAGGTCGTACGTCCAAAGCTTAGCCAGGACATCGGTACGGCCCGCGAGCTGGGTGACTTGAAGGAAAACGCCGAGTACCACGCTGCCCGCGAGCAGCAGGGTATGGTCGAGGCGCGGATTCGTGACATTGAAGGCCGGATTCAGAACCAGGTCATCATCGATGTCACGAGCATCCCGCACACTGGCAAAGTGATTTTCGGCACTACCGTGGAAATCGCCAACGTCGAGACGGATGAGCGCGTTACTTACCACATCGTGGGTGAGGACGAGGCTGACTTCAAACTCGGCAAGATTTCCGTCGGTTCGCCCTTGGCCCGCGCCTTGATTGCCAAGGAGGAGGGTGATGTGGTGGCGGTCAAGACGCCTGGTGGCGTGATCGAGTATGAGATTGTCGAAGTCCGCCATATCTGAAGGCTGGCGCCCGCTGCGTGCGGGCGCCATGCTCTGGCAGCTGACCCAGATGTTGTGGGTTGGCGGCCTGTGGCTGCTGCATTTGGGTTTGCTGCCGGTGCTGGGCCAGATTGGCCTGGCGCCGCTGCTGATCAATGAAATTTCAAGCATGCTGAATACGCTGCTGGTGGGTTTTTCAGCGGCGTGCGTGGTTTCTCAGGTTTTGGTGCTGGTTCAGGCCAAGGGCCTTGTCAGTCTATGGCGCGATATTCGCGGGCAACTGCTGTTGATGGCGTTGTATGCAAGCACGATGTACCTGGTGGTACGCATGCAATGGCCGGAGGCGGAGCATTGGCTGTTGTTCAGTTACCTGGTGCTGGGGTTTTCCGGTTTGCTGCTGGTGCTGCAGCCGGTGCCAGGATGGGGTGGCAGGGTGCGCGAAGCACACCCTTGACCCGTTTCATCACTTGAAGCGGTGGACGTTCGACAGTTGCTTGTTTACGCTGAAGTTCTTGCGGTAAATCAGCGCCATCTTGCCGATGACCTGTACCAGGTCCGCCTTGCCGACCTTGCACAGTTCGGCAATGGCAGCCAGGCGCGATTCGCGATCGAGGATGTTGAGCTTGATCTTGATCAGTTCGTGATCGCCCAATGCGCGTTCCAGCTC
This sequence comes from Pseudomonas sp. S04, assembly GCF_009834545.1. Lineage (NCBI taxonomy): Bacteria > Pseudomonadati > Pseudomonadota > Gammaproteobacteria > Pseudomonadales > Pseudomonadaceae > Pseudomonas > Pseudomonas sp. S04. The sequence goes on from NZ_CP019427.1 coordinate 872,176, forward strand.
GGCTAACACACCTTCAGTCAAACCGTTGTCAGCCACCGTCAAAACTGGTTTCAGATGGTGGCCAATGGATTTGTACTGTTTCTTCTGCTCTTGAGTGAGCGGCATAATCTGACCCTTTAGTCTGGATTCTGTAAAATGGCGGCCATTTTACCCGAGGGTGCGTGGATCCGCCCAATTAATCACGACCCTTATCATCGAGGTGCCCAATGGCGCGTTCCAAGACAAGCCTTGGTTGGCTGAAAAGACATGTCAATGATCCCTATGTGAAGCAGGCGCAGAAGGATGGCTACCGTTCGCGTGCCAGTTACAAGCTTCTGGAGGTCCAGGAGAAATACAAGCTGATCCGTCCGGGCATGAGCGTTGTCGACCTGGGTGCAGCGCCCGGTGGCTGGTCGCAGGTCACCAGTCGGCTGATTGGTGGTCAGGGGCGCTTGATCGCCTCGGACATCCTGGAAATGGACAGCATTCCGGACGTGACCTTCATCCAGGGTGACTTCACCCAGGACGCAGTGCTCGCGCAGATCCTTGAGGCCGTGGGTAATTCGCAGGTGGACCTTGTGATTTCCGATATGGCCCCCAATATGAGTGGTACGCCTGAGGTAGACATGCCAAAAGCCATGTTCCTTTGTGAGCTGGCGCTTGATTTGGCCGCCCGGATACTCAAGCCCGGTGGCAATTTTGTGATCAAGGTTTTTCAGGGTGAAGGGTTTGACGCTTACGTGAAGGACGCTCGTCAGAAGTTCGACAAGGTCCAGATGATCAAGCCGGACTCTTCCCGTGGCAGTTCCCGCGAGCAATATATGCTGGCTTGGGGCTACCGCGGCCGTAGTGAGTAAAACGAGGTTTTTTTGCGGGGCGATAGGTTTTTAGTATTTCGCCCCACAAGCAATAGCGAATATTGTGTAGTCAATGTTTCACAAAGGGTTACAGACGGCGCCTGCCAGAGCTGTAGGTAATGTAGTAAGTTAGGCCGGTGAATATCATGCGAAGCGCGCGCCAGTTGCGGAGCTTGCTTCAGAGGGTAGTTAATTGAACGATATGGCAAAGAATCTTATCCTGTGGTTGATCATCGCGGCTGTCCTGGTGACGGTGATGAACAACTTCTCCAGCCCTAACGAGCCACAGACCCTCAACTATTCCGACTTCATCCAGCAGGTCAAGGATGGCAAGGTCGAGCGCGTAGCCGTGGACGGTTATGTCATCACTGGCAAGCGCAATGATGGCGACAGCTTCAAGACCATTCGTCCGGCCATTCAGGACAACGGTCTGATCGGCGACCTCGTGGATAACCACGTGGTAGTCGAAGGCAAGCAGCCTGAGCAGCAAAGTATCTGGACCCAACTGTTGGTTGCCAGCTTCCCGATCCTGGTGATCATTGCCGTGTTCATGTTCTTCATGCGCCAGATGCAAGGCGGTGCAGGTGGCAAGGGCGGGCCGATGAGCTTCGGCAAGAGCAAGGCGCGCCTGCTCTCCGAAGATCAAGTGAAAACCACCTTGGCTGACGTTGCTGGTTGCGACGAAGCCAAGGAAGAAGTCGGCGAGTTGGTCGAGTTCCTGCGAGATCCGGGCAAGTTCCAGCGCCTGGGTGGCCGCATTCCCCGTGGTGTGCTGATGGTTGGCCCGCCAGGTACCGGTAAAACCCTGCTGGCCAAGGCCATTGCCGGCGAAGCCAAGGTGCCGTTCTTCACCATCTCTGGTTCCGACTTCGTCGAAATGTTCGTGGGTGTGGGTGCCAGCCGTGTTCGTGACATGTTTGAACAGGCGAAAAAGCACGCACCTTGCATCATCTTCATCGATGAGATCGACGCTGTCGGTCGCCATCGTGGTGCTGGCATGGGCGGTGGTCACGACGAGCGTGAGCAGACTCTCAACCAGTTGCTGGTGGAGATGGACGGCTTCGAAATGAATGACGGCATCATCGTCATTGCCGCGACCAACCGTCCGGACGTACTCGACCCGGCGCTGCTGCGTCCGGGCCGTTTCGACCGCCAGGTGGTGGTCGGCCTGCCAGATATCCGTGGTCGCGAGCAGATCCTCAAGGTTCACATGCGTAAAGTGCCAATGGGTGACGACGTCGCTCCAGCGGTGATCGCCCGTGGTACCCCGGGTTTCTCCGGTGCCGACCTGGCCAACCTGGTGAACGAGGCATCGCTGTTCGCTGCCCGTACTGGCAAGCGCATCGTCGAGATGAAGGAATTCGAACTGGCCAAGGACAAGATCATGATGGGCGCCGAGCGCAAATCCATGGTCATGTCCGAGAAAGAAAAGCGCAACACTGCTTATCACGAAGCGGGTCACGCAATTGTCGGTCGTGTCGTGCCTGAACACGATCCGGTCTACAAGGTTTCGATCATTCCCCGTGGTCGTGCGCTGGGCGTGACCATGTTCCTGCCGGAAGAAGATCGCTACAGCCTGTCCAAGCGTGCGCTGATCAGCCAGATCTGCTCGTTGTATGGTGGCCGTATCGCCGAGGAAATGACCCTGGGCTTCGACGGTGTTACCACTGGTGCCTCGAACGACATCATGCGTGCCAGCCAGATTGCACGGAACATGGTGACCAAGTGGGGTCTGTCGGAAAAACTCGGTCCTCTGATGTACGCCGAAGAAGAGGGTGAGGTATTCCTCGGTCGTGGTGGCGGTGGTCAGCACGCCAGTTTCTCGGGTGAGACGGCGAAGCTGATCGACTCGGAAGTGCGCAGCATCATTGACCAGTGCTATGGCACCGCCAAGCAGATCCTGACGGACAACCGCGACAAGCTCGACGCGATGGCCGACGCACTAATGAAGTACGAAACCATCGATGCCGATCAAATCGACGACATCATGGCGGGCCGCACGCCGCGTGAACCGCGTGACTGGTCTGGTGGCACGGGCACTTCCGGTACGCCTCCTGTAGTCCAGGATGAGCGTCCGCAAACCCCTATCGGCGGCCCGGCTGCTGACGTTTAAGGTTTGAAATGACTCTTGTACAGTCCTCAACCCGGTTGCCTTGCGGCAACCGGGTTCTTGATTTGGCCCATACGCATGTCATGGGCATTCTCAATGTCACTCCTGATTCTTTCTCCGACGGCGGTCGTTTCAGTCAGCTCGATGCTGCCCTGAAGCACGCCGAGGCGATGGTGTCCGCGGGCGCTACCTTGATCGACGTCGGCGGTGAGTCGACTCGACCAGGTGCGCGGGCGGTCTCGCCGCTGGAGGAACTGGAGCGTGTAGCGCCGATTGTCGAGCGCCTGCACCGTGAACTAGATGTGATTATCTCGGTCGATACCTCCACGCCTGCGGTCATGCGTGAAACTGCGCGCCTGGGTGCGGGGTTGATCAATGATGTTCGCTCGCTGCGGCGCGACGGTGCGCTGGACGCTGCAGCAGCTACCGGCCTGCCGGTATGCCTGATGCATATGCTCGGCGAGCCGGGAGATATGCAGGACAACCCCCACTATGCTGATGTAACGCGCGAAGTCGCAGGATTTCTCGCCGAGCGCATGGCGCAGTGTGTTGCAGTCGGTATCCCGGTCGAGCGGATTGTTCTGGATCCCGGCTTCGGATTCGCCAAGAACCTGCAGCACAACTTGAGTCTGTTCAAGCATATGGAGGCCCTGCATGCATTGGGGCGCCCGCTGCTGGTTGGGGTGTCTCGCAAAAGCATGATAGGGCAGGCGCTTAATCGCCCGGTGGGCGAGCGACTGCATGGCGGCCTCGCGCTCGCAGCGCTGGCGATGGTCAAGGGTGCGCGAATCCTGCGTGTGCATGACGTCGCCGAAACTGTGGACGTAGTGCGAATGATCGCAGCGGTAGAATCAGCCGAATAAGAATGTTGGAGTACTTATGACTAAAAAATATTTTGGCACCGACGGTATCCGTGGTCGGGTCGGTACCTACCCGATTACTCCTGACTTCATGCTCAAGCTCGGCTGGGCTGCTGGCATGGCGTTCCGGAAAATGGGCGCCTGCAAAGTCCTGGTGGGCAAGGACACGCGTATCTCGGGATACATGTTCGAGTCGGCGCTCGAGGCCGGACTGACGTCCGCCGGGGCGGATGTGATGCTGCTGGGGCCGATGCCTACGCCCGCCATCGCCTACCTGACGCGTACCTTTCATGCTGAAGCCGGCATCGTGATCAGTGCTTCGCACAATCCTCATGACGATAACGGCATCAAGTTTTTCTCCGGACAGGGCACCAAGCTGCCGGACGACATCGAGCTGATGATCGAAGAACTGCTCGACACCCCGATGGTGGTAGTCGAGTCCAGCAAGATCGGCAAAGTGTCGCGCATCAACGATGCGTCCGGCCGCTACATTGAGTTCTGCAAAAGCAGTGTGCCGACCGGTACCAGTTTTTCCGGGCTGAAGATTGTCATCGATTGCGCCCATGGCGCGGTGTACAAGGTCGCGCCGAGTGTCTTTCGCGAGCTGGGCGCCGAAGTGGTGGTGCTCTCTGCACAACCCAATGGCCTGAACATCAATGACAACTGCGGCTCGACCCATATGGGGCAGTTGCAGGCTGCGGTCCTGGCCGAGCAAGCCGACCTGGGTATCGCCTTCGACGGTGATGGCGATCGGGTGCTGATGGTTGATCACACGGGTGCGATCGTCGACGGCGATGAGCTGTTGTTCATCATTGCCCGTGATCTGCACGAGCGTGGAATCCTGCAGGGCGGGGTAGTGGGCACGCTGATGAGTAACCTGGGGCTGGAGCTGGCCCTGGAAGAGCTGAAGATCCCGTTTGTGCGGGCCAATGTCGGTGACCGCTACGTGATTGCCGACCTGTTGGAGCGCGGCTGGAAGGTCGGGGGTGAAAACTCCGGGCATATCGTTTGCTTCAATCACACCACCACCGGTGATGCGATCATTGCTGCGTTGCAGGTGTTGATGGCCTTGAAAGATCGCGACGAAGGTCTCGCCCAGGCGCGCCAGGCGCTGCGCAAATGCCCTCAAGTATTGATCAATGTGCGCTTTGCGGGCGGGGTAAATCCTGTCGAGCACGCGGCCGTCAAGGAGGCGAGCGCCCGTGTTACCAAGGCAATGGCAGGGCGTGGTCGGGTCTTGCTGCGCAAGTCCGGTACCGAGCCGCTGGTGCGTGTGATGGTCGAAGGCGAGGATGAAACTCTGGTTCGTGGATACGCTGAAGAGCTGGCAAAACTGGTTGGTGAAGTTTCTGCCTGAATTCGGCTTGCCAGCAATGATGTGGTTGGGTAACATCTGCGCCCACTTTGACCGACGAGGTAAAGCATGCGTCGCCCTATGGTAGCTGGTAACTGGAAGATGCACGGTACCCGCGCCAGCGTCGCTGAGCTGATCGAAGGTCTCGGTGGTCTGGCCTTGCCGAGCGGTGTTGATGTCGCGGTATTCCCACCTTGCTTGTTTATCAACCAAGTGGTTGATGGCCTGGAAGGCAAGTCGATTTCGGTCGGCGCGCAGAATTCTGCGGTGGAAGCCATGCAAGGTGCACTGACGGGTGAAGTTGCGCCGAGTCAGTTGGTGGATGCAGGGTGTTCCCTGGTGCTTGTAGGGCACTCCGAACGCCGCCAGATAATGGGCGAGCGCGACGAGATGCTGATTCGCAAGTTCGCAGCGGCACAGGCATGTGGCTTGACTCCGGTGTTGTGTGTAGGGGAAACCCTCGAGCAGCGTGAAGCCGGACAAACTCTTGAAGTTGTCGGGCGTCAGCTGGACAGCATCATCGAGGAGCTGGGTGTTGGTGTCTTTGCCAAGGCAGTCATTGCTTACGAGCCGGTCTGGGCCATTGGCACCGGGCTGACTGCTTCGCCGCAACAAGCGCAGGATGTGCATGCAGCCATTCGCGCGCAGTTGGCGGCAAAGAATTCTGAAGTCGCACAAGGTGTGCGGCTTCTATACGGCGGCAGCGTGAAGGCGGCCAATGCGGTCGAACTGTTCGGCATGCCGGATATCGATGGGGGGCTCATTGGTGGGGCTTCCCTGAATGCAGATGAGTTCGGTGCGATTATTCGTGCCGCGGGAAACTGAGAAAATGCTGGAAACAGTCGTAGTCGTTTTTCATCTGCTGGGTGCATTGGGCGTAGTTGCTCTGGTATTGCTGCAGCAGGGTAAGGGTGCGGACGCTGGCGCGTCTTTCGGAGCAGGTGCTTCAAATACTGTGTTCGGAAGCCAAGGTTCCTCTACCTTTCTTAGTAAGTTTACTGCTATACTTGCCGCAGGTTTCTTCATAACCAGCTTAGGGTTAGGTTACTTTGCTAAAGAGAAAGCTCAACAGCTGACTCAAGTAGGTTTGCCAAACCCAGCGGTTCTTGAAGTACCAGTGCAAAAACCGGCTTCTGATGATGTACCGGTGCTTGAAGAGCAAAAGTCGGCAACTAATGCGACTGACGTACCTCCAGCTCAAGAGCAAAAGTAAGAAGGGTTTCAAACGTAGTATTGCCGAGGTGGTGGAATTGGTAGACACGCAACCTTGAGGTGGTTGTGCCCATAGGGTGTAGGGGTTCGAGTCCCCTTCTCGGTACCAATTATCAGGAGAGCCCGCTGTTGCGGGCTTTCTTGTAGGTGGAAGGTTACATTGACCCTGTCAGGGATCGGTCGTATACTTCCGCCCCAGCTTTGTCGCGGGGTGGAGCAGTCTGGTAGCTCGTCGGGCTCATAACCCGAAGGTCGTCGGTTCAAATCCGGCCCCCGCAACCAGTTTCAGGAGCCCCTTTTAAGGGGCTTTTTGTTAGCTGGACACTTTCAACGCCGCTATTCGACGGCGTTTCAGGGATGGGCTTTTCGCCCATTTTTTTATTTTGCAAAGCATGCACATACATGCACGAGGGGGTTCAGGTGTCGAGCAAGCTAGAACAGTTGCAGGCCTTGCTGGCCCCGGTGGTCGTGGCCCTAGGCTATGAATGCTGGGGTATTGAGTTTTCGGCTCAAGGTCGTCACTCCATGTTGCGCGTTTATATCGATAAAGAGGGCGGCGTGCTGGTGGACGATTGCGCCATCGTCAGCCGGCAGATCAGCGGTGTGCTGGATGTTGAAGATCCAATCGCCGTTGAGTACACCCTTGAAGTTTCCTCGCCTGGCATGGAACGCCCGCTGTTCACTATTGAGCAGTTTGCAAAATTTGCCGGTGAACAAGTGAAGATCAAGCTGCGCTCGCCTTTTGAAGGTCGACGCAACTTTCAGGGCCTTCTGCGCGGCGTAGAAGAGCAGGACGTCGTGGTGCAGGTTGAAGACCATGAGTTCCTGTTGCCGATCGATATGATCGACAAGGCCAACATTATTCCCAGTTTTGACTGAGACGTGCCAGAAACTGCGGATCCCGCGGATCCAATGGCTTGCGAAAGGCGAGGCGTACGATGAGCAAAGAAGTACTGCTGGTTGTTGAGTCGGTATCCAATGAAAAGGGCGTACCGGCTAACGTAATTTTTGAAGCGCTGGAGCTGGCCCTGGCCACTGCTACCAAGAAGCGGTTCGAGGACGAAGTCGATCTGCGTGTGGAAATCAATCGCCACACCGGTGCTTACGAGACTTTCCGTCGCTGGACGGTCGTCGAAGAAGCAGACCTGGACGACCCGGCCATCGAAACCTGGCCGAGCAAGGTTGCGCAAACGCATCCGGGCGCCCAGGTAGGCGATGTCGTCGAAGAGAAGATCGAGTCGATCGAGTTCGGCCGTATCGCGGCACAGACTGCCAAGCAAGTCATTGTGCAGAAAGTTCGCGAAGCAGAACGTGCACAAGTGGTTGATGCCTATCGCGAGCGCCTGGGGGAAATCATCTCCGGGACCGTGAAGAAAGTCACCCGCGACAACGTGATCGTCGATCTGGGCAACAACGCCGAGGCGTTGCTGGCCCGTGAAGACATCATTTCTCGCGAAACCTTCCGGGTGGGCGTGCGTCTGCGTGCGCTGCTCAAGGAAATCCGCACTGAAAACCGCGGCCCGCAGTTGATCCTGTCGCGTACCGCGCCGGAAATGCTGATCGAGTTGTTCCGCATTGAAGTGCCGGAAATCGCTGAAGGCCTGATCGAAGTAATGGCAGCCTCCCGTGACCCGGGTTCGCGTGCCAAGATCGCGGTCCGCTCGAAAGACAAACGCATCGACCCGCAGGGCGCTTGCATTGGTATGCGCGGTTCGCGTGTCCAGGCAGTGTCCGGTGAGTTGGGCGGTGAGCGTGTGGATATCGTCCTGTGGGACGACAACCCAGCGCAGTTCGTGATCAACGCCATGTCCCCGGCTGAGGTTGCGGCAATTATCGTTGACGAAGATGCCCATGCAATGGACATCGCCGTTGGCGCAGACAATCTGGCTCAGGCCATCGGTCGTGGTGGTCAGAACGTGCGTCTGGCTAGCCAGCTGACTGGCTGGACCCTGAACGTGATGACCGAATCGGACATCCAGGCTAAGCAGCAAGCAGAAACCGGCGATATCCTGCGCAACTTCATCGACGAGCTGGAAGTCGACGAAGACCTGGCACAGGTGCTGGTAGATGAGGGCTTCACTAGCCTGGAAGAGATTGCCTACGTACCGTTGGAAGAAATGCTCAACATCGACGGCTTTGACGAAGACACCGTCAACGAGCTTCGCGCTCGGGCCAAGGATCGTTTGTTGACTAAAGCCATCGCTACTGAGGAAAAGCTGGCAGACGCCCATCCGGCCGAAGACCTGCTCTCGCTTGAGGGTATGGACAAGGATTTGGCGATGGAACTGGCGGTGCGCGGCGTAATTACCCGCGAAGACCTGGCCGAGCAGTCTATTGACGACCTGCTCGACATCGACGGCATTGACGATGATCGTGCCGGCAAGTTGATCATGGCCGCCCGAGCCCATTGGTTCGAGTAATAGGCGCGGCCTGAGGAGAGAAGTGCATGACGCAAGTCACGGTGAAACAACTGGCCGATGAGGTCAAAACACCGGTAGAGCGCCTGCTGCAGCAGATGCGTGAGGCAGGTCTGCCGCACACCGCCGCCGAGGAACATGTGACCGACAGTGAGAAGCAATCTTTGCTGACTCACTTGAAAAGCAGCCACAAGGCGAAAGTGGAAGAACCGCGCAAGATCACGTTGCAGCGTAAAACCACCAGCACCCTGCGTGTTGCTGGCAGCAAAAGCATCAGCGTTGAAGTACGCAAGAAGAAAGTCTTCGTACAGCGCAGCCCGGAAGAAATCGAAGCCGAGCGCAAACGCGAACTGGAAGAACGTCGCGCAGTAGAAAATGCTGCACGTCAGAAGGCTGAAGAAGAAGCCAAGCGTCGCGCCGAAGAAGAAGCGCGTCGCCAGCCTGCTGCTGCGCAAACCGCTACTTCCGGCGCTGTTGCAGCGCCTGCTGCGGCTGCCGAGCCAGTGCGTGAGAGCGCACCGGTGGCTGCTGCTCCAGCACCGTCTGCTGACGTTCGCAACAAGCAGAACGAACAGCGCCGTCCGGACAAACCACGTGCAGACGACAACAGTCGTCGTGGCAGTGGCGATGGTGAGCGCAAAAACGCTCCGCATCGTGCTTCGGTCAAGGAAAAAGCGCCTGCTCCACGTGTTGCGCCACGTACTACCGACGAAGAAAGCGACAGCTTCCGTCGTGGTGGTCGCGGCAAGGCCAAGCTGAAAAAACGCAACGCCCACGGTTTCCAGAGCCCAACCGGCCCTGTCGTGCGTGAAGTGAAGATCGGCGAGACCATCACTGTGGGCGATCTCGCCCAGCAGATGTCGGTCAAGGCTGCTGAAATCATCAAGTTCATGTTCAAACTGGGTACTCCAGCGACCATCAACCAAGTGCTTGATCAGGAAACTGCTCAACTGGTTGCTGAAGAGCTGGGCCACAAAGTGACCCTGGTCAGCGACACCGCCCTGGAAGATTCCCTGGCTGAGTCCCTGAAGTTTGAAGGCGAGACCTTCTCCCGTGCGCCAGTCGTGACCGTAATGGGCCACGTTGACCATGGTAAGACCTCGCTGCTCGACTACATCCGTCGTGCCAAGGTAGCTGCGGGCGAAGCCGGCGGTATCACCCAGCACATCGGTGCCTACCACGTTGAAACCGAACGCGGCATGGTCACCTTCCTTGACACCCCAGGTCACGCCGCGTTTACCGCCATGCGTGCCCGTGGTGCCAAGGCGACCGACATCGTGATCCTGGTAGTTGCAGCGGACGACGGCGTGATGCCGCAGACCATTGAAGCTGTCCAGCACGCCAAGGCCGCTGGTGTTCCTCTGGTCGTTGCAGTGAACAAAATCGACAAGCCGGGCGCCGATCTCGATCGCATCCGTAGCGAACTGTCGGTTCATGGCGTGACGTCGGAAGAGTGGGGCGGTGATACGCCATTCGTTTCGGTTTCGGCGAAAGTCGGTACCGGTGTAGACGAACTGCTCGAAGCCGTCCTGCTGCAAGCCGAAGTTCTCGAACTGAAAGCAACTCCATCGGCCCCTGGTCGCGGTGTTGTGGTTGAATCGCGTCTCGACAAAGGTCGTGGCCCGGTTGCAACCGTTCTGGTTCAAGACGGTACCCTGCGCCAAGGCGACATGGTCCTGGTCGGTTCGAACTATGGCCGTGTACGTGCCATGCTCGACGAGAACGGCAAGCCAATCAAGGAAGCCGGTCCTTCCATCCCTGTCGAGATCCTCGGCCTGGACGGTACCCCGGACGCTGGCGACGAGATGAGCGTGGTTGCCGACGAGAAGAAAGCCCGTGAAGTGGCTCTGTTCCGTCAAGGCAAGTTCCGTGAAGTCAAACTGGCTCGTGCTCACGCAGGCAAGCTGGAAAACATCTTCGAGAACATGGGCCAGGAAGAGAAGAAGACGCTTAACATCGTCCTCAAATCTGACGTTCGTGGTTCGTTGGAAGCGTTGAACGGCGCCTTGAACGGCCTGGGTAACGACGAAGTGCAAGTGCGTGTAGTGGGTGGCGGTGTCGGTGGTATCACCGAGTCCGACGCCAACCTGGCACTGGCCTCCAACGCTGTACTGTTCGGCTTCAACGTGCGTGCCGATGCTGGCGCGCGCAAGATCGTCGAGCAGGAAGGCCTGGATATGCGTTACTACAACGTGATCTACGACATCATCGAAGACGTCAAGAAGGCCCTGACCGGCATGCTTGGCAGCGACGTCCGGGAGAACATCCTGGGTATTGCTGAAGTCCGCGACGTGTTCCGTTCGCCGAAGTTTGGCGCGATCGCCGGTTGCATGGTTGTTGAAGGTATCGTGCACCGTAACCGTCCAATCCGTGTACTGCGTGAAGACATCGTTATCTTCGAAGGCGAGCTGGAATCCCTGCGCCGCTTCAAGGATGACGCTTCCGAAGTACGTGCTGGCATGGAATGCGGTATCGGCGTGAAGAGCTACAACGACGTCAAAGTCGGTGACAAGATCGAAGTCTTCGAGAAGGTTCAGGTTGCTCGCAGCCTCTAACTCGCGCACTTCAAGAGCCGTGATGGGCAGCCGCATGCAAATGCACGGCGCATCGCCCGGACTCTAAACGCAACGCCCGGTCTGGCTTCTGTCAGGCCGGGCGTTTGCCGCTTTCAGACCACACGGGTTTCACCGTGAGGCAGTAACAGGTAACAAGACATGGCAAAAGAATACAGCCGTACCCAACGTATCGGCGATCAGATGCAGCGTGAGCTGGCACAACTGATCCGTCGTGAAGTCAAAGACCCGCGTGTTGGTCTGGTCACCATTACCGCTGTTGAAGTCAGCCGTGACGTCGGTCACGCCAAGATCTTCATCACCGTGATGGGCCAGGACAGTGCCGAGGACATCGCACAAAGCATCAAGGTGCTGAACTCGGCTGCAGGCTTCCTGCGCATGCAGCTGGCTCGCGAGATGAAGCTGCGTAGCGTTCCGCAACTGCACTTCCACTATGACGAAAGTGTCGTACGTGGTGCTCATCTGTCGGCATTGATCGAGCGCGCCGTGGCTGAAGACAATCAGCACCCGGTCGCGGCAGAAACCGAAGACACCAAGGAGTAATCGGTGGCTCAGGTCAAACGTATCCGTCGTAACGTCAGCGGCATCATCCTGCTCGACAAGCCGTTGGGGTTCACCTCCAACGCTGCCTTGCAGAAGGTGCGCTGGTTGCTCAATGCCGAAAAGGCTGGCCACACCGGCAGTCTCGACCCGTTGGCCACCGGCGTGTTGCCGCTGTGCTTCGGTGAGGCGACCAAGTTCTCGCAATACCTGCTCGATTCCGACAAGGGTTATGAAACCCTGGCGCAATTGGGCAAGACCACCACCACGGCGGATGCCGAGGGTGACGTTTTGCAGGAACGCCCGGTGACCGTTGGTCGCACCGATATCGAAGCTGTATTGCCCAGTTTTCGCGGGAAAATCAGTCAGATACCGCCGATGTACTCGGCACTCAAACGCGATGGCCAGCCGTTGTACAAGCTGGCACGAGCAGGCGAAGTGGTGGAGCGCGAACCGCGATCTGTTACTATTGCGCGCTTGGAATTGCTGGCCTTTGAAGGTGACACTGCGCGCTTTGCCGTAGATTGCAGCAAAGGCACCTATATCCGTACCCTGGTGGAGGATATTGGTGAACAGCTCGGCTGTGGTGCTTACGTGGCAGAACTGCGACGTACCCAGGCCGGTCCATTCAGCCTGGCCCAGACGGTCACGCTGGAAGAGTTGGAAGCGGTACATGCCGAAGGCGGCAACGAAGCGGTTGACCGTTTCCTGATGCCATCGGACAGCGGCTTGCTGGATTGGCCGCTGCTGCAGTTCTCGGAGCACAGCTCGTTCTACTGGCTCAACGGCCAGCCGGTTCGCGCCCCGGATGCACCGAAGTTCGGCATGGTACGGGTACAGGATCACAATGGTCGCTTCATCGGTATCGGTGAAGTGAGCGAAGACGGGCGCATCGCGCCACGTCGACTGATTCGGTCAGAATGACCGGACGAGGGTGGCTGTTAACAGGCACGGTCACTACTCATTTTTAGATACAGGGATTTGTCCCTGGCCTGTTGAAACTGCCCTTTGGGTGGTTTCCTGATAAAAGGATTGCCTCATGGCTCTCGACGTTCAAGAAAAAGCACAAATCGTAGCTGACTACCAGCAAGCTGTTGGTGACACTGGTTCGCCAGAAGTGCAAGTTGCACTGCTGACCCACAACATCAACAAGCTGCAAGGTCACTTCAAGGCCAACGGTAAAGATCACCACTCCCGTCGTGGTCTGATCCGCATGGTAAACCAGCGTCGTAAGCTGCTGGACTACCTGAAAGGCAAGGATCTGGGTCGTTATCAGACTCTGATCGGTCGCCTGGGTCTGCGTCGCTAATAAGCGATTGCGCTAGAGGTTGGTTGTCTGTCGTACGTCAGTGGGATTCCCGCTGGCGCATGGCAGGCTCCCAGCCTCAAGTTTTATCTGGATACACGTTTTACCCTGGACAGGCGTTGGGCCGATTCCCGACATTGCCCAAGAATTTCGCAAGAAGACAAGTTCCCCAAGAGCCACAAAGAAGGTAGGACACCGTGAACCCGGTAATCAAAAAATTCCAGTTCGGTCAGTCGACCGTTACCCTCGAGACTGGCCGTATCGCCCGTCAGGCCTCCGGCGCAGTATTGGTCACCGTTGACGACGACGTCAGCGTGTTGGTGACTGTAGTCGGTGCCAAGCAAGCCGATCCAGGCAAAGGCTTCTTCCCTCTGTCCGTCCACTACCAGGAAAAGACTTACGCTGCCGGTAAGATCCCTGGCGGTTTCTTCAAGCGTGAAGGCCGTCCTTCCGAGAAAGAAACCCTGACTTCCCGACTGATCGACCGTCCGATCCGTCCGCTGTTCCCAGAAGGCTTCATGAACGAAGTGCAGGTTGTCTGCACCGTCGTTTCCACCAGCAAGAAGACCGATCCGGACATCGCTGCGATGATCGGTACCTCGGCTGCCCTGGCCATCTCCGGCATTCCTTTCGATGGCCCGATCGGCGCTGCCCGCGTTGCGTTCCACGAAAGCACCGGCTACCTGCTGAACCCGACTTACGAACAACAGAAAGCTTCGAGCCTGGACATGGTCGTTGCCGGTACTTCGGAAGCCGTGTTGATGGTTGAATCGGAAGCCAAAGAGCTGACCGAAGACCAGATGCTGGGCGCGGTACTGTTTGCTCACGACGAGTTCCAGGTGGTGATCAACGCTGTTAAAGAACTGGCTGCCGAAGCTGCCAAGCCAACCTGGACCTGGGCTCCTGCGCCTGAAGCCACTGCACTGCTGGGCGCTATCCGTGCCGAGTTCGGCGACGCTATCTCCCAGGCTTACGCCATCACCGTCAAGGCCGACCGTTACGCTCGCCTGGGCGAGTTGAAGGATCAGGTTGTAGCCAAGCTGTCCGGTGAAGAAGGCCAGCCTTCTTCCAGCGAAGTGAAAGCGGCCTTCGGCGAAATCGAATACCGCACCGTTCGCGAAAACATCGTCAACGGCAAGCCACGTATCGATGGTCGCGACACCAAGACCGTACGCCCGCTGAACATCGAAGTCGGTGTTCTGCCCAAGACCCACGGTTCGGCTCTGTTCACCCGTGGCGAAACCCAGGCCCTGGTAGTCGCGACTCTGGGCACTGCCCGTGACGCACAACTGCTGGACACCCTGGAAGGCGAGAAAAAAGACCCGTTCATGCTGCACTACAACTTCCCTCCGTTCTCGGTAGGTGAGTGTGGTCGCATGGGTGGCGCTGGTCGTCGCGAAATCGGTCACGGCCGTCTGGCTCGTCGTTCGATCGCTGCCATGCTGCCTGCTGCCGATGTGTTCCCGTACACCATCCGCGTGGTATCGGAAATCACCGAATCCAACGGTTCGAGCTCCATGGCTTCCGTTTGCGGCGCTTCCCTGGCCCTGATGGACGCTGGTGTACCGATGAAGGCACCGGTTGCCGGTATCGCCATGGGTCTGGTTAAAGAAGGCGAGAAGTTCGCCGTCCTGACCGACATCCTGGGCGACGAAGACCACCTCGGCGACATGGACTTCAAGGTAGCCGGTACCGCCAAAGGTGTTACCGCGCTGCAGATGGACATCAAGATCAAGGGCATCACCGAAGAAATCATGGAAATCGCTCTGGGCCAAGCCCTGGAAGCGCGCCTGAACATCCTCGGTCAGATGAACCAGATCATTGGTCAGTCCCGCACTGAGCTGTCGGAAAATGCTCCGACCATGATCGCGATGAAAATCGACACCGACAAAATCCGTGATGTCATCGGTAAAGGCGGCGCGACCATCCGTGCGATCTGTGAAGAAACCAAGGCTTCGATCGACATCGAAGACGACGGTTCGATCAAGATCTTCGGCGAAACCAAGGAAGCTGCTGAAGCTGCTCGTCAGCGCGTCCTGGGCATCACCGCAGAAGCCGAGATCGGCAAGATCTACGTCGGTAAGGTTGAGCGCATCGTCGACTTCGGCGCATTCGTCAACATCCTGCCGGGCAAGGACGGTCTGGTTCACATCTCGATGCTGAGCGACGCTCGCGTAGAGAAAGTGACCGACATCCTCAAAGAAGGCCAGGAAGTGGAAGTACTGGTACTGGACGTGGACAACCGCGGCCGTATCAAGCTGTCCATCAAAGACGTAGCAGCAGCCAAGGCTTCGGGCGTTTAATCACGCCCTGCGCCTGACCGCTTCAACGTTCCGAGAAATGCCCCGCAGTGAAAGCTGCGGGGCATTTTTTTGCCTGCAAGAAATTGACACCACCGGGGAAGTTGCCTGACCCCAAAGTCAGTGCTAGGTTTAGCCCACCGCCCGTGTAGCTCAGTCGGTAGAGCAGCGCACTCGTAACGCGAAGGTCGCAGGTTCGATTCCTGTCTCGGGCACCAGGCAGTACCTGTTTTCCAATGATCCCGAATGGTTCTGAAGGCCAGATACACCAGGCAACACGCGGTTTATTTGCGTCAGAGAGATCCTTGATGATCCAGATCCATCTTCCATTCCCCAGATCAAAGAGAACGCCATGACCGTTAACGCATTGACCCAAGAAGCCAGGCACGAACAAGCGCTGCAGTCCTATCTGCAGGAGTCGCCCCAGTTGGCTGAAGAGATCAAGGACTTGAGTGCCGACGATCAAAAAGACCAGATCCAGTGGGCTTTCGAAGACGAGGCAGAATCCCAGGGCTTGCAGCCGTGGGAATTGACGCTCAAGTACACCTCAACCCCTGAAGAGTTCGAGGCTGCACGCCTGGTGCTGCACAAGGAGGCTGCCGAAGTGCTGGGTGTCGAGTGGCAGGAGTACTGCGAGATGAACAATCTGGTGGTCTGACCCTCAATGTAGGAGCGAGCTTGCTCGCGATGGTCGTTAACGATTACGCGAGCTTATTGATTAAACGTGGCGCTCTCGGGTACATCGCGAGCAGGCCGCAAGTGGGCGCTCGCTCCTACAATTTGTACCTGTGTTCAGAGGCTCAAGCGCATCGACAGGTCGATCGCCTTCACATCCTTGGTCAGCGCACCAATCGAAATGTAGTCAACGCCGGTCGCGGCGATGGGCAGCAGCGTACTTTCGTTGATCCCGCCGCTGGCTTCCAGTTTCGCCTTGCCGCCGTTCAGGCGTACCGCTTCGCGCATATCATCCAGGCTCAGCTCATCAAGCATGATGATGTCGGCACCGGCCGCCAGCGCTTCCTTGAGCTCCGCCAGGCTTTCCACCTCCACCTCCACCGGTTTGCCCGGGGCGATCTTGTGTGCGGCGGCAATGGCCTGGGCGATGCCGCCACTGGCAGCGATATGGTTTTCCTTGATCAGGAAGGCGTCGTACAGGCCGATACGGTGGTTATGGCAACCACCACAGGTCACCGCATACTTTTGCGCCAGGCGTAGCCCAGGCAGCGTCTTGCGGGTGTCCAGCAGCTTGACCTGGGTCTGGGCGACAAAGTCGGCCAGGTACTGGGCGCGGGTGGCGACCCCCGACAGCAACTGCAGGAAGTTCAGCGCACTGCGTTCACCGGTCAGTAGCGAACGGGCCGGGCCTTCGAGATGAAACAACGGTTGATTGGGGTTCACCCGCTCACCGTCGCGCACCTGCCAGTGCACCGCGACGCGCGGGTCCAGTTGCCGAAACACGGCATCGACCCATGCGGTGCCACTGATGACGGCCGCGTCACGGGTAATGATGGTGGCTTTGGCCAGGCGCTCGGCCGGGATCAGTTGTGCAGTGATGTCGCCGCTACCGATGTCTTCCAGCAGCGCACGGCGCACATTGGCTTCGATTTCGGCAGTCAGGTCGGCGAGGCGTAGATTCGGCATAACGGGCTCCACAAACAAAGTGTCACGATTATAGGGCCATGCCGGGAGTGAACCCAAGATCACAAATGCCTGGCCGGGGCATTACGCCGCAGACAGCGCCTCAATCGCGGCAAGTGATCGCACCCGTGGGGTGATCGCGGCATACTGGAGCCTGTCAAAGCCGTTGTTGAAGGAACCTGTATGCAGCTGGACCCCGCGAGTGGTTGGTTTGAAGGTGTGCGTCATTGCCCGTCACCCAACTTCAATGCGCGCCCCTCGGGCGAAATTTCCCTGCTGGTGATCCACAACATCAGCCTGCCGCCGGCGCAGTTTGCCACGGGCAAGGTGCAGGAGTTTTTCCAGAACCGCCTGGATGTCACCGAACATCCCTATTTTGCAGGGATCGCCCACCTGCGCGTGTCTGCGCATTTCCTGATCGAACGTGACGGCAGCGTCACCCAGTTTGTCTCTTGTCTTGAGCGGGCCTGGCACGCGGGTGTTTCGCTGTTCGAGGGGCGCGAAGGTTGTAATGATTTTTCCCTGGGCATCGAGCTGGAGGGCACCGATGATCTGCCGTTCACCGACACCCAGTACCAGGCGCTGACAGCCTTGACCCTGCAGTTGCAGGGCGCGTTTGCGGCGATCTCCACTGAACGTATCCAGGGCCACAGCGATATCGCGCCTGGACGCAAGACTGATCCGGGGCCGGCGTTCGACTGGACGCGTTACCGCGACGCCCTGGCACAAGGGGAAGGACAATGAGTTTTGTGGTGTTACTGCTGGCCGTATGGATCGAGAAGTTTTCGGCACTGCGCCACCGGGTACAACGCGACAGCGGTTGGCTGCGCGAGTTGGCCAAGCTTGAAAGCCATCCCCGGCTGAGCCGCCAACCCTGGCTGGTGCTGGCCCTGCTGGTGTTGTTGCCGGTGGCCTTGCTTGGCTTGCTGTTGCTGGTGCTGGAGCCGGTCGCCTATGGCCTGTTGGCCTTGCCGGTGCATTTGCTGGTGGTGATCTACAGCCTGGGCCGGGGCGACATTCTGGGCGAGCTGGGGCCGTTTCGCGATGCCTGGCGCCGCGAAGACCTGCAAGCAGCCGCCCATGTCGCCCAGCGTGACCTGGGGATTTGTGCCGACAGCGGTGAGCAGTTGCTGCAACTGGTGCAAGCCCGCTTGTTGTGGCAGGCCTACCAGAGCTTTTTTGCGGTGATTTTCTGGTATTTCCTGCTCGGTCCGGTCGCGGCCTTGAGTTATCGCTTGCTGGCCCTGGCGGCCGAGCACAGCAAGCAGCCGGCACTGGCCGAGCGTGCGGCGCAGTTGCGCCATGCCTTCGACTGGTTGCCGGTGCGCCTGCTGGCAGCGAGTTTTGCCCTGGTGGGCAACTTTGTCGCGGTCAGCCGGGTGATGCTGCATGAATTGCTCAACTGGAACATCAGCGCCGCGCAGTTGATCGAGAAAACCGGCAAGGTCGCGGGTGAAATCCCGGCACCCGTAGCGGGCCCCGAAGGCATCAACAGCCTGGACCAATTGTGGGAATTGCTGCTGCGCGCAGCCGTGGTCTGGTACGCCGGGTTCGCCCTCTGGACCGTCCTGCTCTAATTCGATCCCGCAGGCTGCGTCCGATCGCAAAGCGGTCGCCAACCCAGTCTGCGGCTCGTTAACCTTAAGTTACAAAAACTCCTGCCGATTTAAGCTATACAGAAGCAGCGCGCCGTAGTGGCTATCTGCTTTCTTTGCGTGCCTGCCGATAAAAATAAGAAATGAAAAGGGGGACTTCTTGTGAAGAGTTTGCTCTATCCCGCCGTGGCACTGATGAATCGCCTGAGCTTCGGCATGAAGTTCAGCCTGATCAGTGTGCTGTTCCTGCTGCCGATGCTGGTGACCAACTTCTACCTGGTGCGCGACTCCTATCGCGAATTCCAGGGCACCCGCATTGAATTGCAGAGTCTCGACCTGCTGGGCAGTGGCCTGGCTCTGCGGCGCGACCTGGAGACCCTGAACAACCTGGTGCAGATCAACTCGACCCTGGGGCAGTCCGGCAAGGCTGGCGATATCGAAACGAAAATCAGCGCCCTGGAGCAACAGGTGCTGGCCCGCCTGCAGGGCCTGAGCGCCATGAGCGACAACCCGGAGCGCGTCAGCGTGTTCGAGGCCAAGCGCGATGAAATGCTTGCCGCGTTCAAGGCCCAGCAGACGGAAAAGTCCCTGCAGAGCAAAAGCGCGATGATCGCCAAGCTGCTGGGCAACGCGCAGATCTTTGGTCAGATCATCAGCAGCCAGGCGGGCCTTAGCCGCGACAACCAGAGCGATATCCGCCAACTGAGTGAACTGCTGACCACCGTCACCCCACGCATTACCCAGATCCTCGGCGACGGTCGGGCCATGGGCGCATTTTCCCTGGGGCAGGGGTTCCTCAATTCGGCATCCTCCACCCGCTTCGATGAGCTGCTGGCGCAGATGGAAAAGCTCCAGGCCGAGTACGCCCTCAAGCTGCAGGATGCGCTGGGCGCCAGCAATGCCGCGCGTGAGGTGCTGGAGCCGGCAGCTACTGCCAGCCAGGCCACGCTCAAGCAAGCCAGCGAGCTGTTCGAAGAGCAAGTGGTGATGGCCGATACCCTCGATGCGCCCTGGCAGGGATTCTACGACCAGGTCAGCGCCCTGATGCAACAGACCTATCAACTCAACGACGCGACCCTGAGCTTTCTCGGCGTGCAGTTGCAGCAACGCCTGGAACAGAACCGCACGCACATGATCCTGCAGGCCGTGGCCCTGTCGGTGGTGTTCGTGCTGATTTTCTACCTCTACGGCGGTTTCTACGTTTCCACGCGCACCACCCTCAAGCGCCTCGGGGCGGTGATGGACAAAGTCGCCGCAGGCGACATGACGGTCACCTTCACCGCGCACAGCCGCGACGAGTTGGGGGAGCTGGGCAAGGTGTTCAACGCCACCGTGGCAAAAATTCACGACCTGATCCAGCTGGTGGGGCAAACCGTCAACGAAGTCGAGCGTCAGGCCGGCCAAGTGGAGACGGTCTCGGCCCGCAGCAATCAGGCAGTGGCCGGGCAGCGCTCGCAGATCGAGCAGGTGGCCACGGCGATGAACCAGATGTCAGCCACCGCCCAGGAAGTCGCCCGCAGTGCCGCGACAGCGGTGAACAGCGCGCAAAGTGTCAACGACGAAACCATCAGTGGCCGTGGGCTGGTGGAGTCCCAGCAGGGCAGCATTGCGCAACTGGCCCATGAGATCGACGCGTCGGTGCTGGTGATCAACCAGTTGGCGAGTGACAGCCAATCCATCAGTCGGGTGCTGGAAGTGATCAAGAGCATCGCCGAGCAGACCAACCTGCTGGCCCTCAATGCGGCCATCGAGGCCGCTCGTGCCGGGGAGCAGGGGCGTGGGTTCGCGGTGGTGGCCGATGAGGTGCGCACCCTGGCCAAGCGTACCCAGCAATCGACCGAAGAAATCGAGCAGATGATCGCCAGGTTGCACAGTGGCGTGGGCGCGGCGGTCAAGGCCATGGGGATCAGTCACCAGATGGCCAGTGGCACGGTGGGGCAGTCGGACAAGGTGCAGAAGGCCCTGGCCAACATCCTCGGGGCGGTGGGCATGATTGTCGATCAGAACCAGCAGATTGCCGCGGCGGTCGAGCAGCAGACGGCGGTGGCCCACGATATCGACCGCAACATCGTCGAGATCAACCGCGCCGGCGAGCGCACCGCCGAAGGAGCGCACCAGACCGAGGACGCCAGCCGTGCGTTGTCGGCCCAGGTGGTGCAGTTGAAACATCTGATCAGTGCCTTTCGCGTGTGATGCTCAGCGTCAGGCCGACTGGGGCGGCCTGACTTCGAATGCTCTGTAGTACAAGTTCCTTCCGCCTGTGGCTTCGGTCCGAAACCAATGTGCGCCTGCGGTTTTCGTCTTCAATAAACAGAGGTTCGCGCGCCTACTGGCACCCGCGAATGTGCCACTGCCTCGAGGATCAAACTCATGACGGCCACCTCCCAGGGAATCACCGGGCAATGCGTTCATTGCCAGGTCACCCTGATGCTCAAGCCCTGGCAACTGAATGCCATGGCGATCAACGAGACGTTTACCTGTCATCACTGCCAGAAAAGCCTGCAGCTCAGCGGTCCTGCCGAGCTCAAGCGCCTCAAGGCCCTGGATTCCCTGACCATGCTGCGCGCGAGTCTACGGGTGATGATCGCCAGCGCCTTGTTGGTGGCCCTGGTGATGGAATGGCTGGGGCTGTTGACGGGAATCGAGCAACTGAATGTGTCGCTACTGGCGCTGTTCATCTACTTCGTGGCGATGCGTTATGCGCGGCAACGGCAACACCTGAAGTTGGTGCTGCAGGCCGCCAGGGCACACGCTTAGCCGGTTACCAGTTGAAAAGTTGGCAGACATTGGCGGTGCTGGCCGCGGCCAGTTGTTCGGGGCTGATGGCCATGATTGCGGCCAGCGCCGCGCAAATCGCAGGCAAGTGAGCCGGGCTATTGCGTTGGCCGGGGTACATGGCGGGCGCCATGTCCGGCGAATCGGTTTCCAGTACCACCGAATCCAGCGGCAACCCGGCGATCACCTTGTGCATGCGCAGGGCTTGTGGCCAGGTGGCGGCCCCGCCCAGGCCGAGCTTGAAGCCGAGCTTCAGGTATTCGCGGGCCTCTTCCCGGCTGCCGGCAAAGGCATGGATGATCCCGCCGCGGGGTAACTTGAAGCGCTTCAAGGTGGCGATGACCGCAGCGTGACTACGGCGCACGTGCAGCAGCGCCGGTAGCGCAAAATCCCTGGCCAGTTGCAGTTGTGCTTCAAACAGCACTTGCTGGCGCTGGCGATCCAGGCTTGGGAGAAAAAAATCCAGGCCAATCTCGCCCACTGCGCACAGTTGCCGATGACCGGCGAGGCGGGTCAGCCAGTCCGCCAGTTCGTTGAGGTCGGTGGGACGATGCTGATCGAGATAGACCGGGTGCAGGCCGAATGCGGCGTGCAGGTCCGGGTCACTTTGCACCAGGTCCCAGACGCGCTGCCAATTAGCCTGGTACACCCCCAGCACCACCATGCGCTTGACCCCCAGCGCACGGCTTTGCGTGAGCAGCGCCTGGCGGTCGGCGTCGAAGTCGGCAAAGTCCAGATGGGTGTGGCTGTCGATCAGCTCCACGGCTCAGTCCTGATGAATACGCTGCTTGAAAGTTCGCGCGATGGCCTGGACGCCGGGTTGGTAGTGGGCTTCCTCGATGGCCGCGAGGGCCAGTTGCAGGGCCTTTTCGGCAATCAGTTGATGCTGCTGCGCCATGGCGTTGACCGGCAGGGGCAGGAAGTCCAGCAACTGGGTGTCACCAAAGGTGCCCAGGCGCAGCGGGCGGCTTTTCAGCGGGAAGTCATGCAGGGCATCAAACACGCCTTGCAGCAGGACGTAGGAGGTGGTCACCAGTGCATCCGGCAAATGCCCGAGGCGTTGCAGCAACTCTTCCATCAACTGCCGGCCGCCATCACGGCTGAACGACTCGCTGTGCTCGATCAGCACCTGGCCCTGGAAGTCGACCAGCGCCTGTTTGAATCCGGCGGCACGCTCCTGGCTGATGCTCAGTTCGGGCCGTGCGCCGATCAGCACGATCTGCCGGGGCGCCGGTGTCAGCAGGCTGCGGGTGAGCTGCAGACTGGCTTCGCGATCATCGCTGATCACCGAGCAGAAATGCTCTGGCTCCATGACCCGGTCGATGGCAATGATCGGTAAACCCTTGGCCTGCAACTGGCGATAGCTGTCGTCGCTGGCCGGCAGGCAACTGGCGACAAACAGCGCATCACAGCGGCGTGCGCGAAACAGCTGGAGCAACTGGCGCTCGCTGTCCGGGGCGTCGTCGGAGCTGGCAATCAGCAACTGGTAGCCACGGGCCCGCGCGCCTTGCTCCAGGAGCTTGGCGATGCGTGCATAACTGGGGTTTTCCAGGTCCGGCAGAATGAAACCCAGGGTGCGGGTATGCCGACTGCGCAACCCGGCCGCTTGCGGATTGGGGGTGAAGCCGTGCTGTTCGACCACCGCGCGCACGCGCTCGACGGTGGCACTGCTGATGCGCTGCTGTTCGGCCTTGCCATTGATGACGTAGCTGGCGGTGGTCACGGACACACCGGCGAGCTGGGCGATATCACTGAGTTTCAACTCGGGAGTTCCTTGTTTTTTCGAGCGTGCCCCGACATTTTCGCCAATCCTACCTGAATAAGGCAGCCGACCAATGTCGCACGCAACCGACCGGTTGGACTTCAAGCCTGAGAGATTATCGAGTAACGTGCCATCTAATCTAGATTAAACGTTTCAGCAGGCGTATTTTCTGCACTATTGACTCTTTTGTCCGGTCTGCCGCGTAACTGCCAAACAATGCCCTGAAAAAGTGCACGGATAAAAGCCTAAGCTGATTCATTCAAAACAATACCTGGTGCCCCAAGGCGCCAAAAAGGAGAACCGATGCTCGAGCTCACCATAGAGCAGATATCCATGGCCCAGAGCGCTGTGGATAAAGCCGCTGCATTGCACCTGCTGGCCGACAAACTGGTCGCCGATGGCCTGGTAGCCGAGGGTTACCTCAGCGGGTTGCAGGCGCGAGAAGCCCAGGGCTCGACCTTTCTCGGTCAAGGTATTGCCATCCCCCACGGCACCCCGGATACCCGCGAGCTGGTGCACACCACCGGCGTGCGCCTGTTGCAGTTCCCTGAAGGCGTGGACTGGGGCGATGGGCAGATCGTGTACCTGGCGATCGGTATTGCGGCCAAGTCCGATGAGCACCTGCGCCTGCTGCAATTGCTCACCCGCGCCCTCGGCGAAACCGACCTGGGCCAGGCCCTGCGCCGCGCCAGTAGCGCCGAAGCGTTGCTCAAACTGCTGCAGGGGGCGCCGCAGGAACTGGCGCTGGATGCGCAGATGATCGGCCTGGGCGTGTCCGCCGACGACTTTGAAGAACTGGTATGGCGCGGCGCGCGCTTGTTGCGCCAGGCCGACTGCGTGAGCAACGGCTTCTCGGCGGTCTTGCAACAGGTCGAGGCGTTGCCGCTGGGCGACGGGCTGTGGTGGTTGCACAGTGAGCAAACGGTCAAGCGTCCGGGCCTGGCGTTTGTCACCCCGGACAAGCCGATTCGTTACCTGGGCCAACCGCTGAGCGGGCTGTTTTGCCTGGCCAGCCTCGGCGAGGCCCACCAGGCCTTGCTGGAACGCTTGTGCGCGTTGCTGATTGAAGGTCGTGGCCACGAGTTGGGCCGCGCTACCAGCCGGCGCGCGGTGCTGGAAGTGCTGGGCGGCGAGCTGCCGGCCGATTGGCCGAGCGCCCGGATCGCCCTGGCCAACGCCCACGGCCTGCATGCCCGCCCGGCGAAGATCCTGGCGCAGTTGGCGAAAAGTTTTGAGGGTGAGATTCGCGTGCGCATCGTCGATGGCCAGGACAGTGCCGTCTCGGTGAAAAGCCTGAGCAAGTTGCTGAGCCTGGGTGCCCGTCGTGGCCAGGTGCTGGAACTGATCGCCGAGCCGAGCATTGCCAGCGACGCGCTGCCGGCCTTGTTGGCGGCGATCGAAGAGGGCCTGGGTGAAGAGGTTGAACCTTTGCCCGCCATCAGCGCACAGCCGCCAGTCATCGCCGATATCACCACGGTGCTGGTCGCACCGGCTTCCGGCAGCCTGATCCAGGCGATCGCCGCCGCCCCCGGAATCGCCATCGGTCCTGCCCATATCCAGGTCCAGCAAACCATCGAATACCCGTTGCGCGGCGAGTCCACGGCGACAGAGCGCGAGCGTCTGCACGCCGCCCTGGCCGAGGTGCGCCGCGACATCGAAGGCCTGATCCAGCGCAGCAAGGCCAAGGCCATTCGCGAGATTTTCATTACCCATCAGGAAATGCTCGACGACCCGGAGCTGACGGACGAAGTCGATACGCGTCTGAAGCAGGGCGAAAGCGCCGAAGCGGCCTGGATGGCCGTGATCGAGGCTGCGGCCCGGCAGCAGGAGTCGTTGCAGGATGCCTTGCTCGCCGAGCGGGCCGCGGACTTGCGCGACATCGGGCGCCGGGTGCTGGCGCAACTGTGTGGCATCCCGACCCCAAGCGAGCCAGAGCAACCCTACATCCTGGTAATGGATGAAGTCGGTCCCTCGGATGTGGCCCGCCTGGACCCTGCCCGCGTGGCCGGCATTCTCACCGCCCGTGGTGGCGCCACCGCCCACAGCGCCATTGTCGCCCGTGCACTGGGAATCCCGGCGCTGGTCGGTGCCGGCGCGGCGGTGTTGCTGCTGGCCCCGGGCACACCGTTGCTGCTCGATGGCCAGCGTGGGCGATTGCATGTCGACGCCGATGCCGCAACCTTGCAGCGCGCCAGCCAGGAGCGCGATACCCGCGAGCAACGCCTCAAGGCTGCCGCCGAACAACGCCATCAACCGGCACTGACCCGCGACGGGCATGCCGTGGAAGTGTTCGCCAACATTGGCGAAAGCTCCGGAGTGGCCAGTGCGGTGGAGCAGGGCGCCGAAGGTATCGGCTTGCTGCGCACCGAACTGATTTTCATGGCCCACCCGCAAGCCCCTGATGAAGCCACCCAGGAAGCCGAATACCGGCGGGTGCTCGATGGTTTGGGCGCACGTCCGCTGGTGGTACGAACCCTCGATGTCGGCGGTGACAAGCCGCTGCCTTACTGGCCGATCGCCAAGGAAGAAAACCCCTTCCTCGGCGTGCGCGGCATTCGCCTGACTCTGCAGCGTCCGCAAATCATGGAGGGGCAGTTGCGCGCCTTGTTGCGCGCCGCCGACAACCGCCCGCTGCGGATCATGTTCCCCATGGTCGGCAGCGTCGACGAGTGGCGGCAGGCGCGGGACATGACGGAGCGCCTGCGCCTGGAAATCCCGGTAGCCGACCTGCAACTGGGGATCATGATCGAGGTGCCGTCGGCTGCGTTGCTGGCGCCGGTCCTGGCCCGCGAAGTCGACTTCTTCAGCATCGGCACCAACGACCTGACCCAATACACCCTGGCCATCGACCGCGGTCACCCGACCTTGTCGGCTCAGGCTGATGGCCTGCACCCGGCGGTCCTGCAACTGATCGACATCACCGTGCGTGCCGCCCATGCCCATGGCAAATGGGTGGGGGTGTGCGGCGAGCTGGCGGCGGATCCCCTGGCGGTACCGGTGCTGGTCGGCCTGGGGGTGGACGAATTGAGCGTCGGCGCGCGCAGCATCGCCGAGGTCAAGGCGCGGGTGCGTGAACTGAGCCTGGCGCAGGTACAACAATTGGCCCAACAGGCATTGGCCGTGGGCAGCGCACAGCAAGTGCGCGAATTAGTGGAGACGCTGTAATGGCCCGCATCTTAACCCTGACCCTCAATCCGGCCCTGGACCTCACGGTGCAGTTGCCGCTGCTGGCGCCCGGTCAGGTCAATCGCAGCACCGTCATGCACACTCACGCTGCTGGTAAAGGCGTGAACGTGGCGCAGGTGCTGGCCGACCTGGGGCACCAAGTGACCGTCAGCGGCTTTCTGGGCGAGGACAATCTGCAGGCGTTCGAGGCGTTGTTCGCCCGTCGTGGTTTTGTCGACGCCTTTGTCCGCGTTCCAGGGGAAACCCGCAGCAATATCAAGGTGGCCGAAGACGACGGACGCATCACCGACCTCAATGGTCCAGGCCCGGTGATCAGTGCGGTGGCGCAGCAAGCGTTGCTTGATCGGCTGGAGCAGATTGCCCCGGGGCATGCTGCGGTGGTGATCGCAGGCAGCCTGCCTCGTGGTGTCAGCGCCCAGTGGTTGCAGGCACTGTTGCGCCGGCTCAAGGCCAAGGGCTTGAAAGTCGCCCTGGACACCAGCGGTGAAGCGCTGCGCGCAGGGCTGGCAGCCGGACCATGGTTGATCAAGCCCAACAGCGAAGAGCTGGCTGAGGTGCTCGATTGCGCGGTGGTGTCGCTGGCGGCCCAGGCCGAGGCGGCGAGCCGCTTGCACGCGCAAGGTATTGAGCACGTGGTGATTTCCCACGGCGCCGATGGGGTCAACTGGTTCAGTGTCGGCTCGGCGCTGCATGCCACACCGCCCAGGGTCAGCGTGGCCAGCACGGTGGGGGCCGGCGATTCCTTGCTGGCGGGCATGTTGCACGGCCTGCTCAGTGCCGACACCCCGGAGCAGACACTGCGAACCGCCACCGCGATTGCCGCGCAGGCAGTGACCCAGATCGGTTTTGGCATCCACGACACGGCGCAGTTGGCGCAGCTTGAACAGGCGGTGCGTGTTCGCCCCCTGACAGAACAATAAGAGGGTTGGTCATGAAGTTAGCCATTGTTACTGCCTGCCCCAATGGCATGGTCACCAGTGTGCTGTGCGCCCGGCTGCTGGACGCTGCGGCGCAGCGCCAGGGCTGGAGCACCAGTGTCGAAGTGCACGATGGGGCGCACCCCGAGCGTCAGCTGTCGGCTGCCGTCATCGATGATGCCGAATGGGTGTTGCTGGTCAGCACCGGGGCGGTAGACCTGTCGCGGTTCGTCGGCAAGCGCCTGTTCCAGAGCACGCCGTCCCAGGCCCTGCAGGATGTCGATGGGGTGCTGCGTCGGGGCGCCGAGGAGGCTCAGGTCTACAGCGCGCCGCTCGCCATTGTCGAGCCAGTCAGCGCCAGTCAGTCAGCGCCGCGCCTGGTGGCCGTCACGGCCTGCCCGACGGGCGTGGCCCACACGTTCATGGCGGCCGAGGCCTTGCAGCAAGCGGCCAAGCGCCTGGGCTACGAGTTGCAAGTGGAAACCCAGGGCTCGGTGGGAGCGCGCAATCCGTTGAGCGCCCAGGCGATCAGTGAGGCCGACGTGGTGCTGCTGGCGGCAGATATTGAAGTGCCAACCGAGCGTTTTGCCGGTAAGAAAATCTACCGTTGTGGCACCAGCATCGCCCTCAAGCAAGCCGAGGCGACCCTGAACAAGGCGCTGGCCGAAGGCAAGCTGGAAAGTGCAGCGGCCGTGGCGGGTAGCCCGGTCAAGACGCAGAAGACCGGCGTCTACAAACACCTGCTGACTGGCGTCTCGTTCATGCTGCCGATGGTGGTGGCGGGTGGCCTGATGATCGCCTTGTCCTTCGTGTTCGGCATCGAGGCGTTCAAGGAGCAGGGCAGCCTGGCGGCGGCCTTGATGCAGATCGGCGGCGAAACCGCGTTCAAGTTGATGGTGCCTTTGCTGGCGGGTTACATCGCCTATTCGATTGCCGACCGTCCGGGCCTGGCGCCGGGGATGATCGGCGGCTTACTGGCGAGCACTCTGGGCGCCGGTTTCATCGGCGGGATCATTGCCGGCTTTATCGCCGGGTACGCCGCGCAGGCGATCAATCGTTATGCACGTTTGCCGCAAAGCCTGGAAGCGCTCAAACCGATCCTGATCATTCCACTGCTGGCGAGCCTGTTCACCGGGTTGGTGATGATCTACGTGGTGGGCAAGCCGGTGGCCGGGATGCTCACCGGACTCACCCACTTCCTCGATAGCATGGGTACCACCAATGCGATCCTGCTGGGGGTACTACTGGGTGGGATGATGTGTGTTGACCTCGGTGGGCCGATCAACAAAGCGGCCTATGCGTTCTCGGTGGGGCTGTTGGCCTCGCAGAGTTATGCGCCGATGGCCGCCACCATGGCCGCCGGCATGGTGCCGCCAATCGGCTTGGGTATCGCCACCTTCATCGCCCGGCGCAAGTTCGCCCAGGCTGAGCGCGAGGCAGGTAAAGCGGCTTTGGTGCTGGGGCTGTGTTTCATTTCCGAAGGGGCGATCCCGTTCGCCGCCAAGGACCCGCTGCGGGTGATCCCGGCCAGCATCGCCGGGGGCGCCCTGACCGGTGCGCTGTCGATGTACTTCGGCTGCAAACTGATGGCGCCCCACGGCGGGCTGTTCGTGATGCTGATCCCCAACGCGATCAACCATGCCCTGTTGTACTTGCTGGCAATTGTCGCGGGTAGCCTGTTGACGGCAGTGGTGTATGCGCTGCTCAAGCGTCCAGAGGCGACCGAACTGGTGCTGGAGCCGGCCAGCGTATAAGGACAAGCAGTAGGCTCGACTCGACCTGAGCTAGCCAGGTTGTTGTCCAGCCTACTGTATTCCACTTATGTCGGTTTAAGTTGGTGTGAATATTAAGATCTTGTTTGTGCTGGCGCTTCTGGAATATGTGCATACAAAGCGCTTTTTTTCTGGCTTGCTTAGTGTCGCGTTGACTGTCTAATCTTTTGAATATGGTGTCTGCTAAGTGGAGTTGTTACTTCGCTTTATGGACATAATTAAGCCAGTGATTGGTTTTTCATATCAAAAGGAGTTGTTATGGACGTGCAGTTGTGGGAAGCCTCGTTAAAAGATAAAACCACGGAAGAAATTGCCAGTTTTGCCGCGGCGGTTCCCAAGGGCATGCTGTCCTTGTCGAGCGGCTCGTCGAGTGAGATTATTCGCCCGGCAGGATTGTTGCTCACCAAAAAACAGATCATTGATCTTAGAAAGTATGAAGCAGCCGGATTGGCACTCCCGCAAACCAGTGGCGATGTTTACCGTTATTTGAGTTTCGGCGATCTGCACGACGGAGGGGACGGATTTCGGGCTGCGGATTTTTTAGCAACATTCAATAAAGTATTCAACCATGCCATCAGATGGCAACCATTGCGTGCACGCATCATGCTGACCGGTACTCACTTGAGACTGTTTGGTTTGAACATGGCCGTTTACAGTCGGACGGTAGAGGAAATCTACAGTGATGTGCGGGCCGTCAACAGGTTGGAAACCCACAATATCTCGACCTATGAGCAATTGCGAGAGTGGGAGCTTAAGGCAGAGCATGAATTTCCTGGGTTGTTACTGGATAACGAAATCGTAACTGATCTAGGTGATGTGCTGGACTTGATTGCCAGCCAAATACGGGAATACCTGGATGATGTCCTCAGCATAAAAAATGATCTGGACAGTTTTGCAGTAGAACTGCGTGAAGAAATAACGCCTCGCATAAAGTTGTTGACCGCCTTTATCTCGAATAATACCTACGCTTCCGATATTGAAGTTCTGAATAATGGAATTGAGCGGCGTGCGACCCGTATCGATGAATTAAACGCTCAATATAAGGCGTTGGTCAATCAATCGTTGACGGCAGTCTCGAACTTTTCTCTCATTGGGTTGGGTGTTGCGATTTATTACGGCGTTGAAGCTGAAAATACCCGTGCCGAGCGCAATAACCTGAGCGAAGAGCAGGATGACGCAATCAAGCAGCTTTCCAGCATGAATAAAACTCTGGGTTCACTTCAACGGGTCAGATCAGATATGCAGAATCTGACTGTCGTTGCGGTCGAGGCCGACGTGGCGACAAAAAATCTGATTCATGTCTGGAACGTGATTCATAACTATACGAGTCAGTCCGCCAAGGAGATCTCGAAAATGGAGGACGCTGTCAAACTGAGGCAGTTCATGACCCAGTTCAGATTGGTGGCGGCACCGTGGGCCGAAATTCATCAGAACGCTGATGCACTGGTGGAACTGTTCAAGGAGGCCGACGAAGAGTTCAAGGCTGGGTATGGTATTCAAGGAGCGAAGAGCATGAAAACGCTGGTGCAAACTCAAACCTATCCAGAGTTGAGGATTGATGTCCTGCGTAATTGCAGTGGGCAGTTGCGCGATGAGGCTGTCAAAGCCAGGATGTATTTCCTCAAGAGCAACTATTTACCAACAGTGAGTGAAGTGTTTGAGGGCGTGCAGGGCGAGGTCAGCGGCAGCTTACGTGATCTGGCAGAGTCAGCCTTGACGACAAAACTTGATCTTAAATCCCGAATCGCCCAGTTGGCTGCGCTCAATCAAGAATTGGCCGATGGATCCGATGAGGTTGAAGATATCCACAGCGAGCAGGTTGAGTTATTGGCGCAAGCGCATGAAGCGGCCTCTCGCATGTCAAACAAAGTGATTGAGCGCAGGGTCGCGATCAGCGTGCCGTTTGATCAAGGTATGACCGCGGGCTTCATGGCCGCGCTCCAGACGGATTTAGTTGATCATGCAGCTGTACTTGTGCGTCTGAACGGAAAGTTGGTTGAGCCTGAAAAGAAGTTGAATACTATTTCAGATGCGGTGGATGAGCTCAATAAAATTGGGCTTTCAGAGGCCTTTAAGTCTGTGGAGCTCACTCTGGATAAAGTAAAGGAGCTAGGCGCAACTCCGCCTCAGGTGCAATTGGTGATGGCCGCGGTCGAGAAGCTGAAACAGGATTTGGAAGGACTGGTCAAAAGTATTTCGTTTGTATCGATGATTAAGGAAAGTCACACGCTGCGGGTGACTGTCGAGGAGATTTATCAAGAAATAGCCGTTGAAAATCGAAAGGGGCGAAACATCAACGATAAAGTGGAGTTGATCAAAGCCTTTCATGCGATGGATGATCAGCGAAAACTGTATGTCGAGGAGTATGCGGTTGCGGCTGCCGCAGTCAGCCGATTCCTGGTGAGCCTGGCGGACTATAAGGCCATTGGCCTACAGGATCAGGTTGCTGGATTCATGCAAGAGGCGAGCACCTTTGTCAGGTTTCTTGATCCGGTAACCTATCTGTAACTGCAGTTAACTAAACACCCCGAAAAGTCGCGTGCCAGGGTTAATGGCACGCGATTTTTTCTTGCGTTCATTTACTGGGGTATCAGCCATGGATGTGCTTTTATTTAGCGGCGAGGATTACATTTCTGTTAGAAAATACTATAAGTTTTTATTGCAGATAGGGTATCGGGATGTTGTAACCCATCGACCGCAGTTCGTGCCGGTGTTGGCGCTGTACGCCAAAGAGCTCAGTGATGTAGCGAAAACGAATCTGGAACGGTTTAATTATTTGACGCGTCAGACGCAAACTTTAAGTGAAGAAATTATAGGATGTGTCAATAGGGGGGAAGTGTTGCATGCGGCCTGTCGTCGAGCCTTGCTTCACGCTCCGAATGACCGGCGCTTACTGTTGAACACGATGTTTTGCGACTCGTTCAATTTTACCGAAGCTGACAATGGCACTTGCCGAAAGTACCAGGTCGCCGGCGTCATAGATCAGGTGTTGAGAGAGTACGCCAATACCTTGTCATTTGTGGAGGAGTTCTCATCTAAAGTCAGTTCGCTTGGGCAGGATATCCACAAGCTGTTTGCCCCGGTCTTTAGGACGAAAGCGTCTGAACCTTATCCTCCTTCCACACAAGCGCCACAGAGCATATGTGAAAACTGGTTCTTCTGTGGGGAGCGGACGACTTTCGTTACCGAGTTGTGGGAAAGCATCATTGAGGATGACTTGAATAGGAAAGTCGAGCTGGACCGGTTGGTACGAATCTACGCTTCTACGTCCTCGGCGTTATTGAACCTTGGGGACTTCCTGTATCGGATTCAGTATTTTTTTCGCACGATGATAAAGCGACTCTCGACGATCACACCCGTGTCGAGGTTCTCTGCGCTGTTGCTGGCGTGTGAATTGCTCGCCGAGGTGCTTGTTGGTCTTCGAGTAAGGGCTGAACACCTTGGAGAGTGGTCGGAGTTCGAGAGTACTCGCACCTCTTATGGTGCGGATGAAGAATGAATTTCTAGGGGGCCGGACGCGCCTTAGGCGACGTCCGGCCAAGGTCAGTAAACGTCGCGGCGATAACGCCCTTGCTCGATCAACTGCAACACTACCTCGGCGCCCAATACCTCGTTGAGCACCTGGTCCACCCCTGAAGCCATCCCTTGCAGACTGCCGCAGATGTAGATCACGGCGCCGTCGGCCAGCCATTGCTTGAGCACGCTGGCGTGTTCGCGCAGGCGATCCTGAACGTAGATTTTCTCGGCCTGGTCCCGTGAGAACGCCAGGTCCAGGCGTTCCAGGTCGCCCTCGATCAAGCAACTTTCCAGCTCGTCGCGGCATAGGTAGTCATGCGCGCGATTACGTTCGCCAAACAGCAACCAGTTGCGGGTCTGGCCGTCGGCGATGCGGGCCTTGAGCAGACTGCGCAGGCCGGCCAGGCCGGTGCCGTTGCCGAGCAGGATCATTGGTGCCGGGGCGGCCGGCAGATGGAAGCCGCTGTTGCGCCGCACCCGCAGGCTGATCGCCGAACCGACGGTCGCGTGTTCGGTCAGCCAGCCAGAGCCGATACCCAGGCTGCCGTCGGGGCGACGCTCCTGGCGCACGATCAACTCGAGCACGCCGTCGGCGGCAATCGAGGCAATCGAGTATTCACGCATCGCCAGGGGTACCAAGGCGTCCACCAGGGCCTGGGCATGCAAGCCGACCAGGTGTGTGCGATTGTCCGGCAACTGGCGGCTGGCCAAGGCCTGCTCGAGGGTCTCGAGCAAACCATCGAGCTGTACCGCCGTCTCGCCCGGGATAGCCAGCCCCTCAAGGAAGTGCTCGACCGCCCACGGGCAGTTGCGTGGCAGCACTTCCACCAGGTCGCCGGCCAGCCAACTGCTGGTGTCGGGGGCGGTCAGGCCGAGTAAATACACTTCGCCACCGCTGCTGTCCGGGTTCAACAGCTCACGTTTGCTCAAGGTCCAATGGTTGTAGCTTGGGGCTTGCCAGGTGGTGACCGGGGTGTGGCCGGTCAGTTGGCCGAGTTGCTGCTGCCAATGACTCAAGGCGTAGGGGTCGGCACTGTCGACTTCCACCGGGGCAAACAGGGTGGTGCCACCGTGCTCGGCCAGCCAGCCATGCAAGCGTCGGGCGAAGCCACAGAAGTGCTGGTATTGCCGGTCGCCCAACCCCAGCACCGCATAGTTGAGGCTGGACAGGCTCGCCGCCCGGCCCAGCACCTTGCGCTCGAAACCACGGGCACTGTCCGGTGCTTCCCCGTCGCCAAAGGTACTGACCACAAACAGCGCGTTGCTTGAGTCGCGCAGGTCCTGTTCGCTCAGGTCGGCCAACGGCTGGACCTTGACCGGCAAGCCGGCGGCCTGCAGTTGGCTGGCGGTCTGCCAGGCCAGTTGCTCGGCAAAACCGCTCTGGCTGGCAAACCCGATCAGCCAGGCCGGGGCATCGCCGGTGGCTGGCGCGAGGTCTTTGCGAGCTTGCTGGACCTGGCGTTTCTTGCGTCGTCGATCGAGGTACAGCAACCAGCCGGTGATGAAAAACAGCGGCATCAGCAGGGATGTGACCATCAGCACGATGCGCCCGGCGAGCCCGAAGTAACTGCCCACGTGCAGCGCGTAGATGCTGGTGAGCAATTGCGCATTGAGGCTCTTGTCGCTGTAGCGGTCATGACGCTTGATGATCCCGGTGGCCGGGTCGAGGCTGATCTGGTTCAGCGCGCGGTCATGGGGCGAGGTCTTCAACAGGTAGTAGACCGTGGCCTGCTGGCCGGCCACCGGCGGCAGGCGCACGTTGTACGCGCTCAGGTCCGGGCCTGCAACGCTGTAGATGCTGCTCCAGACTGCGTTGTAGTCGACCACCAGCGCCGGACCGGTCGGGGGCGGCCCACCGCGCGGCTGGCGTACACGCTCCATTTGCGGTCCGTCGGAGAGTAGTTTGGTCACGCCCTTGCTATACCACTCGTAGGACCAGGTCAGCCCGGTCAGCGCGGCCAGCAGGTACGCCAGCAGGCACCAGGTGCCGGCCACCGAGTGCAGGTCCCAGTTGAAGGCCCGGCCTTTTTTGCGCCAGTCCAGGGTCAGCCAGGCGCGCCAGCTGCGCCACTGGCGTGGCCAGCGCAGGTACAGGCCGGAGAGACAGAAGAACACCAGGATCAGGGTACAGGCACCGGTGATTTGTCGACCGAGATCACCCATCGCCAGAAAACGGTGCAGTTGCAGCATCAGGCCAAAAAAGTCCTGGCCAACCACCTCGCCCATGAGCTCGCCGGTGTAGGGATTGACGTAGCGCATCTGCCCGCGTCGTTCGCCCGGCGGCGGGGTGAAGAACAGGCGCGCGGCATAACCGTTGTCGATGTCGACCCAGAGCATCGAGACTTTTTTGCCCTCGCTGGTTTCGACCCTGGCCACCAGGTCGGCGGGTGGCAACACCCCGGCAGGAAGTTTTTCCACCTGCAGCACCTGGGGGTTGAGTGCGCGCAGGATCTCGTCCTGAAACGACACGGTGGCCCCGGTAAAGCCCATCAGCGCCAGGACCAGCCCCGCGCTGATACCGAAGAACCAGTGCAGCTGGAACAGGGTTTTCTTCAACACGTCGACCGCCTTGTTCGTTCAAATGTATTTCACGGCGCGCATTATGCCGTGTGTTATCGGTAAGCCTGTTTCTTTACGCACAAAAGCCCCGCTCATCGAGATGAACGGGGCCTTGGGCTGCACGCTTCCTTTAGAAGTGGAAGTTAGCGTTCAGCAGTGCGGTGCGACCCGCCGCCACATGGGCGTAGTGCGTCTGGAAGACCTGGTCGAAATAACGCTTGTCAGCCAGGTTCTGGACGTTGAGTTGCAGGTCAATGTTTTTCGTCAGGCGATAGCTGGCCATCGCGTCATAGCGCCAGTAGGACGGGATCTCTACCGAGTTGGCGACGTTGCCGAACTGCGAATCAACGAAGGTGGCACCCGCGCCGACGGTCAACTTGTCGGGCACCAGGTCATAAGTCGACCACAGGGTAAAGTTGTTACGTGGAGTGCTCGGCATGTGGTTGCCTTCATCGGCGGCGAGGGTGGTTTTGACCACTTCGCTTTCCATGTAGGTGTATCCGCCGAATACTTTCCAGTTACGCGTCAGCTTGCCGCTGTAGCCCAGCTCCAGACCGTTGACCCGCTGCTCGCCGTCCAGCACTTGAGTGGTGGCGCCATCCGGATCGTCAATGCGCGCATTGGTTTTCTCGGTACGGAACAGTGCGGCAGTCAACGACAGGTCGTCACCAAAGAAGTCCCATTTGGTGCCGATTTCATAGTTGCGGTTCTTTTCCGGATCCAGGTCGCTGTTGGCCGCAGTCAGTTCCAGGCCGCCATTGCCGCTGGTTTCGCCAGCCGGGTTGCTGGACGTGGAGTAGGCGGCGTAGATGCTACCGTTGGGCAGCGGGTTGTAGACCA
Organism: Pseudomonas sp. S04; assembly: GCF_009834545.1. Classification (NCBI taxonomy): domain Bacteria; kingdom Pseudomonadati; phylum Pseudomonadota; class Gammaproteobacteria; order Pseudomonadales; family Pseudomonadaceae; genus Pseudomonas; species Pseudomonas sp. S04. Next base: position 908,244 of record NZ_CP019427.1, read on the forward strand.
CGCCGATCTGGTAGTTCAACAGGTCGCTGGTGTTCTCGCGAGAGAAGGCGCCGGCGGGTGTGTTGCGACCAGCGTTGGCGTAGCCACTGGATTCTGTCTGGTAGTTGTCGTAACGCAAGCCCAGGTTCAGGGACCATTGCTCGTTGAATTTCAACGTATCGAACACATAGGCCGCTGCGGTTTTGGTGTCTGTATCGGTAAAGGCGGCGCTGTCGGTGATCGTGCCGATCCAGTTATCCCCAGGCGTTGGCTTGTACAGGCTGGTGCAGTCGCCAGAGTTGAACAGGGCAGGGTTACATTTAGTACCGCTGGCGCTCGAGGTCAGCGCGTAAGGGCGGTTATGGGTGTCTTGATAGGAAAACTCAAGGCCGGTAACCAGGCTGTGCTCGATGCTGCCGGTATTGAACTTGGCGTTCAGATCCGTTTGGTTGATCCAGCCACTGGACGTCGAGTTACGGCTCTTGGTGCCACGGTACACGCTGCCGTTGACCACGTTGCCCTTGCTGTCGTCAGGGTTGGTAACGATGTAGTCCAGGGTCGAGCGCGACATGCGGAAACTGTTCGACACAGTCAGGTCGTCATTCAGATCGTGCTCGATCTTGATGGTGCCGCTGTCGTTGCTGGTCTGGCGATAGTCACGACCGGTGAGGCCGTAGAAGTTATCGCGATCGACATGCACCGGTTTATCGACGTTGTACTTGCTGCGGTTGGGGCTCGAGGCCAACGGAATGCCGTAGTCGGGCATATCGTCGGTTTCAACGTGGTAGTAGCCGACGGTCAACCGTGTATCAGTGCCCAGGCCGAAGGCGAAGGATGGCGCTACACCCCAGCGGCTCACGTCCACCGCATCGCGGCCGGCGACGTTCGCTTCATGCTTCATCAGGTTCAGGCGAAACGCCGAGCTGTCTGTCATTTGCTGGTTCAGATCGAGGGTGGTGCGCTTGGTCTGGTCCGACCCCCACGTGAAGCCACCATTGTAGGCGTTACCCAGTTTGGCGGTCTTGCTCACCAGGTTCAGGCTACCACCGGTGGAGCCGGCGCCAGTGAAGGCCGACCCCGGCCCTTTGCTGACCTCGATCGATTCAACGTTGAAAATTTCGCGGCTCTGGGAAGCCGGGTCGCGCATGCCGTCGACGAACACGTCGCTTTCGGCGTTGAAGCCACGAATGATCGGGCGGTCACCGGCGGGGTTACCGCCTTCGCCTGCGCCAAAAGTGATACCGGGCGTGGTGCGCAGTGCGTCCACAAGGCTGGTGGCAGCCGTGTCGCGAATCACTTGTTGTGGAATCACGGTGACGCTTTTTGGCGTCTCGCGCAGGGGCGCCGTGTATTTCTTGGAGGCCGAAGTGTCGGTCTTGTAGGAGGTGTCATCTTGTTCACCGGTCACGCTGGTAGCGTCCAGTGCGATCGCATTGCCGGAGGTTTTCGTGTCAGTCTTTTCGGCGGCGAAAACCATGTGGCCGGCGGAGCTGGCGGTAATCGCCACGCCAATTGCAGAAGCGAGCAAACGTGGTGAGCTGACCGGTGATTGTTGTGGCTGGCGTGACATGGTGAATTCCCCTCCCCAAGGATTTGAGGCCGCGGAATATAGGGTAAACACGTATTTGTATCAATTGCGAAATATTGCCATTTGCATTTAATTTACATTCTTTACAATTTATCCTTACGGTTTTTACGTTCTCGTTCGTCACGCCGGTTTTACATAGTCAATAAGAATCAATACCATTGCGATCCTTTGACTTTCAGGTGTCGCCCCCATGCTGCTGCATATTCCCGGCTTGTTCTCCCGTGAAGAGGTGCAGCGCATCCGCGAGGCGCTGCAGCAGGCTGATTGGGCCGATGGCAAGATCACCGCCGGGTTCCAATCGGCCAAGGCCAAGCACAACCTGCAACTGCCAGAAGGCCACCCGCTGGCCCAGGAAATCGGCGCAGCGATGCTCGACCGACTGTGGAAGCACCCACGCTTCATGTCCGCCGCGTTGCCGCACAAGGTTTTCCCACCCTTGCTCAACTGCTACACCGCCGGTGGCAGTTTCGACTTTCATATCGACAACGCCGTGCGCCAGCCCAAGGGCAGCGTCGAGCGCGTGCGCACCGACCTGTCGTCGACCCTGTTCTTCAGTGACCCGGACGAATACGACGGTGGCGAGCTGGAAATCCAGGACACCTTCGGCACCCAACGCGTGAAGTTACCGGCCGGCGATCTGGTGTTGTACCCGGGCACCAGCCTGCACAAGGTCAATGCGGTCACGCGCGGCACGCGGTACGCGTCGTTCTTCTGGACCCAAAGCCTGGTGCGCGAGGACAGCCAGCGCGCCTTGCTGTTCGAGATGGATGAAGCGATCCAGCAACTGACCCAGGACATGCCAGATCACCCGTCGCTGATCCGCCTGACCGGCACCTACCACAACCTGCTGCGTCGCTGGGTCGAGGTCTGAGCCGTGGACTTTCGATTGCGCCGTGAAGAAGTCCTGAACGGCGAGCAACTGCGGGCCATGCTCGGCGAAAGCCCGGCCCGCGCGGCCCAGGCGATTGTGCTGGCGGCCAAGGCCGGGAGCATCGACGGCCAGGCGCTGCTGGGGCAGATCCTGCTGGAAGGGCGGGGCATCGCCAAGGATCAGGCACTGGCCGTGCGTTGGTTCGAAATCGCAGCCCGGGGCGGACACCTGATGGCGCGCAATATGCTCGGACGTTGTCATGAGCATGGCTGGGGTTGTGTGGCGGATGCTTCGGTTGCCGCACGGCACTATGCAATCGCCGCCGATGCGGGCCTGGACTGGGCGCTGTACAACTATGCCAATTTGCTGGCAACCGGGCGCGGAGTGGCTGAGGATCAGGTCCAGGCGTTGAACCTGTATCGGCGCGCTGCTGACGCCGGCCACGCCAAATCAATGAACCTGCTGGGGCGCTATCTGGAAGAAGGACTGGCCTGCACGGCCGATCCGTCAGCGGCGCGCGTCTGGTATCGGCGGTCAGCCGAAGGTGGCGATTTTCGCGGGCAATTCAGCCATGCAACGTTGCTGGCGCAGGACGGACATGTCGATGAAGCGCTTGTGTGGCTCAGGAAAGCCTTGGTCGGTGGCAATGTGAACTTCCTGCGGGTCAGCAGTGCATCGTTACTCGGCGCAGATCATCCAAAAATCCGCGAGATGGCGGACGCCTATCAAATACGCTTAGCTCAACTAATCGAGTTGTAAGTGTTCAAATTTATCGCCTGATCTCTGGGGGTAAGATTTTTATTGTATAAGACGGCGCCACCAAACTAAGTTTGAGGGTGGTGTTTCTGTGCGCGAAAAACAAGTGTTGCCTAGGGTGTTGTGTTTTGTGTGCTGAACTAACAATTGTTGAGTTTATTTTTAACATTTGGCCAGTGGAAGTTTTGTTGGTTGGATACTAATGTTGGTTGGCACCCTGTGTAAATCTTTATTGGGTTTATGGCGGATTAGTGGTGCCAACAATAGAATATTTGATTCTGCCCGTAGGGGCACTGAAATGGAGTTCAGTGATGGATAATGAAATACTTGATGCGGCAGTCTTGGCGCCAAAGCTATTTGTGGATGCTTCAGTTGGTGATGGCGAAGAATACAATCGAGAACCGGGATTTCAGCTGACTAAAGAGCAAATAGTCAGTTTGCGAAAGTATGAAGTCCTTGGCTTGTCGCTTCCCGTGGAAATTGACGATGTCATTGTGTATCTGGACTATGGCCAAGGGGATACTGGCAGTCCGGGGTTGACCGCCGGTGACTTCCAGGTGACGTTCAGGAAAACCTATGATCATGCCAGGAGTTGGTCGCCACTGCGGGAAAAAATAATGATGACGGGCACTGATCTGAAGATCTTTGCCGGCAGCATCCTGCGGATTGGCAATGGAATCGTCGAGATCTACGAGGACCAAAAAATATCGAGCTACCTGGAAGAGCACGGTATCGATACCCCGGAGAAGTATCTCCAGCAGAAATTCCTGAATCCAGGGCTTCCTACCCTCGATTTGTCTGCGGGCGATCTACATGAGTTAAGAAGCTATCTTGATGAAATGCTAAGCAAAGTACAGAGTGCCCATGCCAAGGCGACGTCGGTGAGGTATGAAATCGACAAGTTTGGATCCGTGATGCGCGAAGAGGTGTTGCCGCATATCAAACTGCGATTGAAAGCCGTGTCGGAGAATACTTATCAAAGCGATATCAAGGAACTTCAACTGAAAATTGATGAGCGCTCGGAGGAGATTGAGCAGGTCAGCCAGCAGTATGACAAGATGGTCAAGGACGCAATCATGGCGGCGGCGAGTCTCAATATCGCGGGGCTGGTTCTCGGTATTTACACTGGCGTCAAAGCCGAAGAAATTCGCAAGCAACGAAATGCCTTGAAAGAAGCTCAGCAGCACGACAATCTGCAAATGCTCAGTAAAAACAAGACGCTGAGTTCATTGAACCGAATACGCACTGATCTTCAGGAACTCAGGGACGTGACCATTGAGGCTGAAGTTGCGACGCAAAATCTTATGTTGGTATGGAATTCGCTGGCGCTTTATATCAAGGCTTCGAAAGAGGATGCTGATTTACTCGATAATGCGTTGTCGCTAAGGCAATTTAAAAATCAAGTGTTGAGTATCGTCGAACCTTGGAGTCAAATAAAAAACAGTGCGGATCAACTGCTTGGTGTATTTGCAGAGGCGGATAAAGAGTATGAGTCCGGCCAGTTGCTGGGTATAGAGGGTATGAGAATGTTCAGGTCGTTTGCTGAGTCGGATATTTCAATATTCAATGTTGTTAAGTTACGTGCCGCTAACGCTCAAATCCAGGATGCCAATATTACCGCGCAGATGCTTTTCGAGCGCTGGAATTATCAACCGGGCAGAGTTGAAAAAGTCCAAGGGCTGGCGCTCGCTGCGAGCCAGGCTACGGTCAACTTGCGGGTGATCAGTGATGCGACGATTATTCATCTGAAACAATCACAAAAGAAGTTGGAGGGGTTGCAGAAGGAGGTTGAATCGCCCATCGATGCGGACGAGGTTCGTACCGATATGCAAAAGGAGTTGAAGAAATTATCTGGCCAGCTCACTGGGTCATTCGACGAACTGAAGAACTTCAATAAAAAGCTGCTGGTGTCCTACAGTCGGGATGATTCGGCGCAGTTGGCGAAGGACGTGCGCGTTGAACGCGATTATGCCGAAGAGCGTAAGGCTGTCTTGGAAAAGCAGCGGAATGAGTTGGAACCGAAGATTAAGGCGGTGTCTGATGGCATCGACTTGCTCGCCAAGGCAGGCATCGAAAAACTTGGCGAGCAAATGGAGGTGTCGAAGGATAAGGTGATGGAGCTGGGAATGACTCCCCCGCAAGTTCAAGTTGTCATGTTTGCCATCGATACGTTGAAAAACTTAATCGAGAATATCGGGACGACCGTCTCCTATCTAAATATGGTCGCGGAGCTGAACAGGCACAAAGTGAGATTGGCCGACCTGAAGGATCAAGCGAGAAAATGTAGCAGTGATGTTGAGCGTGCTAATGGACAAATCGAGTTGTTGCAAGCGCTGGATAAAGTCGATGAGGAACGCTCGGGCTATGTGGCTGAATTCTCCGCTTTGCTCGTTTACTTTGAGAGCCTGTCCCGCAAGTTTACCGAGAATGAGGCGGAACCTGTCGAGGCTCGGGTCGAGGTTGCGATTGCCGAGATTAAACAGGACATCAACTATTTGAAGTCACTGACGCTGTAAATACACAGCCGGAGGGTGGGTCAGACATCCTCCGCTTCAAGGGGGTATGCATATGGCTGTCTACACGTTTGTCAGTGGTCAGCGTCGCACACTGGATCGTTATACCTTTTTCCTCTCTACGGTCGTTTCGACACATGACAAAGTCAATCTGCTCTTTGTTCGGCGAGCAAAAAGCGGTCATCAGCGGACAGGTTTACCCTACGACTCGCGTCTGAATCATGTCACTTGGGATGAGCGAAATCTGCGAGGGTTGTGGAAGTGCATTGCAGACCTGAGGGATGGCGCCGCTGCTTATATAGGGGCACTGGTGACATTCAGGGAAGAGGTTTTAGCGTTCACTGCTCGGACGTCTCGACGCGAGCCGATCCACGGGGTGGATCTCAGCAATTTCAGCCTGGCTCGCTCACCAATCTGGAACTCCTCTGCTCCTCGGACCATCCAGGGCTTGGTTTACGGTTTGGGTAACCTGTTTTTTGCGGGTAAGGGGGACATGATTCCAGTCGAGAAGATCGTTCAAGACGTATGCGAGCATTCCTTTGGGCTGAAATCGATATTCACCAGGGCAATGGGTTATCGCACCTGTGAATGTCATGCACAACCGAGCGTGGCCCCAGAGCTGTTCAGGGAAGATGACACGACCCCTCTCTGGGATATCGAGTATTCCAACGCTGATCCTCTGATCAAGGCAAGGGAGTATGAGGCCGACGTAATGGCTCTCTTCAGGCGGATGGAATTACTGGGTGTCTGGATGGGAGGTTTTTTTGAGGAGCTCAGCCTGCGTTTTGACAGCGCACGAGTCGAGCTCACGCAAACAGATGACATGACGACCGTGGGAAGACTGAATGTGAAGCTGGCTGCTGCTCAGGAGAATGCTGAAGAACTCATGAGCATGTTGAATCACATTGAATTATGGTTGAGGAAATAAAAAAAGGTCCATTGATATGGACCTTTTTCATCACTGCAGATACTTACACGTAGAACGACTTCAACGGTGGGAAGCCATTGAACTCGACGGCGCTGTAGCTGGTGGTGTACGCGCCGGTGGACAGCCAGTACAGGCGGTCACCGATGGCCAGGTTCAGCGGCAGGCCGTACTTATAGTTTTCGTACATGATGTCGGCGCTGTCGCAGGTTGGGCCAGCGATCACCACTTCTTCCATCTCACCTTTCTTCTCGGTCCAGATCGGGAACTTGATGGCTTCGTCCATGGTTTCGATCAGACCGGAGAACTTGCCCACGTCCGTGTACACCCAGCGCTCTACTGCGGTACGGGATTTACGCGCGACCAGTACGACTTCACTGACCAGGATGCCGGCGTTGGCGATCAACGAACGGCCCGGCTCCAGGATGATTTCCGGCAAGTCATCACCGAAGTCTTCCTTGAGGAAGCGGATGATTTCCTCGGCGTAGGTTTCCAGGCTGTTGGTGCGGGTGATGTAGTTGGCCGGGAAGCCACCGCCCATGTTGATCAGCTTGAGCTCGATACCGTCTTCTTCTTTCAGGCGCTCGAAGATCACTTTGACCTTGGCGATCGCTGCGTCCCAGACGCTGATGTCGCGTTGCTGCGAACCGACGTGGAACGAAATACCGTACGGCACCAGGCCCAGGTCACGAGCCAGGATCAGCAGGTCCATGGCCATGTCGGTCTGGCAGCCGAACTTGCGCGACAAAGGCCAGTCAGCCGTGGTCGAGCCTTCGGTGAGAATCCGCACATAGACTTTTGAACCCGGTGCCGCCTTGGCGATGTTGCGCAGGTCGGCTTCGGAGTCGGTGGAGAACAGGCGCACACCCCTCTCGTAGAAGTAGCGGATGTCCTTGGATTTCTTGATGGTGTTGCCGTAGCTGATACGGTCGGCGCTGACGCCACGGTCCATCACCTTGTCCAGCTCGTAGATCGACGCGATGTCAAAGCTCGAACCTTTGGACTTGAGCAGGTCGATGATCTCGACGGCCGGGTTGGCCTTGACCGCGTAATAGACTTTGGCGAATTCGAAACCGGCGCGCAGGTCATCGTAGGCCTGGCTGATCATCGCGGTGTCGATCACCACGAACGGGGTTTCTTGTTTGTCGGCGAACGCCTTCATTTTGTCAAAAGTGGCGCGCGCGAAATAGTCTTCGACGTTGATCGACATGCTGGGAACTCCTACTGGCAAACTGAAATTAACAATGGGTGCAAATGAACGTCCTCCGTATCCCCACTTTGGTTCGCCTACTTCCCAAGGCATGTCGCCGAAAGCAAAAAGGCCATGGGATCACCTGCGTCCCTTGGCCTTGCTGTCTCGTCGTCAGTACTTGAGCCGGATGGATCGTTTCCAGCATGGACGTTCGGCGCGAACTTTAGGGCGTGAGGGGCTTGAGATCAACAAAAAATGTCGCGTTTTTGCACGCTTCCGTCGTGCGGTCCCGGACAGCTACTGATGTAACCGACCTGCATGACAGTGTGATGTTCCTCCAAGAGGGAGATTTGAATACTTGTAGGAGCGAGCTTGCTCGCGATGGACGTCAACGATAACGCGTGGAGCCTGGTACCCTGTGGTGCCATCGAGTGCATCGCGAGCAAGCTCGCTCCTACAGTTATTTTTTGTCAGGCCAACGCAGTCTCGGCCGGCGACACAATGCTGGTCTTGCCGCCACGGGACTTGCCGGAGCTCAGGTACTCGGCAATCGATTCCTGGGTCACTTCGCCGAGGAACACCCGCTCCGCATCCAGCACCGGCAGCCACGAGCGGTTGAACTCGTACATGCGCGACAGCAGGATGCGCAGGTGTTCGTCGTAGGCTGCAGTGGCGTTGAACTCGCGCAGATACTGGCCACATGAGCCGCCCTGGCGGTGCAGGTCGCGGCGACGTACGTAGCCCAGGGCCTTGTTTTCGGCACAGGTGACGACCACATAGCGGCGGTCGTGTTCGTCCATCAACTCCAGCGCATCGGCCACCGGGGTCTCCGGGCTCACGGACGGGGCGTTGTCCGCGGCGTCTTCGGCCTTGACCAGCAGCAGGCGCTTGAGGGTGCTGTCCTGGCCCACGAAGTTGCTGACAAAGTCGTCCGCCGGGTGGGCGAGCAAGGTGTCCGGGTGGTCGATCTGCAACAACTTGCCGGCGCGGAAGATGGCGATCTTGTCCCCCAGCTTGATCGCTTCGTCGATGTCATGGCTGACCATGATCACCGTCTTGTTCAGCGCCCGCTGCATCTCGAAGAATTCGTTCTGGATCATCTCGCGGTTGATCGGGTCGACTGCGCCGAAGGGTTCGTCCATCAGCAGCAACGGGGCATCGGCGGCCAGCGCGCGGATCACGCCGATGCGCTGCTGCTGGCCACCGGACAGTTCACGCGGATAGCGGTGCAGGTACTGCTTGGGTTCGAGCTTGATCATGCTCATCAACTCGCGGGCGCGGTCGTGGCACTTCTGTTTGTCCCAGCCGAGCAGGCGCGGGACCACGGTGATGTTCTCCTCGATGGTCATGTTGGGGAACAGGCCGATCTGCTGGATCACATAGCCGATGTTGCGGCGCAGGGTCACTGCGTCGAGGTCGGTGGTGTCTTCGCCGTTGATCAGGATCTTGCCCGAGGTCGGTTTGATCAGGCGGTTGATCATCTTCAGCGTGGTGCTTTTGCCGCAGCCCGATGGCCCGAGGAACACGCAGATTTCGCCTTCATTGACGGTCAGGCTTACCGAGTCCACGGCTTTGACGTCTTTGCCGTTGCTGCGGAAGGTTTTGCTGAGGTTTTGAAGTTCGATCATTTCAGGAGTCCTTTTGGAGTCAGCGAGCGTTGCAGCCATTGCAAGAGCAGGTCGGCGAAGATGGCCAGCACACTGACCAGGACCGCGCCGACAATCAGCATCGACATGTCGCTGCGGCTGATGGAGGCGAGAATGAGTACGCCCAGGCCGCCGGCGCCGATGGTCGCGGCGATGGTCATCACCCCGATGTTCATCACCACGGCGGTGCGCACACCGGCGAGAATCACCGGCACCGCGATCGGCAGTTCGACCATGCGCAGGCGCTGGCCGAATGTCATGCCAATGCCCCGGGCGGCTTCGCGAATACCCGGTTCGACGCCGGTCAGCGCCAGGTAGGTGTTACGCATGATCGGCAGCAGGGAGTACAGGAACACCGCGGTAATCGCCGGCATCGGCCCCAGGCCCTGGCCGAACTTCGAATAGAACGGCAGCAGCAGGCCGAACAGGGCAATCGAGGGCACGGTCAGCAGCACGGTGGCGCTGGCCTGTAGCGGGCCGGCCAGTGCCGGAAAGCGAGTCATCACAATGCCCAGGGGCACGCCGACGACAATCGCCAGGGTCACGGCGATCCCGACCAGGGTGATGTGTTGCCAGGTCAGGTGCAGGACAAGTGGCCAGTCCAGATGGGAAAAGGCGTTCAGGAAATCCATGGCTTTTCCTCCGGTTCAGTTGTTCGAAAGCTGTGGGTGCTGGCGCAGGAAGTCTGCGGCCACGGCCGACGGGCTTTCATGATTGACGTCGACCCGGGCATTGAGCTGGCGCATGGTCTCGTCATCGAACAGATCGGCCAGCGGCTTGAGTTGGCCAGCCAGTTGCGGATGGGCGTCGAGGTACACCTGGCGCACCACGGGGGCGGCGGTGTAGTCGGGGAAGTAATGCTTGTCGTCTTTGAGCAACTTGAGTTTGAACGCACTCAGGCGCCCGTCGGTGGTGTACACCAGGCCGGCAAACACCTGGCCATTGCGCAGTGCGGTGTAGACCAGGCCCGCGTCCATCTGGCGGATGTTGCGTCGGGTCAGGTCCATGTCGTAGCGCTCGACCATGCCTGCCAGGCCGTCGGAACGGTTGGCGAACTCGGTGTCCAGGGCCACCAGCGGGTTGTCCTCGGCCTGATTGCGCAGCGCCGTGTTCAGCTCGCTGATGCTGTTGACCTCGGGGAATTGCTCGGCGATTTTCTCGGGCAGTGCCAGGGCGTAGGTGTTGCTGAATTTCGACGGCGAGAGCCAGGTAAGGCCCTTCTTCGCATCCAGTTCAGTGACCCGGGCCAGGGACTGCTGGCTGTCGAGCTTTTCCGTGACGTGGTTGTAGGACACCAGGGAGACCCCGGTGTACTCCCAGACCATGTCCAGTTGCCCGGTTTCCTGGGCGCTGCGGGCCAGGTTGCTGCCCAGGCCGCCGGTGACCTGGGCGTTGTAGCCTTTGGCGCGCAGGTATTGGGCGGTGATTTCGGCGAGCAGGGTCTGCTCGGTGAAGACCCGGGCGCCGATGCGGATCAGGGGTTTTTCGGCGGCCTGGGCAAATCCTGCGCACAGCAGGACGCAGCCCAGTAACAAGCTTGGTAATTTCATCGTGATTCCTTCGCTCAGCCGGGTTAGGACTGGGGTAACCCGCGTTCCAGCCAGAGGCGGCTGCTCAGTGTCACCAGACCGTCCAGCAGCAATGCCAGCAGGGCGGTACACGCCGCGCCGAGGATCAGTTGCGGCTGGTTGTTCAGGGCAATGCCGGGGAAAATCAGGCTGCCCAGACTGTTGGCGCCGATCAGGAACGCCAGGGGCGCGGTACCGACGTTGATCGCCAGCGCTACTCGCACGCCACCGATGATGATCGGCACGGCGTTCGGCAGTTCGACCCGCCAGAGCACTTGGCGCGGGGTCATGCCGATGCCGACGGCGGCTTCCTTGAGTGAACCCTGGACGTTTTTCAGGCCCTCGTAGGTATTGCGCACGATGGGCAGGAGGGAGGCGAGGAAGAGGGCGAAGATGGCAGGGCCGCTGCCGATCCCGAGGATCCCCAGGGCGATGGCCAGTACGGCCAGGGGTGGGACGGTGTTGCCGATGTTGAAGATTTGCATGAAGCGTTCGGCGCGTCCGACCAGGGTCGGGCGGCTGAGCAGGATGCCGGCAGGGATGCCCACGACAAGGGCGGCCAGCATGGAAGCGAGGACGAGGATCAGGTGAGCTTGCAGGTAAAACAACAAATCGTCGCGGTACAGTTCGATCGTGTTGATGCCGATCCAGTGGATCAGCAGGGCCAGGAGGGCGACGACAACCGCTCCCCCTATCAGCCCTTTGCCATAGCGAATAGCCACAGGCGGACTCCTTTATTTCAGTCGGCGCACACTTCCCGTGTGGCAACGCCATGCCTGGCTGCCGGGAAGGTGTTCGCGAAAAGCAGCTCGCCAATGCCGGCAAAACGGCATGAGGTCGAGCCATGAGCACAGCCTCGTCAGGCTGACTTGCAGATATTTTCAGCCCCTGACGAAAGGTCGTAACAGGGGAGTGGACGTCTCTACGCTTTAAAAGGTTCCCATCTTAGGCAGCATTTGGCCACCCTTAATGTGCTCAACGGTTCGGTTCTGGGTTCAACTTGGGCTATAATCGCCGCCCTTTTTTGAATCACCTGCCAGGCGATTTCCCATGACCAAACAGGCCGCCGAAGTCGCGAAACGCCGCACTTTCGCCATTATTTCCCACCCCGATGCGGGTAAGACCACCATCACCGAGAAGCTCTTGCTGATGGGCAAGGCGATTGCGGTTGCCGGCACGGTGAAATCTCGCAAATCCGACCGCCATGCCACCTCCGACTGGATGGAAATGGAAAAGCAGCGGGGTATTTCGATTACCACGTCGGTCATGCAGTTTCCGTATCGCGATCACATGATCAACCTGCTCGACACCCCGGGCCACGAAGACTTCTCCGAAGATACCTACCGTACCCTGACGGCAGTCGACTCGGCCTTGATGGTCCTCGACGGCGGTAAGGGTGTAGAGCCACGGACCATCGCCCTGATGGACGTCTGCCGGCTGCGTGACACGCCGATCGTCAGCTTCATCAACAAACTCGACCGTGACATCCGCGACCCGATCGAACTGCTCGACGAAATCGAGGCGGTCCTGAAAATCAAGGCTGCGCCGATCACCTGGCCGATCGGTTGCTACCGCGACTTCAAAGGCGTGTATCACCTCGCCGACGACTACATCATCGTCTACACCGCGGGCCACGGCCACGAGCGGACCGAAGTCAAGATCATCGAGAAGCTCGACTCCGATGAGGCTCGCGATCACCTGGGTGACGAGTACGACCGCTTCGTCGAACAGCTCGAACTGGTGCAGGGCGCCTGCCACGAGTTCAACCAGCAGGAGTTCCTGGACGGCCAGCTGACGCCGGTGTTTTTCGGTACTGCGCTGGGCAACTTCGGTGTCGATCACGTGCTCGACGCCGTGGTCAACTGGGCGCCAAAACCGCTGGCCCGGGTTGCCAACGAGCGGACCGTGGAACCGGTGGAAGAGAAATTCACCGGCTTCGTGTTCAAGATCCAGGCGAACATGGACCCCAAGCACCGCGACCGAATTGCCTTCATGCGCATCTGCTCCGGCAAGTACGAAAAAGGCATGAAGATGCGCCACGTGCGCACCGGCAAGGACGTGCGGATCGGCGATGCGCTGACCTTCTTCTCCTCCGAGCGCGAGCAACTGGAAGAAGCGTTTGCCGGCGACATCATCGGCCTGCACAACCACGGCACCATCCAGATCGGCGACACCTTCACCGAAGGCGAAGCCCTGGGGTTCACCGGTATCCCGCACTTCGCCCCGGAACTGTTCCGCCGCGTACGCCTGAAGGACCCGCTGAAATCCAAGCAACTGCGCCAGGGCCTGCAGCAACTGGCCGAAGAGGGCGCCACCCAGGTGTTCTTCCCGGAGCGCAGCAACGACATCATCCTTGGCGCCGTGGGTGTCCTGCAGTTCGATGTGGTCGCCAGCCGCCTGAAAGAGGAATACAAGGTCGAGTGCGCCTACGAGCCGATCACCGTGTGGTCCGCGCGCTGGATCGATTGCAGCGATAAGAAGAAGCTTGAAGAGTTCAGCGTCAAGGCCGTGGAAAACCTCGCGGTCGACGGCGGTGGTCACCTGACCTACCTGGCCCCGACCCGGGTCAATCTGGCGCTGATGGAAGAGCGCTGGCCAGACGTGAAATTCCGCGCGACCCGTGAACACCACTAAGCGCTGAACCGTCACACCCAAAACCCCGTTGCGAAAGCCGCGGGGTTTTTTGTTGCTGCGCGAGCTTAGCTGGATTGGCTCTAACTGTTATTCACAACCAATCTGGAAGGATGTGGCATTTCCTGGCTTTAGTCAGCGTCCTATCTGGAGAACCCGACCGATCACAACTAGATTGCAGCCAACGCCATGGCGATTGGGTTCGTCGCCGCCAGGCTCTCCTCGAAAGGATGGAATCAGCTATGAGCATTTTTCAACGCAGTGTGCTGTTGCTTAAGGTGTTGCTGTTGCTGTCGGTGGGTATGTCTTCGGCGTGGGCTGAGTGCCCTCGCCATGGTGAGCAGGTGTCGAGCGATCAGGTGGGAGACGGCGGATTGATGCTGGCCAAGTCCGAATCCGAGCCGGGGGACAAGGGTCAGGGAGGTAGCGCGGGCGACGATGACTCAACCACCGACGAGCCGGACAGCGATGATGCGGATGAGGGTGATAGCCAGACGTAGCTCGTCATTGCTCCAATCTTTTGTGGGAGCTGCTGAAGGCTGCGATTTGGGGGTATATCCGTTGCTGCGGTGATGGCGGCTTAGGGTTTCGCCCTTACGGCGAGGCACTTTTGTCAAACGACACAAAAGTACCCAAAAAGTCTTGCCCCAGCGTTCGGCCCCTCGCTAAGGCTCGGGGTACCTTCGCTGCGGTGCCCATCAGGGGGCATCGCCTACGGTTTGCTTCGCTGCACCTCCTCTCGATGCATGCGGCTTCGCCGCACGGCGCTACGCGCCTACCCCCTGATGGACACCTTCGCTCAGCCTGCCGAAGGGGCAGGTGGATCAAGATCAAAAGCCAGAGCACGGCGACCTGACAGTCGGCCTGAGTGGTAAAGGCGGGCGAGGCGGCCTACCGGCCGGCCTGTTTTTCCTGGTTGGGTTGAAATTACTCTGTAGGAGCGAGCAAGCCGCAAGCGGGCACTCGCTCCTACATCTACAGCGGTTTTGTCAGGCCGCCCCCTCGAGAAATTGCTCGGCGTAATGACACGCTACCTGGCGGCTGTCGAGCAAACGCAAGGCCGGCTCTTCGGTACTACAACGCTCGGTGGCGTACGGGCAGCGCTTGTGGAAGGCGCAGCCGGACGGTGGGTTCAGCGGGTTGGGCAGTTCGCCGACGATCTTGATTTTCGGTTTGTCCGGGTCCGGGTGGATGGTCGGTGTGGCCGACAGCAGGGCCTGGGTGTAGGGGTGCAGCGGGCGGGTGTAGATGTCCTCTTTGGGGCCCATTTCCACCGGACGGCCGAGGTACATGACCATCACGTGGTCGGCCACATGGCGCACCACCGCCAGGTTGTGGGAGATGAACACGTAGGCGGTGTTGAATTCCTGCTGCAGGTCCATGAACAGGTTCAGCACCTGGGCCTGGATCGACACGTCCAGCGCCGAGGTCGGTTCGTCCGCCACCAGCACTTTCGGTTGCAGCATCATTGCCCGGGCGAGGGCGATCCGCTGGCGCTGGCCACCGGAAAACATGTGCGGATAACGCTGGTAATGCTCGGGACGCAGGCCGACCTGCTTCATCATCGCCTGGACTTTGTCGCGCCGTTCGGCAGCGCTTAAGTTGGTGTTGATCAGCAGCGGCTCGGCCAATTGGTCACCGATTTTCTGCCGCGGGTTGAGCGACGCGTACGGGCTCTGGAACACCATCTGCACGTCTTTGCGCAACTGCTTGCGCTCGGCCTTGTTGGCCCCGGTGACTTCCTGCCCGGCGATTTTCAAGGAGCCGGAGGACGGCTCTTCGATCAGCGTCAGGGCGCGGGCCAGGGTCGACTTGCCGCAACCGGATTCGCCGACCACGGCCAGGGTCTTGCCGGCTTCCAGTTCGAACGACACGCCGTTGAGCGCACGCACGGTGGCGTGGCCCTTGAACAGGCCGCGGGAGACTTCGTAGTGACGGGTCAGGTCACGGGCTGTGAGAACGACGGCCATTACGCCACCTCCTGATTCAAAGGATAGAAGCAGCGAGCGAGGCTGTTGCTTTTCGGATCGAGGGCCGGGCGCTGGGCGCGGCAGTTGTCCTGCACGTAGGGGCAGCGTGGCGACAGCAGGCAACCCTGCGGGCGGTCGTAACGGCCGGGAACGATACCCGGCAGCGTGGCCAGGCGCGATTCGCCCAGGCTGTGTTCCGGAATCGCCTTGAGCAGGGCTTCGCTGTACGGGTGCGCGGGAATGTCGAACAGCTGCGGCACCTGGCCGACTTCCACCGCTTGGCCGGCGTACATCACGCACACGCGCTGGGCGGTTTCGGCGACCACGGCAAGGTCGTGGGTGATCAGCACCAGGCCCATGTTCTGCTCTTTCTGCAGGGCCAGCAGCAGGTCCATGATCTGCGCCTGAATGGTCACGTCGAGGGCGGTGGTCGGTTCGTCGGCGATCAGCAGCTTGGGTTCGCCGGCAATTGCCATGGCAATCGCCACGCGCTGGCTCATGCCGCCGGAGAGCTGGTGCGGGTAGGCGTCCATGCGGCTGGCGGCCCCGGGGATCTCGACTTTTTCCAGCAGTTCGATGGCACGCTTGCGCGCCGCGCGGCCGGACATTTTCAGGTGCAGGCGCAGCACTTCTTCAATCTGGAAACCGACGGTGTAGCTCGGGTTCAGCGCGGTCATCGGGTCCTGGAAGACCATGGCCAGGTCTTTGCCGACGATCTGCCGCCGCTGGCGGTTGCTCAGCTTGAGCATGTTCTTGCCGTCGAAGTTCAGGGCGTCGGCGGTGACGATTCCGGGGTGCTCGATCAGGCCCATCAGCGCCATCATGGTCACCGATTTACCCGACCCCGACTCGCCAACGATGGCCAGGACTTCGCCCTTGTCCACGCTAATGTCGAGGCCGTCGACCACCGGAACGGCGGTCTTGTCGCCGAAACGCACGTTGAGATTGTTGATTTCTAACAGTGACATGGGAATCTCCTCAGGCGGCGTTCTTGAGTTTCGGGTCCAGCGCATCGCGCAGGCCGTCGCCCATCAAGTTGATTGCCAGCACGCTGAGCAAAATGGTCAAGCCAGGCAGGCTTACCACCCACCAGGCGCGTTCGATGTAGTCGCGGGCCGAGGCCAGCATGGTGCCCCACTCCGGGGTTGGCGGTTGCACGCCGAGGCCGAGGAAGCCCAGGGCGGCGGCATCGAGAATCGCCGAGGAAAAACTCAGGGTTGCCTGGACGATCAGCGGAGCCATGCAGTTGGGTAGCACGGTGATGAACATCAGGCGGGGCAGGCCGGCACCGGCCAGGCGCGCGGCCGTCACGTAGTCACGGTTCAGCTCGCCCATCACCGCGGCGCGGGTCAGGCGCACGTAGGACGGCAGGGACACGATGGCGATGGCGATCACGGTGTTGATTAGGCCAGGGCCGAGGATGGCGACAATCGCCACGGCCAGCAGCAAGGAGGGCAGGGCCAGCATGATGTCCATCAGGCGCATGATGGTCGGGCCTAGTAGACGCGGGAAGAACCCGGCGAACAGGCCCAGCAGGATCCCCGGGATCAACGACATCACCACCGACGACAAGCCGATCATCAGCGACAGGCGCGAACCCTGGATCAAGCGCGACAGCAGGTCGCGACCCAGTTCATCGGTGCCGAGCAGGAACTGCAGTTGCCCGCCTTCGAGCCAGGCCGGCGGGGTCAGCAGGAAGTCGCGGTACTGCTCGCTGGGGTTATGCGGGGCAACCCAGGGCGCGAAGATCGCGCAGAAGATCACCAGCAACATGAACATCAGGCCGGCAACGGCGCCTTTGTTTTTGGAGAACGCTTGCCAGAATTCTTTGTACGGGGACGGATACAGCAGGCTTTGATCGACTGCTACCGAGGGTGTTGGAGTACTCATGGGTAATGATCTCAGCGCTGATGACGGATGCGTGGGTTGGCAAAGCCGTAGAGGATGTCCACCACGAAGTTGACCAGGATCACCAGGCAGGCGATTAGCAGGATGCCGTTTTGTACGACGGGGTAGTCCCGGGCGCCGATGGCTTCGATCAGCCATTTACCGATGCCGGGCCAGGAGAAGATGGTCTCGGTCAGGACTGCACCGGCCAGCAGCGTGCCGACCTGCAGGCCGACCACGGTCAGTACCGGAATCAGCGCGTTGCGCAGGCCGTGGACGAACACCACGCGCGACGGCGACAGGCCTTTGGCCCGTGCGGTGCGGATGTAGTCTTCGCGCAGCACTTCGAGCATCGAGGAGCGGGTCATCCGCGCAATCACCGCCAGCGGGATGGTGCCGAGCACGATGGCCGGCAGGATCAGGTGGTGCAGGGCGTCGAGGAATGCGCCCGTGTCATCGGCCAGCAGGGTGTCGATCAGCATGAAACCGGTGACCGGCTCGATGTCGTAGAGCAGGTCGATCCGCCCGGAAACCGGGGTCCAGCCCAGAGACACCGAGAAGAACATGATGAGGATCAGGCCCCACCAGAAGATCGGCATCGAATACCCGGCCAGGGAGATGCCCATCACCCCATGGTCGAACAGCGATCCGCGCTTGAGGGCCGCGATCACCCCGGCCAGCAAACCGAGGATCCCGGCGAACAGCAGGGCAGCCATGGACAGTTCGAGGGTCGCGGGGAATAGCGAAGTGAACTCGCTCCAGACACTTTCACGGGTGCGCAGCGATTCACCGAGGTCGCCCTGGGCCAGTTTGCCGATGTAGTCCAGGTACTGGGCATACAGCGGCTTGTTCAGGCCAAGGCGTTCCATTGCCTGAGCGTGCATTTCGGGGTCGACCCGGCGTTCGCCCATCATGACTTCCACAGGGTCGCCAGGAATCATGCGAATCAACGCGAAAGTCAGCAGGGTGATGCCGAAAAAGGTGGGGATCAACAACCCCAGTCGGCGGGCAATAAAACTAAACATCTTCTGGTGTACCTCATCAGCCGGTTAGGCGTACCGGTCAGCCCAGGATCGGGCTGTGGCCGGCGTTTTTTCTACTTCACCTGGGTGGTGGCGAAGTTATTGGTGGTCAGCGGGTTCATGTAGTAACCGTCGACGTTCTTGCGCAGGGCGGTAAACATCTTGGGATGAGCCTGATCGACCCACACCACTTCGTCGTGCAGGATAACCAGGGCTTTTTCATAGAGAGCGGCGCGTTCGGCAGTATCGATCGTGGCCCGAGCCTGGGTGATCAGCGCCTGGAATTGCGGGTTGCACCAGCGGCTGTAGTTTTCGCCGTTTTTGGCGGCTTCGCAACTCAGCAGCGGACCGAGAAAGTTATCCGGGTCACCGTTGTCGCCGCTCCAGCCGGCAGACACCATGTCGTGTTCGCCTTTCTTCGCACGCTTGAGCATCTCCGCCCACTCCATGACACGGATGTCGATGGTGATACCGACCTTGGCCAGGTCTGCCTGGATCAACTGGGCGCCCAGTTGCGGGTTCGGGTTGGTCGGGCCACCGGCGTTGCGGGTGTACAGGGTGAACACCGTGCCTGGCGGAACACCGGCTTCCTTGAGCAGCGCACGCGCCTGGTCGAGGTCCTGGGGCGGGTTCTTCAGCGTGGTGTTATAGCCCAGCAGCGCGGGTGGGTAAGGGTTGACCGCGGCAATCGCGTTGCCCTTGCCGTACAGGGTGTCGACATAGGTCTGTTTGTCCAGGGCCAACTCGATGGCACGGCGCACCCGCACATCGCTCAGGTATTTGTGACTGGTGTTGATCGCGGTATAGCCGGTGGACATCGCCGCGATGGTGGCGATTTGCAGGGCCGGGTCGGCCTGGATGCTCGGGACATCGTCGGGTTTAGGGTAGAGCGCTACCTGGCACTCATTGGCCTTGAGTTTTTGCAGGCGGGTGTTGTTGTCCGGGGTGATGGCAAAAATCAACGGATCAGCCGGCGGCTTGCCACGGAAGTACTGCGGGTTGGCCTTGTAGCGGACCTGGGCATCCTTGGCGTAGCGCTGGAAGATGAACGGACCGGTGCCGATCGGCTTGCTGTTGAGGTCGGCCATTTTGTCGGCCTTTTGCAATAACGCCGCGTACTCGGCCGAGTGAATAGAGGTGAACGCCATGCCCAGGTCCAGCAGGAACGGAGCTTCAGGGCGGTTCAGGGTGAACCTGACAGTCATCTCGTCGACTCTTTCGACAGCCTTGAGCAGGTTCTGGAAATCCATGCTTTCAAAGTATGGAAAGCCGACGGCAGATTGCTTGTGCCAAGGGTGGTTGGGGTCCAGTTGACGCTGGAAGCTCCAGACCACGTCGTCGGCATTGAGTGTGCGCGTCGGTTTGAAATAGTCGGTCGTGTGGAACGCGACGCCGGGGCGCAGGTGGAAAGTGTATTGCAGGCCGTCCGGGCTGATCTCCCAGCTTTCGGCCAGGGCCGGCTGGATCTGCGCGGTGCCGGGCTTGAAATCCACCAGCCGATTGAACAGGGTTTCCGCCGCTGCGTCGGACGTTACGGCGGTGGTGTAGAGCACCGGGTCGAAACCTTCCGGGCTGGCTTCGGTGCAGACCACCAAGGGTTTGGCCGAGGCACCGATGGCTGTCATCAGCACGGTGGCTGCGACAACCGCACGCAAGGGAAGCATCTTCATATAAACCCTCCGTATTCCATGAGCCAGATTAGTCGTTGGGGCCGATTCGTCGAATCGGCCCCGCGGTTGTCACGCCTTAGAGGACGTTGAACGGAATGGTGGTAACCAGGCGGAACTCGTTGATGCTGCCGTCAGCCTGGTTTTCGCTCGCCCGGTGCGCGGTGTAGGTGGCGCGAACGGTGGTGGCTTTCAGCGGACCGCTTTGAATGGCGTAAGTGCTGCCAATCCCATATTCATAGTGGTGTTCGCCGTCTTGCGACTGGATGCCGTCGTAGCCGGTGCCGGTGTAGTGGGTGCCGTCGATGCCCCAGCCGCGTGCCTGGTAGATGTTGAACTTGAGACCCGGTACGCCGTACTCGGCCATGTTCAGGCCATAGGAAACCTGGAAGGATTTCTCGTTCGGGCCGTTGAAGTCCGACAGCAGGGAGTTGGCCAGGTAGATGCCGTTGGTTTCGTGCAGGTAGTCGAAGTACTCGTTACCGTTCACTTCCTGGTAGGAGAAGGTCAGGGTGTGAGCCTGGTGGGTCAGGCCGAACGACAGGGAGTAGGTGTCGTTGTCGATGTTGCCCAGCTTGGCTTTGCCTTCTTCCTGGGTCTTGTAGTAGTTCAGGCCGGTGGTCAGGCTCAGCACCGAGCTGTCGCCCAGCACGTGGGTGGCGCCGAAGTAGTACTGGTTCCAGATATCTTCGGCCTGGGTGGCCCAGAGGCTGGTGGTCAGGCTGGCGAACGGCGAGTAGCTGATGCCTGCGGTGTTGACGTGATCGGCTTCGGCATCAATGGCGCCGTACTCGGAGCGGAATTTGCTCAGGCTTTCTTCGGTACGCGGCGAGTTGCGATCGAAGGTGGCCACGTCGAAGGCCAGGTTGCTCAGCTCTTCACTGTGCAAGGCCACGCCCTGGAAGCTCGAAGGCAGGGCACGGTTGCTGATGACGTCGACTTGCGGGCTGCTGAAGTTCATGCGCCCGGCAGTCAGAGTGGTGTTGGAGATACGGGCCTTGACGTTGGCCAGGCCCAGTTTGCTCCATTGCCCCTGGGCGTCGCCGCCTTCTTTGGTCAGGGTCCGGTTGTTGCCGGCGCCAGGACGAGTGCCGGGAGCGCCGCCGTTGTTGGAGGCCAGGTTTTCCCGATCACGTTCCAGCGCGACTGCGTTGTAGGCCGCCAGCTCGGTGCTGAAACCGACGGTGCCCTGGGTGAAGCCGGAGTTGTACTTGAGGATGGTGCCCTGGACCCAGTTGATCCGGCGATCGGTGGGGGTCGATACGCCGTCTTTTTTGTAGGCGAACTTGCCGCCACGCTTGAGTTGTTCGTTGGAGTACCAGTTACGGGTACTGCCGCTAATCGTCTGGCCTTCGATGAAGCCGGTGGCCTCGGATTGAGCATTGCTGGTATTGACCGTCACCGGGTTGAACGCCTGGCTCTGGGGTTCGGCATACGCGGTTGCGGTGATGCTGCTGATGGCCAGGGCCAACAGGGCGGAGTTGCTCAGTTTCATCAGTGAAGCTCCTTTTTTTCTCTTGTTATTGCCGGTCTCCTGTACTGAGCCGGCTATTGAGGGTGGAACTCATACAAGGCATCGCAAACGTTTGCATGGGGCGAAATCGCCGAATTCAGGCAACAGTCTGCTGTGAGGGCGAAAATCGCCCCCAAGGTTCTGCTAATCAGTTATTGCTCGATACCGACACCCGAGAACACGTTACGACCGAAGGGGCTGACCTTGAATCCTTCGACTTTGGCGCTTAATGGCTGGTTGACCGTGGAGTGGGCGACAGGAGTGATCGGCACTTGCTGCTTGAGCAACTGCTGGGCTTGTTTGTAGAGCACCGTGCGCTGTTCGCGGTCGGTAACGATCTTGGCCTGCTTGATCAGCTTGTCGTATTGCGGGTCGCACCACATGGAGTAGTTGTTGCCGCCAATCGCGTCGCAGCTGTACAGGGTGCCGAGCCAGTTGTCCGGGTCGCCATTGTCCCCGGTCCAGCCGATCAGGCTGACGTCGTGTTCGCCGTTCTTGGTGCGCTTGATGTACTCGCCCCATTCGTAGCTGACGATCTTCACTTTCAGGCCGATTTTCGCCCAGTCCGACTGCAGCATTTCTGCCATCAGCTTGGCGTTCGGGTTGTACGGGCGCTGCACCGGCATGGCCCACAGGGTGATTTCGGTGCCTTCCTTGACGCCGGCAGCCTTGAGCAGTGCCTTGGCTTTTTCCGGGTCATAGGCGGCATCCTTGATGCTGTCGTCGTAGGACCACTGGGTCGGTGGCATGGCGTTCACCGCCAGTTGCCCGGCGCCCTGGTACACGGCGTTGAGGATGCCTTGCTTGTTCACCGCCATGTCCAGCGCCTGGCGCACTTGGAGTTGGTCGAAGGGTTTGTGCTGGACGTTGTAGGCGATGTAGCCGAGGTTGAACCCGGGTTTTTCGATCAGTTGCAGCTTCGGGTCTTTTTTCAGCGCCTCGACATCGGCCGGGCGCGGATGCAGCGTGACCTGGCACTCGCCAGCCTTGAGTTTCTGCACCCGTACCGAGGCATCGGTGTTGATCGCAAAAATCAGTTGGTCGAGTTTGACTCGGCTCGGGTCCCAGTACTGTTTGTTGCCCGCATAGCGAATCTGCGAGTCCTTCTGGTAACGCTGGAACACGAAAGGCCCGGTGCCCACCGGCTTCTGGTTGATGTCGCTGGGTTTGCCCGAGGCCAGCAACTGGTCGGCGTACTCGGCCGAGAGAATCGAGGCGAAACTCATGGCGAGGTTCTGGATGAACGCAGCGTCGACTGAGTTCAGGGTCATGACCACGGTCAGGGGCGCGGTTTTTTCGACCTTGGCGATGTTCTTGTTCAGGCTCATCCCGTTGAAGTACGGGAACTCGGTGGGGTAGGCCTTACGGAAAGGGTGGTCGGTGTGAAGCATGCGGTTGAAGGTGAACAGCACGTCGTCGGCGTTGAAATCCCGGCTCGGGGTGAAGTACTTGGTGGTGTGGAATTTCACCCCTTCGCGCAGGTGGAAGGTGTAGGTCAGGCCGTCTGCGGAAATATCCCAGCGGGTCGCCAGGCCCGGAACGACGCTGGTGGCGCCTTTCTCGAACTCGGCCAGCCGATTGTACAGTGGCTCGGCGGCATCGTTGTCGGTGGCGGTGGTGTATTGCGCAGTGTCGAAGCCCGCCGGGCTGCCTTCGGAGCAGAAAACCAGGCTGTTGCTGGCGGCCTGGCTGATGGAGGTGGCGGCCAACAGGCCGCTGCCCAGTAGGGCGGATAAAACCAAGGTATGGCGCATGACACTCCCTCTCTTATTGGAAATAAACCATGAGCCCTCGTCCCGTCCGGGGACGTGCGGGCACAGAACCACGGGTTTCAGCGATTGCCATTCCAGGCGCAGTACGGTCGGACCCTCGACGTTAGTGAGTCGAGTGTCGGGCGGTAAATGCGAAAGGCCTTAAATACAGGTAAGAAAAGGCGACACGTCCTAAACCCGTGGCAGTAGGCCGCAGTGATTTGGGATGTAGGTCAATTCCGCTGTATTGGCAGATAGCGCCGCGACGACCTCAGCAAGGTCGCCGCGGCAATACCTTATTTGCTGACGCTGACGCCGTAGAAGGAGTTCAAGCCAAACGGGCTGATCTTGAAGTCCTGCACGGTGTTGCGCATGGGTTGATACACCGTCGAGTGCGCGATAGGTGTCATCGGGACTGCATCTTTGAGGAGGTGTTGCGCCTGCTTGTACAGCTCGGTGCGTTTGGCGACGTCGGTGGTGGCCTTGGCTTCCTTGATGATGGTGTCGTACGGCTTGTCGCACCATTTCGAGAAGTTGTTGCCGCTCAGGGAGTCGCAGCCAAACAGTACGTTCAGCCAGTTGTCCGGGTCACCATTGTCACCGCTCCAGCCAATGATCATGGCCTGGTTCTCGCCACCTTTGGAACGCTTGATGTACTCGCCCCATTCGTAGCTGACGATGTTGACCTTGAGGCCGATTTTCGCCCAGTCCGACTGCAGCATTTCTGCCATCAGCTTGGCGTTCGGGTTGTACGGACGCTGGACTGGCATGGCCCACAGGGTGATTTCGGTACCCGGCTTGATGTCAGCCTTTTTCAGCAGTTCCTTGGCCTTTTCAGGGTCGTACTTGGCGTCCTTGATGGTGTCGTCATAGGACCACTGGGTTGGCGGCATGGCGTTGACGGCCAGTTGGCCAGCGCCCTGGTAGACCGAGTCGATGATCTGCTGCTTGTTCACCGCCATGTCCAGCGCCTGGCGCACTTCCAGCTTGGCCAGTGGGTTGGCGTCGGTACGGCCCTTGAGGACCGGCATCACGTTGTAGGCAATGTAGCCGAGGTTGAAACCCGCCTGATGCGGCAGTTTCAGGTCCTTGTCTTCACCCAGGGCCTTGAGGTCGGCCGGACGTGGGAACAGGGTGACCTGGCATTCGTTTTTCTTCAGCTTCTGGATACGCACCGACGGGTCGGTGGTGATGGCGAAGATCAGGTTGTCGATCTTGACGTCTTCAGGCTTCCAGTAGTCCTTGTTGCCGGTGTAACGGATGTTGGAGTCTTTCTGGTAGCTCTTGAACACGAACGGGCCAGTGCCGATCGGCTTCTGGTTGATGTCGCCCGGCTTGCCTTCCTTCAACAGTTTGTCGGCGTACTCGGCAGACTGGATCGAGGCAAAGCTCATGGCCAGGTTCTGGATGAACGCGGCGTCGACCGTGCCCAAGGTGAACTTGACGGTCTTGTCGTCGATTTTTTCGATGTTCTTGATGTTGGTGTCCATCCCCATGTCCGTGAAGTACGGGAACTCGGTGGGGTAGGCTTTGCGGAACGGCATGTCTTTGTCGATCATGCGGTTGAAGGTAAACAGCACGTCGTCGGCGTTGAATTCACGGGTCGGCTTGAAGTAGGGCGTGGTGTGGAACTTGACCCCTTCGCGCAGGTGGAAGGTGTAGGTCAGGCCATCCGGGGACACGTCCCAGCTGGTGGCCAGGCCTGGAACAACAGCGGTGCCGCCACGTTCGAACTGGCTCAGGCGGTTGAACATGGTCTCTGCCGAGGCGTCGAAGTCGGTTCCGGTGGTGTACTGGCCAGGATCAAAACCGGCCGGGCTCCCTTCGGAGCAAAACACCAGGTTAGTCGCCGCGGAGGCGAAGGGTGCGCTAGCAAGCAAGCTGGCGCCGACTAAAAACGGAATGACCGCGTGTTTGAGCATGGTGGCCTCATGATTGTTGTCATTTTTGGAATTAGAGGACGACCTCGTGAGTCGACCTGCGGATACTTATGCAGGGCCTATACCCAATGCAAGATCCAGAGCGGCTACAAGTCTTAAACAGTGGTACGAACGTACCTTAATGTCGCATTCCTATAAACTTTGACGCATTTGATCGTTTGCGCAGGGTTATTTCGGTGCGATAGGCGCACCAAATGTGTGCTGATAGCACAGTTGGCGCACCTTGCCGGAGCGCGATGTTACCCAGCCATAGGTACAGCCTAGACGGGTTTTTCGCGATGGCGAGGGGGGATTGGCGGGTGCAAATCTGTAGGAGCAAGGCTTGCCCGCGAACGGCGTTGATGCGGTCTCACGTAAACCGCATCAATGCCGCCCGACCAGCTCCCACAAGCGTTACGGCATCAATACTTCAATAGAACCGTCGGCCGACATGCTGACCTGGCTGGTGCCGGCTTCCACTTGCGGGGTCACCGGGGCGGAATCCATTGCGGCCGCTTTCATCATCATCGGCGCGCGCAGGTAAGGCTGTGGATAACCGTTGCTGTTGAGGTTCAGGTTGACGATTTTGTAACCCTTGCCACCCAGGGCTTCGGTGGTCAGTTGGGCGCGGGCCTTGAAGGCGTTGACCGCTTCCTTGAGCAGCGCATCCTCGCTGGCCTTGCGGGTCGGGGTGGCGATAGCGAAGTCCATGCCGGCCATCTTCAGGTCGCCGAGCAGTTCACCGGTGAGTTTGGACAGGGCGGCGAAGTCCGAGCTTTCCAGGCGCAGTTCGGCGCGCTCACGCCAGCCGGTGATCTTCTGGCCCTTGTCGTCGTAGATCGGGTAGCTGTTGCGGCTGCCCTGGCGCAGGGTCACGTCCTTGACCTGCCGCGCTTGGCCCAGTGCCTTGTTCATCGCGGTGCTCACCACGGCCGCCAGCTTGGCCGGGTCGGCATTCTGCTCTTCGGTGTAGAGGGTCACGATCATCAGGTCGCGGGCCACTTCCTGGCTGACTTCGGCGCGCAGGGAAATCTGGTTGTAGTGCAGCTCGTCCGCGGCCAGGGCCGGGAGGCTGGCCAGGGTGCCGGCACTGAGGGCGAGAAGGGCGGCACTGCGGCGAAATGTGTTCATCAAAGCTCCTTGGGTGGTGCGCAGGGGTAAGGTTGCGAGCCTGCGTAAAACCATCAGACTCTAGCTGCTATTGTCCGGTTCAGCCGGTTACAACTTCTATACAGTTCGCGCCAGGTGGTCGCAGCGCGGTCAATTGCCCTGTGTCGCTTTGCCGCACTTTTGCCTGTCAGGCCCCCTGCTTGGTTATACTCGACGCGATCCGCCTGGAGCGCTCATCAGGAGAGCTCATGCTCGCCCCCGTACAACTACTTTCCGCGACTCGCCAAAACCTCTGGCGACTGACGTTCATCCGCACCCTGGTGCTGGCCGCCCAGGCCGGTTCGGTGGGGCTCGCCTATTGGTTCGACCTGCTGCCGCTGCCCTGGCTGGAGCTGGCCGCGACCCTCGGTTGCTCGATGCTGCTGTGCGCCTTTACCGCCATCCGGCTGCGCACCTCGTGGCCGGTGACTGAACTCGAGTACGCCGTGCAACTGGCCTGCGACCTGTTTATCCACAGTGCGCTGCTGTATTTCTCGGGCGGTTCGACCAACCCGTTCGTCTCTTATTACCTGGTGCCGCTGACCATCGCTGCCGTGACCTTGCCGTGGCGCTATTCGGTGATTCTGTCGGGCATTGCGCTGACCATGTACACCTTGCTGCTGGCGCAGTTCTACCCCCTGGAAACCTTCCCGATGTACCGGGAAAAGATGCAGATCTATGGGATGTGGCTGAGTTTCGCCCTGGCGGCGGCGGTCATCACCTTCTTTGCCGCGCGCATGGCCGAAGAGCTGCGCCGCCAGGAAGAGCTGCGGGCGATCCGCCGGGAAGAGGGGCTGCGCGATCAACAGTTGCTGGCCGTGGCCACCCAGGCTGCTGGCGCCGCCCATGAATTGGGCACCCCGCTGGCGACCATGAGCGTGTTGATCAACGAGATGCTGCAAGACCATCATGACCCGCTGCTGCGCGAGGACTTGAGCGTGCTGCAGGACCAGGTGAAGCTCTGCAAGCAGACCCTGCAGCAACTGGTGCGCGCCGCCGAGAACAATCGCCGCCTGGCGGTGGACATGCAGGACGTCAGCGTCTGGCTCAACGAAGCGCTCGACCGCTGGCACCTGATGCGTCCGGAAGCCACTTACCGCCTGCAGCGGAAGGGGGAAGGCAGCGAACCGCGCCTGGCACCGCCGCCGGACCTGACCCAGGCCTTGCTCAACCTGCTGAACAATGCCGCCGACGCCTGCCCGGAAGGACTGGAAGTGACGCTGGACTGGGACGCCGTGGAGCTGACCATCAGTATTCGCGACCACGGTGCCGGTGTGCCGCTGGCCATTGCCGAGCAGATCGGCAAGCCATTTTTTACCACCAAGGGCAAAGGTTTCGGCCTGGGCCTGTTTTTGAGCAAGGCCAGCGTGACACGCGCCGGCGGCTCAGTGAAACTCTATAGTCATGAGGAAGGCGGTACGCTCACCGAGCTGCGCCTGCCCCGTGCCGCACGAGGAGACGACCATGAGTGACGAGATCCAAGTCGAAGGCGAAGACCTGCCGCATTTATTGCTGGTAGACGACGACGCTACTTTCACCCGCGTCATGGCTCGCGCCATGAGCCGCCGCGGTTTTCGCGTCAGCACCGCCGGTTCCGCCGAGGAAGGCCTGGTCATCGCTCAGCAGGACCTGCCGGACTACGCCGCACTGGACCTGAAAATGGATGGCGATTCGGGACTGGTGCTGCTGCCCAAGCTGCTGGAGCTCGACCCGGAAATGCGCGTGGTAATCCTCACCGGTTACTCGAGCATTGCCACTGCCGTCGAGGCGATCAAGCGCGGCGCCTGCAATTACCTGTGCAAACCGGCCGATGCCGATGATGTGCTGGCCGCCTTGCTGTCCGAGCACGCCGACCTCGATACCCTGGTGCCGGAAAACCCGATGTCGGTGGACCGCCTGCAGTGGGAACACATCCAGCGCGTCCTCACCGAGCACGAAGGCAACATCTCCGCCACCGCCCGCGCCCTGGGCATGCATCGGCGCACCCTGCAGCGCAAACTGCAGAAGCGTCCGGTTCGCCGCTGAACCGTCGCTGAACGAAAATCGCCAGCCACCCGGACAAAATGAACCGATCATCTATGATCGGTTCGTACTCCCTGTGTTTCCTACCGAGCCTGAACCATGAATCAGAACGCTGAATATTGCGCGGTCAACGATGCGGTGCGCGGTCAGTTTTTCCGCCGTGTCTGGCAGATGATCACGCCTTATTGGCGCAGTGAAGAGAAGGGCAAGGCCTGGTTGCTGTTGATTGCGGTGATCGGCCTGTCGCTGTTCAGCGTGGCGATCTCCGTGTGGATCAACAGTTGGTACAAGGACTTCTACAACGCCCTGCAAAAGAAGGACGATGCCGCGTTCTGGAGCCTGATCCTGTATTTCTGCGGGATCGCCGCGGTGGCGATCCTGGGGGCGGTCTACCGTTTGTACCTGACCCAGATGCTGACCATCCGCTGGCGTGCCTGGCTCACCGAGAAACACTTCGCCCGCTGGCTCGGGCACAAGAACTACTACCAGCTGGAGCAGGGCGGTTACACCGACAACCCGGACCAGCGAATCTCCGAAGACCTCAACAGTTTCACCAGCAACACCCTGAGCCTGGGCCTGGGGCTGATTCGTACCGTGGTCAGCCTGGTGTCGTTCTCGATCATCCTGTGGGGCGTTTCCGGCAGTATCGAAGTATTTGGCTACACCATTCCCGGCTATATGTTCTGGTGCGCCCTGGTCTACGCGCTGGTGGGCAGCTGGATCACCCACCTGATCGGTCGCCGCCTGATCGGCCTGAACAACCAGCAACAACGCTTTGAAGCCGACCTGCGGTTCTCCATGGTGCGGGTCCGCGAGAATGCCGAGAGCATTGCGCTGTACAACGGCGAGGCGAATGAAAACCAGCGCTTGAGTACGCGGTTCGGCATGGTCTGGCACAACTTCTGGGACATCATGAAAGTGTCCAAGCGCCTGACTTTCTTCACCGCGGGTTACGGTCAGATCGCGATCATCTTCCCGTTCATCGTCGCGGCGCCACGGTATTTCTCCGGCAAGATCGAGCTGGGGGAACTGATGCAGATCAACTCGGCTTTTGGCAACGTGCAGGAGAACTTCAGCTGGTTCATCAGCGCCTACGCCGACCTGGCAGCCTGGCGTGCCACCTGTGACCGGTTGTTGAGTTTCCGCCAGGCCATGAGCGAAAACGAAGAGCGGGCGCCGGCCATCGATGTACGCCAGGAGGGCGCTGAGCTGCAAGTGCAGCAGGTGGGCCTGGACCTGGCGGATGGTCGTCATCTGCTGACCAGCGCCGACATGACCGTGGAGCAGGGCGACAGGCTGATGCTCAGCGGTCGCTCGGGTAGCGGCAAAAGTACCCTGTTGCGGGCCATGGGCGGTTTATGGCCGGCCGGGCATGGGGCCATTCGCCTGCCGAGTGCGCGCTACCTGTTCCTGCCGCAGAAACCCTACCTGCCGATTGGCACGCTGCGTGAAGCCTTGAGTTACCCACAGTCCGGCGATACCTATCCGCATGAGCGCTACGTGCAGGTGCTGGAGACCTGTCGCCTGCCCCATCTGGTGCCGCGCCTGGATGAAGCCAACCACTGGCAGCGCATGCTGTCGCCGGGTGAACAGCAACGCCTGGCGTTCGCCCGTGCGCTGCTTTATGCACCGCAATGGCTGTACATGGACGAAGCCACTTCGGCGATGGACGAGGAAGACGAGGCCACGCTGTACCAGGCGCTGATCGATCAACTGCCGGGCTTGAGCATCGTCAGCGTCGGCCACCGCAGCAGCCTGAAACGGTTCCATCCGCGCCATGTGCGGATCGACAACGGCCATCTGCAGGAGCAGACCGTGACGGCCTGATCCCACTGCAAATGTAGGTCAACAGTGATCGTACAACCGCCCTGCGCTATGATGTGCGTATCACTGCTTGCCTGAGATTGATCTTGACCATGGAAAACCCGATCGACGTCCCTCGTCTGCCCCGCAAGCGCCGTAGCCTCGCGCAGGAACTGGTGACGGTGCTGTCCGAGCAGATTCGCGACGGCTTGCTCAAGCGTGGCGACAAGTTACCCACTGAGTCGGCGATCATGGAGGCCCACGGCGTCAGCCGTACGGTGGTCCGTGAAGCGATCTCGCGCTTGCAGGCTGCGGGGCAGGTGGAAACCCGCCACGGGATCGGCACCTTTGTGCTCGACACCCCAAGCCCTAGCGGATTTCGCATCGATCCGGCCACCGTGGTCACCCTGCGTGACGTGCTGGCAGTACTGGAGTTGCGCATCAGCCTGGAAGTCGAATCTGCCGGGCTGGCCGCGCAACGCCGCAGCCCCGAGCAACTGGCCTTGATGCGGGCGGCGCTGGATGCGCTGAATGAAAGCGCTGCGCATGCCGGGGACGCGGTGGCTTCGGACTTCCAGTTCCACCTGCAGATTGCCCTGGCCACCGGCAACCGCTACTTCACCGACATCATGACCCACCTGGGTACCAGCATCATCCCGCGTACCCGTCTCAACTCGGCACGCCTGGCCCATGATGACCACCAGCACTACATGAGCCGGCTGGCCCGTGAGCACGATGAAATCTACGACGCCATCGCGCGCCAGGATTCGGATGCAGCCCGCGCCGCCATGCGCCTGCACCTGACCAACAGCCGTGAGCGCCTGCGCCATGCCCATGAAGAGGCCCAGGCCCAGCGCGGCTAAACAGCTCGTCGCAACCCACAGTGGGCGCAATGCCCACTGTTGTGAGGTTCGCATCGCAATTGCCGGTGTTTGCCGTAGGACATCCCATAACAGAAAGAGCAGAAGCGTTGATTAGCTGCTTCAGGGATGTTTTTTGTTTTCGCATTTATCAGATTTAAATCAATCACTTAGACATCGTTCGTGGTCTCGCGAAGGGCTGGCTTGGCCTGTGGATGATGAAATGCAGTTGACGGTTGTATTTTAAGTTGTACGATGACATACAACATCAGCATGACGCTGAGCGGCTTTCATCACAACGTGCTACTTAGGGTGTTCGAATAATGAATCCACAAGAACTGAAGTCCATCCTCTCTTCCGGCCTGCTGTCTTTCCCGGTGACTGACTTTAATGCCCAGGGCGACTTCAACCGCGCTGGCTACATCAAGCGCCTGGAATGGCTGGCCCCGTATGGTGCCTCGGCACTGTTCGCCGCCGGTGGCACCGGCGAGTTTTTCTCCCTGGCCGCCAGCGAATACTCGGAAATCATCAAGACCGCCGTCGACACCTGTGAAACCAGCGTGCCGATCCTGGCCGGCGTGGGTGGTTCCACCCGCCAGGCCATCGAATATGCACAAGAAGCCGAGCGTCTGGGCGCCAAGGGCCTGTTGCTGCTGCCGCACTACCTGACTGAAGCCAGCCAGGATGGCGTTGCCGCCCACGTTGAAGCCGTGTGCAAATCGGTGAAGATCGGTGTGGTGGTCTACAACCGTAACGTTTGCCGCCTGACCGCGCCGCTGCTCGAGCGTCTGGCCGAACGCTGCCCGAACCTGATCGGCTACAAGGACGGCCTGGGCGATATCGAGTTGATGGTGTCGATCCGTCGCCGCCTCGGTGATCGCTTCAGCTACCTCGGCGGCCTGCCAACCGCAGAAGTCTACGCCGCGGCCTACAAGGCCCTGGGTGTACCGGTTTATTCGTCGGCGGTGTTCAACTTCATCCCGAAAACCGCGATGGACTTCTACCGCGCCATTGCCCGTGAAGACCACGCCACCGTCGGCAAGATCATCGATGACTTCTTCCTGCCGTACCTGGATATCCGCAACCGCAAGGCCGGTTACGCAGTGAGCATCGTCAAGGCTGGCGCGAAAATCTCCGGTTACGACGCAGGTCCTGTACGTGCCCCGCTGACCGATCTGCTGCCTGAAGAATACGAAGCACTGGCTGCCTTGATCGACAAGCAAGGTGCGCAGTAACAAACCGATTAAACAAGGCCGCTGAGTAATCAGCGGCCTTTTGCGTAAGGAGATTGCCGTGGCAGACGTAAAAAGATTCGACAACTACATCGCTGGCCAATGGGTTGCCGGTACGGACTATTCGGCCAACATCAACCCCTCGGACCTGTCCGATGTGGTGGGCGAATACGCCAAGGCCGACCTGGCCCAGGTGCACGCCGCCATCGATGCTGCACGCGCTGCATTCCCGGCCTGGTCGACTTCAGGTATCCAGGCCCGCAGCGATGCGCTGGACAAAGTCGGTAGCGAAATCCTCGCGCGTCGCGAAGAACTGGGCACCCTGCTGGCGCGCGAAGAGGGCAAGACTCTGCCCGAAGCCATTGGCGAGGTGTCCCGCGCGGGCAACATCTTCAAGTTTTTCGCCGGTGAATGCCTGCGTCTGTCCGGCGACTACCTGCCGTCCGTGCGCCCGGGGGTCAACGTTGAAGTCACCCGTGAAGCCCTCGGCGTGGTTGGCCTGATTACTCCGTGGAACTTCCCGATCGCGATCCCCGCGTGGAAAATCGCCCCGGCCCTGGCTTATGGCAACTGTGTGGTGCTCAAGCCGGCTGACCTGGTACCGGGTTGCGCCTGGGCGCTGGCGGAAATCATCTCCCGTGCCGGTTTCCCGGCCGGGGTGTTCAACCTGGTGATGGGCAGCGGTCGTGTGGTCGGCGAGGCGCTGGTCAACAGCCCGAAAGTCGATGGCATCAGCTTTACCGGCTCGGTGGGTGTGGGCCGGCAGATTGCGGTCAACTGTGTTTCGCGCCAAGCCAAGGTGCAGCTGGAAATGGGGGGCAAGAACCCGCAGATCATTCTCGACGACGCCGACCTGCAGCAGGCGGTCGAGTTGTCGGTACAGAGCGCGTTTTACTCCACTGGCCAGCGTTGCACGGCCTCGAGCCGGTTGATTGTCACCGCCGGGATTCACGACCGGTTCGTCGCGGCCATGGCGCAAAGAATGAAGTCGATCAAGGTCGGCCATGCGCTGCAGTCCGGCACCGACATTGGTCCGGTGGTGTCCCAGGCCCAGCTTGAACAGGACCTGAAATACATCGACATCGGCCAGTCCGAAGGTGCGCGCCTGGTCAGTGGCGGGTCGCTGGTGACTTGCGACACCGAAGGCTATTTCCTTGCCCCGACGTTGTTTGCCGACAGCGAAGCAGGCATGCGCATCAGCCGTGAAGAAATCTTCGGTCCGGTGGCCAATATCGTCAGGGTCGCCGACTACGAGGCGGCGCTGGCCATGGCCAATGACACCGAGTTCGGCTTGTCGGCAGGTATCTGCACCACCTCGCTGAAACACGCCAACCACTTCAAACGCCACTCCCAGGCTGGGATGGTGATGGTCAACTTGCCGACCGCCGGCGTGGATTACCACGTTCCGTTTGGTGGGCGAAAAGGTTCATCCTATGGATCTCGTGAGCAAGGTCGCTATGCACAAGAGTTTTACACGGTCGTAAAAACTTCTTACATCGGATCGTAACCCGCTGCACCGCGGTATCCGGGTCCACCGGATACCGCACTGACAGATTCACCCGCGCATAAAAATAATCAGTGGGAGTACACGTACATGCAAGCGACCAAGCCGACCCACGTCCGCTATTTGATCCTGCTCATGCTGTTTTTGGTGACCACGATCAACTACGCCGACCGTGCCACTATCGCCATCGCAGGTTCCAGCCTGCAGAAAGACCTCGGTATCGACGCGGTCACCCTCGGTTACATCTTTTCCGCATTCGGTTGGGCCTACGTGGCCGGGCAAATTCCCGGTGGCTGGCTGCTGGACCGATTCGGTTCGAAAAAAATCTACGCCCTGAGCATCTTTACCTGGTCGTTGTTCACCGTGCTGCAAGGCTATGTCGGTGAATTTGGCATGTCGACCGCGGTCGTCGCCCTGTTCATGCTGCGCTTTCTGGTGGGCTTGGCCGAAGCGCCATCCTTTCCGGGTAACGCCCGCATCGTTGCGGCCTGGTTCCCGACTGCGGAACGTGGCACGGCCTCGGCGATCTTCAACTCCGCGCAATACTTCGCCACGGTGCTGTTTGCACCGCTGATGGGCTGGATCGTCTACAGCTTCGGCTGGCAGCACGTGTTCATCGTCATGGGCGTAATCGGCATCATTTTCTCCGGTATCTGGCTCAAGGTGATCTACAGCCCACGCCAGCATCCGCTGATCAATGAGGCCGAGTTCAAGCACATTGCCGACAACGGCGGCATGGTCGACATGGACCACGACAAGGGCCAGGGCAAGAAAGCCGACGGACCGAAGTGGGACTACATTCGCCAGTTGCTGACCAACCGCATGATGCTCGGCGTCTACCTGGGCCAGTACTGCATCAACGGCATCACTTACTTCTTCCTGACCTGGTTCCCGGTGTACCTGGTCCAAGAGCGTGGCATGACCATTCTCAAGGCCGGTTTCATTGCCTCGTTGCCGGCGATCTGCGGCTTCATCGGTGGCGTGCTCGGCGGGGTGATTTCCGATTACCTGCTGCGCAAAGGCCATTCCCTGACCTTCGCCCGCAAGGCGCCGATCATTGCCGGCCTGCTGGTCTCCAGCAGTATCGTGGCCTGCAACTATGTGGACGTGGAATGGATGGTGGTGGGTTTCATGGCCCTGGCGTTCTTCGGCAAAGGCGTGGGCGCCCTGGGTTGGGCGGTGGTATCCGACACTTCGCCGAAACAGATTGCCGGTCTCAGTGGCGGTCTGTTCAACACCTTTGGCAACATTGCCTCGATCACCACACCGATTGTCATCGGCTACATCATCAGCTCCACCGGCTCGTTCAAGTGGGCGCTGGTGTTTGTCGGCTGCAACGCGCTGGTCGCGGTGTTCAGCTATCTGGTGATCGTTGGTCCGATCAAGCGCGTAGTGCTCAAGGAGCCGCCGGTCAACGGGCCTGAAGCCTCCGGCAAATTATCCCAAGCGCATTCCTGAGGAGCGGCGTCATGCAGTTGATTGAACATTCCGACTCGCCGCGCTACATCCGCCTGCACGAGCGGGATAACGTAGTGATCGTGGTCAACGATCAGGGCGTACCGGCCGGTACCGAATTTGCGGACGGTCTGGTCACCGTGGACTTCGTGCCACAGAGCCACAAGGTCACCCTGGAGGACATTCCAGAAGGTGGTCAGGTGATTCGTTACGGCCAGACTATTGGCTACGCCTTGCAGCCGATTCCCCGAGGTAGCTGGGTCAAGGAAGATCAACTGCGCATGCCGACCGCGCCGCCGCTGGACAGCCTGCCGCTGTCCACCGAGGTGCCGGCAGCCCAGGCACCACTGGAAGGCTACACCTTCGAGGGTTATCGCAACGCCGACGGTACCGTCGGCACGCGCAACATTCTCGGGATCACTACCACCGTGCAATGCGTCACCGGGGTACTCGATCACGCGGTCAAGCGGATCAAGGACGAGTTGCTGCCCAAGTACCCGCATGTCGATGACGTGGTGGCGTTGACCCATAGCTACGGCTGCGGCGTGGCCATCACGGCCACCGACGCATACATTCCGATTCGCACGGTGCGCAATCTGGCGCGCAACCCGAACCTCGGTGGTGAAGCGCTGGTGATCAGTCTCGGCTGCGAGAAATTGCAGGCCGGGCAGGTGATGCACGAGAACGACAGCTCGGTGGATTTGAGCGAGCCATGGCTCTACCGCTTGCAGGATTCCAGTCACGGCTTCACCGAAATGATCGAGCAGATCATGGAGTTGGCCGAGACGCGCTTGAAGAAGCTCGATCGCAGGCGTCGGGATACCGTGCCGGCGTCGGAGTTGATCCTCGGCATGCAGTGTGGCGGCAGCGATGCGTTTTCCGGGATCACCGCCAACCCGGCGCTCGGATATGCCTCGGACCTGCTGCTGCGGGCCGGTGCCACGGTGATGTTTTCCGAAGTCACCGAAGTGCGCGATGCCATTTACCTGCTGACCTCGCGCGCGGAAAACCAGGACGTGGCCCAGGAACTGGTGCGGGAAATGGACTGGTACGACCGTTACCTGGCCAAGGGCGAGGCGGATCGTAGCGCCAACACCACGCCGGGCAACAAGAAGGGCGGGTTGTCGAACATTGTCGAGAAGTCCCTGGGCTCGATCGTCAAGTCCGGTAGCAGTGCGATCAATGGCGTGCTCGGTCCGGGCGAGCGGTTCAAGCGCAAAGGGCTGATCTTCTGCGCGACCCCGGCCAGCGACTTTGTCTGTGGGACGCTGCAACTGGCGGCGGGGATGAACCTGCATGTATTCACCACCGGCCGGGGTACGCCCTACGGGTTGGCCATGGCACCGGTGGTGAAGGTTTCGACCCGCACCGAACTGGCGCAACGCTGGCCAGACCTGATCGACATCGATGCCGGGCGCATCGCCACCGGGCGGGCGTCCATCGAGGAGCTGGGCTGGGAGCTGTTCCACTACTACCTGGACGTGGCCAGCGGCAAACAGCAGACGTGGGCTGAAAAGCACAAGCTGCATAATGACATCACCTTGTTCAATCCGGCGCCCATAACCTAAGACCGCGTTATCGTTCATCGCTGGCAAGCCGCAAGCGGGCGCCAGCTCCCACAGTGATTTTTTGCGTTGCATAAAACGCGTGAACACCGAGGATCCTGTGGGAGCGAGCTTGCTCGCGATGGCGAGCTCGCAGACGCCGATGTCCTTGGTGGCTTATCATTAGCCCCCTAACGACGCCCTCAAGGTTCACCCGGCATGCTGGCCATCTTTCTTGAAACCCTGAACATCACCGCGCCCGTCTTTGCCATGCTGTTTCTGGGTGTACTGCTCAAGCGCATCGACTGGATCAACGACAACTTCATCCACACGGCGTCGGCACTGGTGTTCAACGTCACCATGCCGGCGTTGCTGTTTCTGGGCATCCTGCATGCCGACCTGCATGCGGCGTTGCAACCGGCGCTGCTGATCTACTTCTCCCTCGCGACCCTGGTGTGCTTTGCCATTGCCTGGGGCTGGGCGATTTTCAAGTGCCCGCGCGAAGACCGCGGGATCTATACCCAGGGAGCGTTTCGTGGCAACAACGGGGTCATCGGCCTGGCGCTGGCGGCGAGCATGTATGGCGACTACGGAATTTCCCTGGGGGCGATTCTCGCGGCGCTGGTGATCCTGTTCTACAACACCCTGTCGACCATCGTGCTGGCGGTGTACAGCCCAGTGATCAAGTCCGATCCGTGGAGCATCTGCAAAAGCGTGTTCAGCAACCCGCTGATTATCAGCGTGATTGCGGCCGCACCGTTCGCCTATTTCAAGATCGGCTTGCCGGGATGGCTGGAAACTTCCGGGCAGTACCTGGCCCAAACCACCTTGCCGCTGGCGCTGATCTGTATCGGCGGCACGCTCTCCATGGCGGCACTGCGCAAAAGCGGCAACATGGCCTTGAGCTCGAGCCTGGTGAAGATGATCGGCTTGCCGATACTGGCCACGCTGGGTGCCTGGCTATGGGGCTTTCGTGGGGCGGAGCTGGGGATTCTGTTCCTGTACTTCGGCAGCCCGACCGCCGCTGCAAGTTTTGTCATGGCCCGGGCGGCCAATGGCAATCATGAGCTGGCGGCGGCGATCATTGTCATCACCACCTTGATGGCGGCGGTGACGACTAACGTCGGGATCTTCCTGCTGCAGTGGGGCGGCTGGATCTGAAGGGCCTGTCCACTTCAACGCAACAGGGTCACTCCGGCTTCTGGTAGCTGTCGATCACTTCCTGCGCTGCGCGGAACGCCTCCATCACC
The DNA here is from genome assembly GCF_009834545.1 of Pseudomonas sp. S04. Classification (NCBI taxonomy): domain Bacteria; kingdom Pseudomonadati; phylum Pseudomonadota; class Gammaproteobacteria; order Pseudomonadales; family Pseudomonadaceae; genus Pseudomonas; species Pseudomonas sp. S04. The sequence goes on from NZ_CP019427.1 coordinate 946,461, forward strand.
GCCGGAACCCCGGCGTAGACCGCGCAATGCATCAGGGTTTCGCGAATCTCGTCCACCGTGCAGCCGTTGTTCAGCGCCCCGCGCACGTGCCCCTTGAGTTCCTGGGGGCACTTGAGCGAAGTAAGGGCGGCGAGGGTGATCAGGCTGCGGGTCTTCAGTTCCAGGCCACCACGATTCCATACCGCTCCCCAGGCGTGTTCGTTGACGAACTCCTGGAACGGTCGGGTCAGGTCGGTGGCATTGCCCATGGAGCGGTCGACAAAGGCGTCGCCCATGACCTGGCGGCGGACTTCGATACCGGTGGGTTTGCTGGAGCTTGCGGAGTCGGTCATGGCGATTCTCTTTTGTTGTGTTGGCGGCGCCAGGCGCGCACTGAGGTGAACAGTAAAAATGCCAGCAGGGCCGGCAACACGCACAGCAGCATCAGTTGTTCCAGCTTGCCGGCCAACGGCATGCCAGTGGTGAACGACACCACATGCAGCCCGTATGCCAGGTACAGGGCGAGGAACAGCAGGCCTTCGGCGCGGGTGATGCGGTAGCCGGAATAGAACACGGGCAAGCACAGCAAGGTGACACCGAGCATCACCGGCAAATCGAAATCCAGGGCATTGGGGGAGACCGACAGCGGCACCGGTGCCAGCAGGGCGGTGATCCCCAGGACGCCCAGCAGGTTGAACAGGTTGCCGCCGATCACGTTGCCCACGGCAATGTCACGCTGTCCGCGCAGCGCGGCAATCAGCGAGGTGGCGAGCTGGGGCAGGGAGGTGCTGACGGCGACGACGGTCAGGCCGATGATGCGCTCGGACAGGCCCAGCTTGCTGGCCAGTGCTACCGTCGCATTGAGCAGCAAGTGCCCGGCGAACACCAGCAAGCCCAGCCCGGCAAGCATCAGCAGGGCACTGCTCAACCAGGGCGAGCGCGGCGCGTCGGATGCCGGCCGAGACGGACGCGCAGTGGGCCGCGACTGGCGCCACAGCAGGCCCAGGTACAGCGCCAACGCAGCCAGCAGCACACCACCATCGAGGGCGCTCAGTTGTTCGTTCCAGGCCAGGGCGAACACCAGCAGGCTGGCGCCGATCAGCAGCGGGATGTCGAGGCGCACCAGTTGCCGGGCAACCCGCAAGGGGATGATCAGTGCCGACAGGCCAAGGGTTACCAGGATGTTGAAGATGTTGCTGCCGATCACGCTGCCGACGGCGATGTCGCTGCTCTGCCCGAGGGCGGCTTGCAGGCTCACGGCCATTTGTGGCGCGCTGCTGCCGAAGGCGACCATGCTCAGGCCGATGACCAGCGGCCGGACCCTGAGGTGAGCGGCCAGGCGCACGGCGGCACGCACCAGCAACTCGGCGCCGGCGACCAGCAGGAGCAGGGCGCAGAGCAGTTGCAGCACGTTGGGCAGGGGTAATTGGGCTAATCCGGAAATGGTCGTGGCTCCCGGTCAGTTGTTCAGGGCTTGTACGCGAACCCGCGCGGTGCCACTGCGCAGCATGCCCAACTTGTCGGCGGCCCCGCGTGACAAGTCGATCAGGCGGCCACGGGTATGCGGGCCGCGGTCGTTGATGCGGACCACCACACTCTTGTCGTTTTTCAGGTTGGTGACCTTCACCCGTGTGCCGAAGGGCAGCTGGCGGTGGGCGGCGGTCATGGCGTACTGGTCAAACGGCTCGCCGCTGGCGGTGCGTTTGCCATGGTGTTTGGCGCCGTAATAGGAGGCGGTTCCGGTTTCGTCGTAGCCCCGGGGGTCGACGTCGTGGCTGGCACAGCCGGCCAGCAGGGAGAGCAGGGCGCAGGCGCTAAGCAGACGTTTCATCAAAAGGGACTCTGCAACAAGCGTGGGAGCTTCGTCTGCTCGCGATAGCGGTTCGGCAGTCAACGCAAAGTTGAATGCCGAACCGCTATCGCGAGCCGGCTCGCTCCCACGGGGAGTGGAGCCAGTGTTGACTGCTGGCTCCATTGTTATCAGCCTTCGAGCTTGCTTTTCAGCAGTTCGTTGACCTGTTGCGGGTTGGCCTTGCCTTTGGAGGCTTTCATGGCCTGGCCGACGAAGAAGCCGAACATCTTGCCGCGTTTGGCTTCGTCTGCCGCGCGGTACTGTTCAACCTGCTCGGCGTTGGCCGCGAGCATTTCATCGAGCACCGCCGAGATCGCGCCGCTGTCGGTGACTTGCTTGAGGCCACGCTTGTCGATGATCTCGTCAGCAGTGCCTTCGCCGTTGGCCATGGCTTCGAACACGGTCTTGGCGATCTTGCCGGAGATGGTGTTGTCCTTGATCCGCAACAGCATGCCGCCCAGTTGCTCGGCAGTTACCGGGGCTGCGTCGATTTCCAGGCCCTGCTTGTTCAACAGGCTGCCCAGTTCAACCATGACCCAGTTGGCCGCCAGCTTGGCGTCGCCGGCAATGCTCACCACTTTTTCGAAATAGTCGGCTTGCTCGCGGCTCGAAGCCAAGACGCTGGCATCGTAGACCGACAGGCCGAACTGCTCCTGGAAGCGCTCGCGTTTTTGCGGCGGCAGTTCTGGCAAGGTGGCGCGGATGTCGTTGAGGAAGGAGTCCTCAAGCACCACTGGCAACAAGTCCGGATCGGGGAAGTAACGGTAGTCGTTGGCTTCCTCTTTGCTGCGCATGGCGCGGGTTTCGTCTTTGTTCGGATCGTACAGGCGTGTCTGCTGGATCACCTTGCCGCCGTCTTCGATCAGTTCGATCTGGCGACGCACTTCGGTGTTGATCGCCTTCTCGATGAAGCGGAACGAGTTGACGTTCTTGATCTCGCAGCGGGTGCCGTACTCGACCTGGCCTTTTGGCCGCACCGAGACGTTGCAGTCGCAACGCAGCGAGCCTTCGGCCATGTTGCCATCGCAGATGCCCAGGTAACGTACCAGCGCATGGATCGTCTTGACGTAGGCCACGGCTTCCTTGGCGCTGCGCATGTCCGGCTCGGAAACGATCTCCAGCAGCGGGGTGCCGGCACGGTTCAGGTCGATGCCGGTGGCGCCGTTGAACTCTTCATGCAGGCTCTTGCCAGCATCTTCTTCCAGGTGCGCGCGGGTCACGCCGACACGTTTGATGGTGCCGTCTTCCAGGGGGATATCCAGGTAGCCCTTGCCGACGATCGGCAGTTCCATCTGGCTGATCTGGTAGCCCTTGGGCAGGTCCGGGTAGAAGTAGTTCTTGCGGGCGAACACGTTGTGCTGGCCGATCTCGGCGTCAATCGCCAGGCCGAACATCACCGCCATGCGCACCGCTTCCTGGTTCAGCACCGGCAGTACACCCGGCATGCCCAGGTCTACCAGGCTGGCCTGGGTGTTCGGTTCGGAACCGAAGGTGGTGGCGCTGCCGGAGAAAATCTTCGATTGGGTGGCGAGCTGGGTATGAATCTCCAGCCCGATCACAACTTCCCATTGCATGTGTTTCTCCTCAGAAGCCTGTCGGGGTGCGGGTGTGCCAGTCAGTGTGCAACTGATACTGGTGCGCAACGTTGAGCAAGCGGCCTTCCTGGAAGTACGGGGCGAGCAGTTGCACGCCGACCGGCAAGCCATCGACAAAACCGGCTGGCATCGACAGGCCTGGCAGGCCCGCGAGGTTGGCGGTGATGGTGTAGACGTCTTCCAGGTACGCAGCGACCGGGTCGCTGTTCTTGGCGCCGAGTTTCCAGGCCGGGTTCGGCGTGGTTGGGCCGAGGATGATGTCGACCTCATTGAACGCAGCCATGAAGTCGTTCTTGACCAGGCGGCGGATCTTTTGCGCCTTCAGGTAGTAGGCGTCGTAGTAACCGGCCGACAGGGCGTAGGCACCGACCATGATCCGGCGCTGGACTTCTGGACCGAAACCTTCACCGCGCGAACGCTTGTACAGGTCGGTCAGGTCTTTCGGGTCTTCACAACGATAGCCAAAGCGCACGCCGTCGAACCGCGACAGGTTGGAAGAGGCTTCGGCGGGCGCGATCACGTAGTACGCAGGGATCGCGTGCTGCATGTTCGGCAGGCTGATTTCCTTGACCACGGCACCGAGCTTCTGCAGCTCCTTGACGCTGTTATGGATCAGTTCGGCGATACGCGGGTCGAGACCTTCGCTGAAGTACTCTTTCGGCACGCCGATGCGCAGGCCTTGCAGCGAGCCGTTGAGGCTGGCGCTGTAGTCCGGCACGGGTTCGTCGATGCTGGTGGAGTCGTTCGCATCGAAGCCAGCCATACCTTGCAACAAAATTGCGCAGTCTTCGGCGGTGCGGGCCAACGGGCCACCCTGATCGAGGCTGGATGCGTAGGCGATCATGCCCCAGCGCGAAACACGACCGTACGTCGGTTTCAGCCCGGTGAGGTTGGTGAAGGCTGCCGGCTGTCGGATAGATCCACCGGTGTCGGTGGCGGTGGCCGCTGGCAGCAGGCGCGCGGCAACGGCGGCGGCCGAACCACCGGACGAGCCGCCTGGCACGTGCTCCAGGTTCCACGGGTTCTTCACGGCGCCGTAGTAGCTCGACTCGTTGGCCGAGCCCATGGCGAATTCGTCCATGTTGGTCTTGCCCAGGGTCACGGCGCCGGCGGCGGCCAGCTTGGCGACCACGGTGGCGTCGTACGGGGCCTTGAAGTTGTCGAGCATCTTCGAGCCGCAGCTGGTGCGGATACCCTGGGTGCAGAACAGGTCCTTGTGGGCGATCGGCGCGCCCAGCAAGGCCCCGGTCTCACCCTTGGCGCGGCGTGCGTCGGCGGCTTGCGCCTGCTGCAGCGCCAGCTCTTCGGTGAGGCTGATGAAGCTGTTGAGCTGCGGGTCCAGCTGGGCGATACGCGCCAGCAGAACCTTGGTCAGCTCTTCGGAGGAAAACTTCTTGTCGGCGAGTCCGCGGGCGATCTCGGCCAGAGTCAATTGATGCATTGCAGGCTCTTTCCCTTTAGTCGATGACTTTCGGAACCAGGTACAGGCCGTTTTCGACCGCTGGTGCGATGGACTGATAGGCCTCGCGGTGATTGGACTCGGTCACAACGTCTGCACGCAGGCGCTGGCTGGCTTCCAGGGGGTGGGCCAGCGGTTCGATACCGTCGGTATCGACCGCCTGCATTTCGTCGACCAGCCCGAGAATGCTGTTCAGGGCCGAAGTGATTTGTGGAAGATCGGCTTCATTGAGGCCAAGACAGGCCAAATGAGCGATTTTTTCCACGTCGGAGCGTTCAAGCGCCATGGGATTCTCCAGTGGAAAACAAAACGGAGGTCGTCCGTGTGTTAGATTGTCGGAACACTACCGCATTTCTACGGTCATAAGGCCGCGATTGTGGGGGTTGGTGCACGGAAAAGCTGCCAATTTAACATATTGGCGCCTTGCCCAAAATCCCTGTCGTTGTTAGAGTTTGCCGCACTTTTTTACCCACGCGTTGCCTAGGGTCCCTTTCCCATGTTCAAGAAACTGCGTGGCATGTTTTCCAGCGATCTTTCCATTGACCTGGGCACTGCCAACACCCTTATTTACGTGCGTGAGCGCGGTATCGTCCTGAATGAGCCATCGGTTGTGGCCATTCGGACGCACGGTAACCAGAAAAGTGTTGTTGCTGTCGGCACGGAAGCCAAGCGCATGCTGGGCCGTACACCGGGCAACATTGCTGCCATTCGTCCGATGAAGGACGGCGTGATCGCCGACTTCAGCGTTTGCGAAAAGATGCTTCAGTATTTCATCAACAAGGTTCACGAAAACAGCTTCCTGCAGCCTAGCCCTCGCGTGTTGATCTGCGTTCCTTGCAAATCCACCCAGGTTGAGCGCCGCGCCATCCGTGAGTCGGCCCTGGGGGCTGGTGCCCGTGAAGTATTCCTGATCGAAGAGCCAATGGCCGCGGCCATCGGTGCCGGCCTGCCGGTTGAAGAAGCTCGCGGTTCGATGGTGGTCGATATCGGTGGCGGTACCACTGAAATTGCGCTGATCTCCCTCAATGGTGTGGTCTACGCCGAATCCGTACGGGTTGGCGGCGACCGTTTCGACGAAGCGATCATCACCTACGTGCGCCGCAACTACGGCAGCCTGATCGGTGAGTCCACCGCCGAGCGCATCAAGCAGGAAATCGGTACTGCCTACCCAGGCGGTGAAGTACGCGAAGTCGATGTTCGCGGCCGTAACCTGGCGGAAGGCGTTCCACGTGCCTTTACCCTGAACTCCAATGAAGTGCTCGAAGCCCTGCAAGAGTCGCTGGCGACTATCGTCCAGGCGGTAAAAAGCGCGCTGGAGCAATCGCCGCCGGAACTGGCGTCCGATATCGCCGAGCGTGGCCTGGTACTGACCGGTGGTGGCGCCTTGCTGCGTGACCTCGACAAGCTGCTGGCCCAGGAAACCGGGCTGCCGGTGATCGTCGCCGAAGATCCGCTGACGTGTGTTGCTCGCGGCGGTGGCCGTGCATTGGAAATGATGGATAAGCACACCATGGATCTGCTCTCCAGCGAGTAAGTTCGCCGGACGCCTCTATGCTGTTCACGCACAGGCAGCACTTTGCAGTGCTGCCTGTTGGCGTTTATCTTCTGTCAGTCTGCATCCAGGCCGGTTTGATGCCGTATGAATAAACAGAACATTTGCCTGGGAGGAGCGGCTTATTAAACCGCTTTTCACCAAGGGCCCCTCATTGGGCGTGCGCTTTCTGGTGCTGGCTGTGCTATCGGTCGCCTTGATGGTGGTCGATGCCCGTTTTGACGTTCTCAAGCCTGCGCGCAGTCAGATGTCGCTGGTCTTGATGGACGCCTATTGGGTCACCGACCTGCCTGAGCGTTTGTGGCAAGGCGTGAGCAGCCAGTTTGGCAGCCGCACCGAGCTGGTCGCCGAAAACGAAAAACTCAAAACCGAAAACCTGCTGTTGCAGGGACGCATGCAGAAGCTGGCGGCCCTGACCGAGCAGAACGTTCGGCTGCGCGAGTTGCTCAACTCCTCCGCACTGGTCAATGAAAAGGTCGAAGTGGCCGAGTTGATCGGCGTCGATCCCAACCCGTTCACCCATCGCATCATCATCAACAAGGGTGAGCGCGACGGCGTGGTGCTGGGACAGCCGGTGCTCGATGCCCGGGGCCTGATGGGCCAGGTGGTCGAGCTGATGCCCTACACCTCGCGGGTGTTGCTGCTGACCGACACCACCCACAGCATTCCGGTGCAGGTCAACCGTAACGGCTTGCGCGCCATCGCCAGCGGCACCGGCAATCCGGAGCGCCTGGAGTTGCGCCATGTGGCGGACACCGCCGACATCAAGGAAGGCGACCTGTTGGTCAGCTCCGGCCTGGGCCAGCGTTTCCCGGCAGGGTATCCGGTGGCCACGGTCAAGGAAGTGATCCATGACTCGGGCCAGCCGTTCGCCATTGTGCGGGCGGTGCCGACGGCGGCGCTCAACCGCAGCCGCTACATGCTGCTGGTCTTCAGCGACAGCCGTACCCCGGAAGAGCGCGCCAACGAAGCCGCCCAAGCTCAGGACGTGCAGGATCAGCACGTCGGCAGCGCTGTCGTCGTGCCGGCGCCAGCACCTGCTGCTGCCCCGGCGGCAGCGCCTGCAGCACCGGTAGCGGCGCCCGCAACTGCGCCCAAGCCGGTGACGCCGGCCAAGCCAGCAAAACCGCCGGTCCAGGCAGCGCCAGTCAAGCCAGTAGTCCCCAAGCCGCCCGCGACGACACCCGCAGCCACGACCCAGGGTAGAGAATAATGGCCAGTACCCGTTCCCGTAATGGCTGGATGATCTGGCTGACATTCGCCATTGGCTTGCTGCTCAGCGTCGTGCCCTTTCCCCATGTCGAGATCTTGCGCCCGATGTTCCTCGCCTTGCCGCTGGCCTACTGGGCGCTGGAGATGCCGCAGAAAGTCGGGATGCTCACCGCCTTTTGCCTGGGGATTGCCCAGGACGTGCTGTTTGGCACGTTGCTGGGACACAACGCGTTGATCCTGACCCTGATCACCTTTCTGATCCTGACCCTGCAACAGCGGGTGCGGATGTTCCCGATGTGGCAGCAAAGCCTGGTGATCATGGTGATCCTGGGGCTCGCGCAGTTGCTGCAGCTGTGGCTCAGCGCCTTGACCGGAAACCGCCAGACCCTGGCTGTGCTTTTGCCTGCGCTGATCAGCGCGTTGCTCTGGCCCTGGGTCAGCTTCGGATTGCGTGGGTTGAGCCGCCGCTACAAAATCAACTAATTCGGTCAGGCATTTGCCCGCACCTCGACAGGGAGATGTCTTGATGATTGCGCTCTACCTCGCCTCAGGTTCGCCACGCCGGCGTGAGCTGCTGACGCAGATCGGCGTGCCATTCACCGCCATCAGCGCGGACATCGATGAAACCCCTCTGACAGACGAATCCCCTGCGGCCTATGTCGAGCGCCTGGCGCGCGGCAAGGCCCAGGCGGGTTACGCCGCGCTGAGCAGCGAACAATCCGCCGCCCCGGCGTGCGTGCTGGGCGCCGACACCGCCGTGGTGCTCGACGGGCGGATTCTCGGCAAACCGCGGGATCAAGCCGAGGCGCAGGTGATGTTGCTGGGCCTGGCCGGGCGCGAACATGAAGTGTTAACTGCGGTTGCCGTGCTTGATGGCCAGCGTTGCGAGTCGCGCGTGGTGCGCAGCCTGGTACGTTTTCGCTCCATCGACCAGGCCGAGGCCAGCGCCTACTGGGCCAGCGGCGAGCCCCATGACAAGGCTGGCGGCTATGGTATTCAAGGGCTCGGGGCGGTATTCGTCAGCGGGCTCAATGGCAGCTACTCGGCCGTGGTTGGCCTGCCCCTGTGCGAAACCTGCGAGCTGCTCGGCCATTTCGGCATACCCTGTTGGCAAACCCTTATCGCGCGCTCTGCGCCGTACTGACTTGATGCGGCCATAATCGTGAACATGCCTGAACGAGATCCTGCCATGAGTGAAGAGATTCTGATCAACATCACGCCGATGGAATCACGCGTGGCGGTGGTCGAAAACGGTGTCCTGCAAGAGGTGCATGTCGAGCGTACCCAGAAGCGCGGCATCGTCGGCAACATCTACAAAGGCAAGGTGGTCAGAGTGTTGCCGGGGATGCAGGCAGCGTTCGTCGATATCGGCCTGGATCGCGCGGCGTTCATCCACGCCTCGGAAATCTCCCTGCGCGAGGGGCCGGCGGTCGAGAGCATCAGCGCTCTGGTGCATGAAGGCCAGAGCCTGGTGGTGCAGGTCACCAAGGACCCGATCGGCTCCAAAGGTGCACGCCTGACCACCCAGCTGTCGATTCCTTCGCGCTACCTGGTGTACATGCCGCGCACCGCCCATGTCGGTATTTCGCTGAAGATCGAGGACGAAGCCGAGCGCGAGCGCCTCAAGCAGGTGGTCACCGATTGCGTGGCCAAGGAAGGTATCAAGGAAGCGGGCGGCTTCATCCTGCGCACCGCCGCCGAAGGCGCGGGGGGCGATGAGATCCTGATGGACATCCGCTACCTGCGGCGCCTGTGGGACCAGATCGGCGCACAGATCAAGACCGTCGGTGCACCCAACGTGATTTACGAGGATCTCGGCCTGGCCCTGCGTACCCTGCGCGACCTGGTCAGCCCGAAGATCGAGAAGATCCGCATCGACTCGCGAGAGACCTTCCAGAAAACCACACAGTTCGTCGCCGAATTGATGCCGGAAATTGCCGACCGCCTGGAGCACTACCCCGGCGAGCGGCCGATCTTCGACCTGTATGGCGTCGAAGACGAAATCCAGAAAGCCCTGGAGCGCAAGGTGCCGCTCAAGTCCGGCGGCTATCTGGTGGTCGACCCGGCAGAGGCCATGAGCACCATCGATGTCAACACCGGTGCATTCGTCGGGCACCGCAACCTCGAAGAGACTATCTTCAAGACTAACCTGGAAGCGGCGACTGCAATTGCCCGGCAACTGCGCCTGCGCAACCTGGGCGGGATCATCATCATCGACTTCATCGACATGGAAGATGAGGAGCACCAGCGCCAGGTGTTGCGCACGCTGGAGAAACAACTGGAGCGTGATCACGCCAAGACCAACATCATCGGGATCACCGAGTTGGGCCTGGTGCAGATGACGCGCAAGCGCACCCGTGAAAGCCTCGAGCAGGTCCTGTGCGAGCCTTGCAGCAGTTGCCAGGGCCGGGGCAAGCTGAAGACGCCGGAAACCGTGTGCTATGAAATTTTCCGCGAGATCCTGCGGGAAGCGCGGGCCTATCAGGCCGAAGGTTATCGGGTGCTGGCCAACCAGAAAGTGGTCGACCGGCTGCTCGACGAAGAGTCGGGCAACGTCGCCGAGCTGGAAGGTTTTATCGGCCGTACCATCCGGTTCCAGGTGGAGACCATGTACTCCCAGGAACAATACGACGTGGTGTTGCTCTGAATCGCTGCGTTGTGCGACTGATGGCGGGCCTGTACTCGCGAAACCTGTTTTCCATGGGGACCCACTGACATGGAACGTCTGATCCGCATTCTGGGCACGCTGACCCGCTGGGGGCTGGGGCTTTGCGCGTTGCTGCTGGTGCTGGTCGCGCTTTACGTCAACCTGGGGCGGGAGTTGTTTCCGCTGGTGGCCGAGTATCGGAGCGAGGTCGAGACCAAGGCCCGTGAAGCGCTTGGCATGCCCCTGCAAATCGGCAGCCTGGAAGGGCGCTGGAGCGGTATGTCGCCGGTCCTGTTGGCCCACGACGTAACGGTCGGGGAGGGCGTCAATGCCTTGCACCTGGATCAGGTGCGGGTGGTGCCCAATGTCTGGGACAGTCTGCTGTCGCGCGCGGTTCGCGTCCAGCACCTGGAGCTCAATGGCCTGAAGATCAGCCTCAAGGAAGGTGCCGACGGTCAATGGTCGCTCGAAGGCCTGCCGGTGCAGCAGGACAAGCCGTTGGACCCCGAGCAACTGCTGAACCAGATGCAGATGGTCTCCCAGCTGTCAGTGCTCGACAGCCAGATCACCCTGCAACCTTTGGATCAGCCGCCGCTGACCCTGACTTACGTGGGCCTGAGCCTCAAGACAGGCAGTAGCCGACAGCGCCTCGATGCGCGGCTGACCCTGCCCGACGGCCAGCCGCTGGCCATGAGCCTGCGCAGCCGGATTCGCGCCAGCCAGTGGCAAGACGCCGAAGTCGACGCCTATCTGAGCCTGCCGCAAAGTGACTGGGCGCGCTGGTTGCCGGCGAGAATCACCCAGCAATGGCAGTTTTCCCAGATCAGGGCCGGCGGCGAGTTGTGGGCGAGTTGGGGCAAGGGCGCCTTGCAGAGCGCCGCGATTCGCCTCAATGCCCCGCAATTCAAGGGCGCCTACGCCGAGCGCAAGCCGGTGCAGATCAACAATCTGGCGCTCAACGGTTATTTCCAGCGCAGCGCCGAAGGCTTCAAGTTGAGCCTGGATTCGCTGGCCCTGAACCTGGGTGAGACTCGCTGGGAAACCCGCCTGCAATTGCAACAGACGGCCACCACGGAAAAAACCCAGGAGCTCTGGCACCTGCAGGCCGATCGCCTCGACCTGACCCCCATCACCCCGATCCTCAATGCCTTGGGGCCATTGCCCGAAGGCTTTGCCACGGTGGTGGAGCGACTCAAGGTTACCGGTACCTTGCGCAACGTGTTGCTCGATATCCGACCCGAAGCCACCGACGACAGCAAGTTCAGCTTCGCCGCCAATCTGCAGCAGGTCGGTTTTGACGCCTATCACGGTGCGCCCGCGGCTCGTAACGTGTCCGGGAGCATCAGCGGCGACCTCGGGCAGGGCGAGTTGCGCATGGACAGCAAGGACTTCTCCCTGCACCTGGACCCGATCTTCGCCAAGCCATGGCAGTACATCCAGGCCAATGCGCGGTTGACCTGGAAGCTCGACAAGCAAGCCTTCACGCTGATTGCACCGTACCTGAAAGTGCTGGGGGAGGAGGGCAAGATTGCTGGTGACTTCCTGATTCGCCTGCACTTCGATCCCACCCAGGAAGACTACATGGACCTGCGGGTCGGCCTGCTGGAGGGTGATGGGCGCTACACCGCCAAGTACTTGCCCACGGTCCTCAGTCCCGGCTTGGACGAATGGCTGCGTACCGCCATTCTCAAGGGCGCGGTCGATGAGGGCTTCTTCCAGTACCAGGGCTCGCTGAATCATGATGCGGTCGAGGCTGCACGCAGCATCAGCTTATTCTTCAAGGTGCACGACGCGCAGCTGGCATTCCAGCCGGGCTGGCCGCACCTGAGCAAGATCAGCGGCGATGTGTTCGTCGAGGACAGTGGCGTGCGCATCCTGGCAAGCCAAGGGCAACTGCTCGATACCCAGGTGCGCGATGTCTTCGTCAACATTCCCCATGTGCCAGCGGGCAAGAACAGCCACATGTACATCGACGGCGCCTTTGCCGGTGGTCTGGGCGATGGCGTGAAGATTCTGCAGGAGGCGCCGATCGGCACCGGTCCGACCTTTGCCGGTTGGCAGGGCGAGGGTGACCTGCAAGGCAAGCTGAAGCTCGATATCCCCCTGGAAAAGGGTGAGGAGCCGAAGATCCTGGTGGACTTCAAGACTGCCAAGGCACGCCTCAAGCTCAGCGAGCCGGAACTGGAATTGACTCAGCTCAAGGGCGACTTCCGCTTTGACAGCAGCAAGGGCCTGAGTGGCCAGGGCATTACCGCGCGGGCTTTCGACCGGCCGGTGAGCGCGCAGATCTTCGCCGATGGCAAGGGTGGCAAGATCAATACCCGGGTCGTCGCGTCCGGCCAGGTCACGGTGAAAAAGCTCACTGATTGGCTCAAAGTCAGCCAGTCGCTGCCGGTTTCCGGCGACATCCCCTATCAGTTGCAGCTCAACCTCGACGGCGCCGACAGCCAGTTGATGGTCAGCTCCAGCCTCAAGGGCGTCGCGGTTGATTTACCAGCACCCTTTGGCATGCCGGCGGCACAAGGCCGCGACACGGTGTTTCGCATGACCCTGCAGGGCGCCGAGCGGCGCTATTGGCTCGACTACGGCGACCTTGCGGACTTCACCTTCGCCGCGCCGGCGACCAATTTTGCCGAGGGTCGTGGTGAGTTGTTCCTCGGCAGCGGCAACGCGGTACTGCCGGGCGCCAAGGGCCTGCGTATTCGTGGTGTGCTCTCGGAATTGGATGTGGAACCCTGGAAGGCCCTGGTCGATCGTTATGCCGGGCAGGATCCGGGGGGCAGCGCCAAACAGTTGCTCAGCGGTGCTGACTTCCGGGTCGGCAAGCTCACGGGATTCGGCACCACCCTGGACCAGGCGCGGGTACAACTGGATCGCAAGCCAGCGGCCTGGGGACTGCAACTCGATAGCCAGCAGGTCAAGGGCACGGTCGGGCTACCGGATGCCAAGGGCGCACCGATTGCCGTGAACCTGCAGTACGTGCGCCTGCCAGCACCGGACCCAGCGGTGCAGGCCGACGAAAACGCCCCGGATCCGCTGGCCTCGGTCGACCCGACCAAAGTGCCGGCGCTGGATATCAACATCGCTCAGCTGTTCCAGGGCAAGGACCTGGTCGGCGCCTGGTCCTTGAAAGTGCGGCCGACTGCCAAGGGGCTGGCGTTCAACAGCATGAACCTGGGGCTCAAGGGCATGCAGTTGCAGGGTGCGGGCGGCTGGGAAGGCGTACCGGGCACCACTAGCAGTTGGTACAAAGGCCGACTCGAGGGCAAGAACCTCGCGGATGTGCTCAAGGGCTGGGGGTTCGCGCCGACGGTGACCAGTGACAACTTCCACCTGGATATCGATGGGCGGTGGCCCGGTTCGCCGGCCTGGGTCGGGCTGAAACGTTACTCCGGCAGCCTGGATGCCACGCTGAACAAGGGGCAGATGGTCGAAGTCGAAGGCGGTGCGCAGGCGCTGCGGGTGTTCGGCCTGCTCAACTTCAACTCGATTGGCCGACGCTTGCGCCTGGACTTCTCCGACCTGTTCGACAAGGGCTTGAGCTACGACCGGGTCAAGGGCCTGCTGGTCGCCAGCAACGGGGTGTTTGTCACCCGCGAGCCGATTACCTTGACCGGGCCCTCGAGCAACCTGGAGCTCAACGGCACCCTGGACATGGTCGCTGACCGTATCGATGCCAAGGTGCTGGTGACCCTGCCGCTGACCAATAACCTGCCAATCGCCGCGCTGATCGTCGGCGCGCCGGCGGTGGGTGGTGCGTTGTTCCTGATCGACAAACTGATCGGTGATCGTGTGGCGCGATTTGCCAGCGTCAAATACACCGTCAAAGGTCCGGTGAAAGAGCCGAAGATCACCTTTGAAAAACCTTTTTGAGGCGCTTTTTCCCCCCGCACGCAAAGGGCCTATGGAGTAGCATGGCCGCATACCTGAAACGGAGTGCGCCATGTCTCTTGCGGTGATTCAAATGGTCAGCCAGAGCGATGTGCTGGCCAATCTTGCCCAGGCCCGCAAGTTGCTCGAGCAGGCCGCCGAGGGTGGTGCGCGCCTGGCCGTGCTGCCGGAAAACTTCGCCGCCATGGGGCGGCGCGACGTCGCTGACCTTGGCCGCGCCGAGGCGTTGGGCGATGGTCCGATCCTGCCGTGGTTGAAACAGACCGCCCGCGACCTCAAGTTATGGATAGTAGCGGGCACCCTGCCGTTGCCGCCGCGGGATCAACCCCATGCGAAGGCCAATGCCTGCTCGTTGCTGGTCGACGAGCATGGCGAAACCGTAGCGCGATACGACAAGCTGCATCTGTTTGATGTCGATGTGGCGGACAATCGGGGGCGCTACCGTGAATCCGATGACTATGCTCATGGCAGTGCGGTGGTGGTTGCCCAGACACCGGTAGGCCGGGTTGGCCTGACGGTGTGCTACGACTTGCGCTTCCCCGAGTTGTACAGCGAATTGCGCGCCGCCGGGGCTGAGCTGATTACCGCCCCTGCGGCGTTTACCGCGGTGACCGGTGCGGCCCATTGGGAGGTGCTGATCCGGGCACGCGCCATCGAGACCCAGTGTTATGTGCTGGCGGCCGCACAGGGCGGCACGCACCCGGGGCCGCGCGAGACCTTTGGTCACGCCGCGATTGTCGACCCCTGGGGGCGCGTGCTGGCCCAGCAGGACCAAGGCGAGGCCGTGCTGCTGGCCACACGTGATAGCAGCGAACAGGCGTCCATCAGGACGCGGATGCCGGTGTCCAGTCACCGGCGCTTTTTCTCGCAGGGCGCACAGCGACCTGCCTCAGAACGTTGAATTAAGGCGTAAACCTATGAGCGAGTTGTTGTCCTCAGTCAGTGAACATCTGCTAGCGCCAGGCGGCGTGACCATCGAGAACCTGCAAAGCGTGCTGGGTGACCTGGCGGGGCCGGGCATCGATGCCGCCGACCTGTATTTCCAGGGCCAGATCTCCGAGTCCTGGGCGCTGGAAGACGGCATCGTCAAGGAAGGCAGCTTCAATCTGGACCAGGGTGTGGGTGTGCGGGCGCAATCGGGGGAGAAGACCGGGTTTGCCTACAGCAATGCCATCACCCTGGAAGCCCTGGGCCTGGCCGCTCGTGCGGCCCGTTCGATCTCCCGCGCCGGACAGAACGGCACGGTGCAGGCCTTTACCACCCAGGACGTCGACCAGCTGTACGCGCCGGATAACCCGCTGGAAGTGTTGAGCCGTGCGGAAAAAGTCGAGCTGCTCAAGCGCATCGACGTGGCCACGCGCGCGCTCGATCCACGCATCCAGCAAGTCACCGTGAGCATGGCCGGGGTCTGGGAGCGGATCCTGGTGGCCTCCACCGACGGTGGCCTGGCGGCGGATGTGCGGCCCCTGGTGCGCTTCAACGTCAGCGTAATCGTCGAGCAGAACGGCCGTCGTGAGCGCGGTGGTCACGGTGGTGGCGGGCGTACCGACTACCGCTACTTCCTGGCCGAAGACCGTGCCATGGGTTACGCCCGCGAGGCCCTGCGCCAGGCGCTGGTGAACCTGGAAGCGATTCCGGCGCCGGCTGGCACCTTGCCCGTCGTGCTGGGCTCGGGCTGGTCCGGGGTGTTGCTGCACGAAGCGGTGGGCCACGGCCTGGAAGGCGACTTCAACCGCAAGGGCAGTTCGGCCTACAGCGGCCGCATGGGCGAGATGGTCGCCTCGAAGCTGTGCACCATTGTCGACGACGGTACCCTGGCCGGTCGCCGTGGCTCGTTGAGCGTCGATGACGAAGGCACACCGACCGAGTGCACCACGCTGATCGAAAACGGCGTGCTCAAGGGCTACATGCAGGACAAGCTCAACGCGCGCCTGATGGGCGTGGCACGCACCGGCAACGGTCGTCGCGAATCCTATGCGCACCTGCCGATGCCCCGCATGACCAATACCTACATGCTCGGTGGCGAAAGCGACCCGGCAGAAATCATCGCCTCGGTGAAGAAGGGCATCTATTGCGCCAACCTCGGCGGTGGCCAGGTCGACATCACCAGTGGCAAGTTCGTGTTTTCCACCAGCGAAGCGTACTTGATCGAAGACGGCAAGATTACCGCACCGGTCAAGGGCGCAACCCTGATCGGCAACGGGCCGGAAGCCATGAGTCGGGTGTCGATGGTCGGTAACGACCTGTCGCTGGACAGTGGGGTAGGGACATGTGGCAAGGATGGGCAGTCGGTGCCGGTGGGTGTCGGCCAGCCAACCTTGAAAATCGACGCGATCACCGTGGGTGGCACGGGCGCGTAAGGGATGGAGCTGCGGATGGGTTGCCAGGCAACCCATCCGCGACGAGGTTCAACGCAGGCCGCGTTGTGTCTCGTCCAGCTCGCGGATGTACTTGAAGATTTTACGGCTGGAAGCAGGAGGTTTGTTTTGCGCAACCTCGTGCTGAGCCTGACGGATCAAGGAGCGCAATTGCTGGCGGTCCGCGTCCGGGTACTCGATGACGAATTTTTCCAGGACAGCGTCGTCGCCGGCGATCAAGCGATCACGCCAGCGTTCCAGACCGTGGAAACGTTCGTTGTATTGGCGAGTGGAGGCGTCGAGTTGGTCCAGCAGTACCAGAATGGCACTGGTGTCCTGATCGCGCATCAGCTTGCCAATGAACTGCAGGTGCCGTTTACGCGCGATATTCGCGGTGTGCTTGGGCGCATCGGCCAGTGCCCGGCGCAAGGCGTCGGTCAAAGGCAGTTTTGCCAGCAAGTCAGGCTTGAGTGTTGTAAGGCGCTCGCCAAGGTCAACCAGAGCATGCAGCTCACGTTTGACCTGGGATTTGCTTTTTTCTCCCGTATCGAGGGAGTCGTCGTAAGAATCAACCATGGTGGCCGTCCGCAAAGAAACGCCGCCATGATAACCAGTCGGGGGCCGCTTGTCCGGCCCGGTCGCTCGATGGCCTTAACCGAAAGCAGAATTTGAGTGGAGAACAGCATGAGTGCAGTTGAAAGCGTCGGCCCACAAGCGTTGCCGGCACTGCAAGAGCAAGTCGAGCAGATCATCGCCGAAGCCAAGCGCCAGGGTGCCAGTGCCTGCGAAGTGGCTGTGTCTCTGGAGCAGGGCCTGTCGACATCGGTACGCCAGCGGGAAGTCGAAACGGTTGAGTTCAACCGCGACCAGGGCTTTGGCATCACCTTGTATGTTGGCCAGCGCAAAGGCTCGGCCAGCACCTCGGCCAGTGGCGCCGAGGCAATTCGTGAAACCGTTGCCGCGGCACTGGCGATCGCCAAGCACACCTCCGAAGACGAACACTCGGGCCTGGCCGATGCCGCGCTGATGGCCAGGGACCTGACGGACTTCGACCTGTTTCACGCCTGGGACATCACGCCTGAGCAGGCGATCGAAAAGGCCCTGGCTTGCGAAGCCGCCGCCTTTGCCGCCGACAGCCGGATCAAGAATGCCGATGGCACCACCCTCAGCACCCATCAGGGCTGCCGGGTGTATGGCAACAGTCATGGTTTCATCGGTGGTTATGCGTCTACCCGCCACAGCCTCAGTTGCGTGATGATCGCCGAGGCGGATGGTCAGATGCAGCGCGACTACTGGTATGACGTCAATCGCCAGGGCAACTTGCTGGCCGATCCGTTGAGCATTGGCCAACGCGCCGCGCAGCGTGCCGCCAGCCGCCTGGGCGCACGGCCGGTACCGACCTGTGAAGTGCCAGTGCTGTTTTCCGCCGAACTGGCGGGTGGCCTGTTTGGCAGTTTTCTGGGGGCGATCTCCGGCGGCAATCTGTACCGCAAGTCGTCGTTTCTCGAGGGTGCATTGGGGCAGAAATTGTTTCCTGAGTGGCTGACCATCGATGAGCGCCCGCACTTGATGCGCGCCATGGGCAGTTCGGCGTTCGACGGTGATGGCCTGGCCACCTACGCCAAGCCGTTCGTCGAAAACGGCGAGTTGGTATCGTACGTGCTGGGTACCTATTCCGGCCGCAAGCTCGGTATGCCGAGCACCGCCAACTCAGGCGGCGTGCACAACCTGTTCGTCACCCATGGTGATGAAGACCAGGCAGCGCTGTTGCGGCGCATGGGTCGCGGCCTGCTGGTGACCGAGTTGATGGGCCATGGGCTGAACATGGTGACCGGCGACTACTCCCGGGGTGCGGCGGGGTTCTGGGTCGAGAACGGCGAAATCCAGTTCGCGGTCCAGGAGGTGACGATTGCCGGCAACATGCGCGACATGTTCAAGCAGATCGTGGCCGTCGGTAATGACCTGGAACTGCGCAGCAACATTCGCACCGGCTCGGTACTGATCGAGCGGATGACGGTGGCGGGTAGCTAAACCATACCGTTGCCAAAAAGGCGCGCCATCCCATCGGATGGCGCGCCTTTTTTATGGGCCTTGCTCGGGCTCGCACAATGAGTTCTATATTGATGGCGGGGTTGTTTTGGTTCTCATTATCATCTAATAATAAATCTCATTATCGAGTGAGCCTGGGTCATGAGTTCTGCCTTGCACGAGCAGCCTTACCTCGAAAGCTGGCGCTGGATGAGTCGTCAGATCCGCTGTGCGCTGGATCCTGACGAACCGCGCCTGATCGAACATTACCTGGCCGAAGGCCGGTATCTGTCCTGTTGTACGGCCACTTCGGCCTGGACCGTCGCTGAAACCTCATTTCGATTGCTCCTGGACACCGCTGCCGATGTCGCGTTGCCCTGGCATTGGCGCAGCCTCTGCCTGGACCAGGCCTGGCGACCGCTGCGCGATCTGGAGCGCCTGTCTTTGTGCAAATGCCGGCTCAAGCGCTGGCAAAGCTACACCTGGCAACTGGCGACCTGCGAGTTGCTGCCCTCCATTCCCCTCATTGAACTGGTGCAAGGATTTCCCGATGAGTAATACCCGTATCGAACGTGACAGCATGGGTGAGTTGCAAGTCCCGGTAGACGCCTTGTACGGCGCACAGACCCAGCGTGCCGTGGACAACTTCCCCATCAGTGGCCAGCGCATGCCGGCGCAATTCATTCGCGCGCTGATCCTCGCCAAGGCGGCGGCAGCCAAGGCCAACGTGGAACTCCAGCAACTGAGCGAAGCCCAGGGCAAGGCCATTGTCGATGCGGCCCAGGGTCTGCTCGAAGGGGATTTCATGCCGCACTTCCCGGTGGATATTTTCCAGACCGGCTCCGGCACCAGTTCCAACATGAACGCCAACGAAGTGTTGGCCACCCTGGCCAGTCGCCTGTTGGGCGAGCCGATCAATCCCAACGACCACGTCAATTGCGGCCAGAGCAGCAACGACATCATTCCCACCACCATCCACGTCAGCGCCGCGCTGGCGCTGCACGAACAACTGCTGCCGGCGCTCGAGCACCTGGTGCAGGTGATCGAGCGCAAGGCCGAGCAGGTTCACCCGTTCATCAAGACCGGGCGTACCCATCTGATGGACGCCATGCCCGTGCGCATGAGCCAGGTACTCAACGGTTGGGCGCAGCAGCTCAAGGCCAACATCGGCCATTTGCACAACCTGTTGCCGGCCCTGCAATCCCTGGCCCAGGGCGGCACGGCGGTGGGCACCGGGATCAATGCGCACCCGCAGTTCGCGGCACGTTTCAGCCAGCAACTGAGCAGCCTGACCAAGGTGGCGTTCACCCCGGGCAAGGATCTGTTTGCCTTGATCGGCTCCCAGGATACCGCCGTGGCGGTGTCCGGGCAGCTCAAGGCGACTGCCGTATCGCTGATGAAGATCGCCAACGACCTGCGTTGGATGAACTCGGGCCCCTTGGCCGGCCTCGGTGAAATCGAGCTCGAAGGGCTGCAGCCTGGCTCATCGATCATGCCGGGCAAAGTCAATCCGGTGATTCCAGAAGCGACCGCGATGGTGGCCGCGCAAGTGATCGGCAATGACAGCGTGATCACCGTCGCCGGGCAGTCGGGCAACTTCGAGCTGAACGTGATGTTGCCGATCATTGCCCAGAATCTGCTGAGCAGCATCGAGTTGCTGGCCAACTCCAGTCGCCTGCTGGCGGACAAGGCCATTGCCAGCTTCAAGGTTAACGAGGCCAAGCTCAAGGAAGCACTGTCGCGCAACCCGATCCTGGTTACTGCGCTCAACCCGATCATTGGTTACCAGAAGGCCGCCGAAATCGCCAAGACCGCCTATCAGCAAGGTCGCCCGGTGATCGACGTGGCCCTCGAATACACCGACCTGTCGCGAAGCCAACTGGAAGAGCTGCTTAATCCGGAAAAGCTCACCGCAGGCGGTGTGTAATCACTGTCACCGCATAGGAGGCTCACCATGGAGCACTGGAAACGCACGATCGAAAGGGCCAACCGCTGCTTCATGCTGGGCGAGTTGGTCGATGCTCGCGAGGCCTACCTGCAGGCCCTGGCACTGGCGCAGGTGCTGTTCGCTCGCTGGGCGGACGCGGACGAGGCGGTCGCCGCCTGTGTGATCTCCCATCACAACCTCGCCGACCTGCATCTGCGCCTGAACCAGCCGGAGGAGAGCGCCGAATACCTGTGCGCCATCCATCAATTGCTGTTGCAGACCCTGCAGGACCCGCGCCAGGCACCGGCCTTGCGCGAGGCGGCACTGCGTCAAAGCAGCAAGACTTATGTCGAGCTGCTCACTTTCATCAGCGAGTACGGCGAGTACCCGCGTACCCACCGTCTGCTGCACATCGATACCGCAGCGCAGCCTAATGCTGCGCGCGCTTTTTATGGAGCTCATTAAAATGGCTTTTACCCTGCCGGCCCTGCCTTACGCCTACGATGCCCTGGAACCGCATATCGATGCGCAGACCATGGAGATCCACTACACCAAGCACCACCAGACTTACATCAACAACCTCAATGCCGCAGTGGAGGGCACCGAGTTTGCCGAGTGGCCAGTGGAGCGCTTGGTGGCCAGTGTCCAGCAATTGCCGGAAAAGCTGCGCGCAGCGGTGATCAACCAGGGTGGCGGGCATGCCAACCATTCGTTGTTCTGGGCGGTCATGGTGCCCAACGGTGGTGGTCTGCCAGCAGGCGAGTTGGCCAAGGCGATCGATGCCCAATTGGGTGGTTTCGACAGCTTCAAGGAGGCCTTCACCAAGGCCGCGTTGAGCCGTTTCGGCAGTGGCTGGGCGTGGTTGAGCGTTACCCCGGAAAAGACCCTGGTGGTGGAAAGCAGTGGCAACCAGGATAGCCCGTTGATGAATGGCAATACGCCAATCCTCGGTCTGGATGTCTGGGAGCACGCGTATTACCTGCGCTACCAGAACCGCCGCCCGGAATACATCAATGCGTTTTACAACGTGATCCATTGGCCGCAAGTTGCGCAGCGTTATCAGGCTGCGCTGGCTTGAGCCTTCACTATAAAAAGACCTAAGGCCACTTATGGGCACTGAAACACTGACGATCAGCAGTGGGCGAATGTTTCGTTATGCGCTGGGTTCGCTCCTGCTGCTGGTAGGTACTACCTTGCTGGTTGCCCATGGCCTGGCGTGGCTCGACCTTGAGCCAAAGTTGATGCGGGCCCTGCAGGGCGGGACGATCTGTGCGCTGGGCACAGCCCTGGGGGCGGTGCCGGTGCTGGTGATCCGGCGGATGCCAGTGGCGCTCAGCGATACCTTGCTGGGTTTTGGCGCCGGGGTAATGCTGGCGGCGACGGCCTTTTCGCTGATTGTGCCGGGAATCGCCGCTGCTGAAAGTCTGGGGCTGTCATCCTGGGCTGCCAGCGGCCTGATGTGCTGCGGCATCATGCTGGGGGCGCTCGGGCTGTTTGTGGTGGATCGGCAGATGTCCGGTGCGACCCCCGAGATGCTGGTGGGCACCCAGGAGCGCCCGGTCATCCCGCCACGCATCTGGCTGTTCGTGTTCGCCATCATTGCCCACAACATTCCTGAAGGCATGGCGGTGGGAGTCTCGGCCGGTGGCGGCATGGCGGACGCAGATAGCCTGGCCATGGGCATTGCCTTGCAGGATGTGCCGGAAGGGCTGGTAATCGCGCTGGTACTGGCGGGAGCCGGGATGTCGCGGGTCAAGGCCTTCCTGATCGGCGCCGCATCAGGGTTGGTCGAGCCGGTGTTTGCATTGCTGTGTGCCTGGCTGGTAAGCCTGGCCGAGGTGATCCTGCCGTTGGGCCTGGCCCTTGCTGCGGGGGCGATGCTGCTGGTGGTGACTCATGAGGTGATCCCCGAATCGCGCCGCAATGGCCACGAGAAACTTGCCAGTCTCGGCTTGCTGATCGGGTTTTGCCTGATGATGGTGATGGATACGGCGCTGGGGTAGGGGGCTGTGGCGTGTTGTCGCTGTCTCGCTGTAGCAGCTGCTACGGGCTATTACGGCTTTATTCGCCTTCGTCGAAGTAGTTGTTGATCAGTGCTACCAGCGCATCCAGCGCTTCTTGTTCCTGCTCGCCTTCGGTGCTCAGGTGGATGCGGGTGCCTTTGCCTGCGGCCAGCATCATCATAGCCATGATGCTCTTGCCGTCGACCATCGACTCTGGAGTGCGTCCTGCACGGATCTGGCACGGGTACTGGCCTGCAACGCCGACGAACTTGGCTGAAGCGCGGGCGTGCAGGCCCAGTTTGTTGATGATTTCAATTTCCAGAGCAGGCATCGCGGTGTGAATCCTTTAGCTAAGGTCGCGGTGGCGAACCTGGACGTTCTTCAGGGTTTTTTGCAGGACCTGGCCCAGGCGTTCGGTCAGGTAGACGGAGCGGTGATGCCCGCCTGTGCAGCCAATGGCAATGGTCACGTAGGCCCGATTGCTGGCGGCAAAACGTGGCAGCCATTTGAGCAGGTAGCTGGAGATGTCTTCAAACATTTCTTCGACATCCGGCTGAGCGGCCAGGTATTCGGCAACCGGCTGGTCCAGCCCGGATTGCGCGCGCAGTTCCGGTTTCCAGTAGGGGTTGGGCAGGCAGCGTACGTCGAACACCAGGTCTGCATCCACCGGCATGCCGCGCTTGAACCCGAACGACTCGACCAGGAATGCGGTGCCCGGCTCGGGTTGATTGAGCAGGCGCAACTTGATGGTGTCACGCAGTTGGTAGAGGTTCAGGTTGGTGGTGTTGAGCTTGAGGTCGGCGAGGTCGGAGATCGGCCCCAGCAAGGTGGTCTCGTCCTTGATAGCCTCGGCGAGCGAGCGCTGCGAGTTGCTCAGTGGGTGGCGCCGACGGGTTTCCGAGAAGCGCTTGAGCAGGGTTTCTTCATCGGCGTCGAGGTACAGCACATCACATTGGATATGCCGGCTACGCACTTCTTCGAGCAGATCAGGGAAGCGTGACAGATGGCTCGGCAGGTTGCGCGCATCGATCGACACGGCCACCAGTGGCTGGGCCATGTCGTTGTGAATCAACGCGCGTTCGGCCAATTCAGGGAGCAACCCGGCGGGCAGGTTGTCGATGCAGTAGTAGCCGTTGTCCTCCAGTACATTGAGGGCCGTGCTTTTACCGGAGCCGGAGCGGCCGCTGACGATGATCAAGCGCATGATTAGTGACCGTTTTGCTCGTCCAGGACAACCTGGTACAGGGCTTCACTGGTGCTGGCGCTGCGCAGGCGATCGCGCACTTCCTTGCGGTCCAGCATGCTGGCGATCTGGCGCAAGAGCTCCAGGTGGGCATCGGTGGCGGCTTGCGGGACCAGCAGAACAAACAGCAGGTCGACCGGAGCGCCATCGATGGCATCGAAATCAATAGGTGCGTCCAGGTGCATCAAGGCGCTGATGGGCGCCTCGCAGCCTTTGAGGCGGCAGTGAGGAATGGCGATGCCGTTGCCAAAACCGGTCGAGCCGAGTTTTTCACGGGCGATCAGGCTCTCGAAGACATCTTGCATCTCCAGATCCGGGACTTCCCGGGCGATCAGGTTGGCAATTTGTTCGAGGGCGCGTTTTTTACTGCCGCCCGGCACGTTCACCAAAGAACGGCCGGGGGTCAGGATGCTTTCAAGTCGGATCATGGGATGGGGGTGTTAACGACCGGTTGCGCCCTGAAGGAGGCTCTGGGTCTTTTCCTTATGCTTTTTAAGTTGACGGTCCAGCTTGTCGGTCAGCAGGTCAATGGCGGCATACATGTCCGTATGCTCGGCATTGGCGACTACTTCTCCGCCGGGGATATGCAGCGTGGCTTCGATTTTCTGCAACAGCTTCTCGACGTTCATCGTGACTTGCACGTTGGTGATCTTGTCGAAATGCCTCTCCAGCCGGTCGAGTTTTTCGCCGATGTAGGTGCGCAGAGGTTCGGTAACTTCCAGTTGGTGTCCACTGATGTTGACTTGCATACAGCTTCTCCTTCGTTGCCAGTGCATAAGGCGGCAGGCCGAGTTGCCTGCCACTAGGGTGTCTGCGAAAGATTTCGAAAACACCCTGGAACGCTGTGGCGTGGCCCGTTACATCAATCGCTTGCGTTCACTCGAAGGCGCGATCCCGAGGGATTCGCGGTACTTGGCGACGGTACGACGGGCTACCTGAATACCTTGTGCCTCCAGTAAACCAGCGATCTTGCTGTCACTCAACGGCTTTTTCTGATTTTCCGCGGCAACCAGTTTTTTGATGATCGCGCGGATCGCCGTGGACGAGCATTCGCCGCCTTCGGAGGTGCTGACGTGGCTTGAGAAAAAGTATTTCAGCTCATAGATACCGCGCGGGGTATGCATGAATTTTTGCGTGGTGACCCGGGAAATCGTCGACTCGTGCATGCCTACCGCTTCGGCAATGTCATGCAGGACCAACGGCTTCATCGCCTCGTCGCCATATTCGAGAAAGCCGCGCTGGTGCTCGACGATCTGGGTGGCCACTTTCATCAGGGTTTCGTTGCGGCTTTGCAGGCTCTTGATGAACCAGCGCGCCTCCTGCAACTGATTGCGCATGAAGGTGTTGTCGGCGCTGGTGTCAGCGCGACGGACGAATCCGGCGTACTGGGGATTGACCCGCAAGCGCGGTACCGACTCCTGGTTCAGTTCCACCAGCCAGCGCTCGTTGTCCTTGCGCACGATCACATCCGGCACCACGTACTCGGCTTCGCTGGACTCGATCTGCGAGCCAGGTCGCGGGTTGAGGCTCTGGACCAGTTCGATGACCTGGCGCAGTTCGTCTTCCTTGAGCTTCATGCGCCGCATCAGTTGGCTGTAGTCGCGGCTGCCGAGCAGGTCGATGTAATCGCTGACCAGGCGCTTGGCTTCTGCCAGCCAAGGGGTCTTGGCGGCCAGCTGGCGCAATTGCAGCAACAGGCACTCGCCCAGGTTGCGGGCGCCGATGCCGGCGGGTTCGAATTGCTGGATGCGGTGCAGGACGGCTTCGATTTCGTCCAGCTCGATGTCCAGTTCCGGGTCGAATGCCTCGAGAATCTCCTCAAGGGTTTCGTCCAGGTAACCCTGGTTGTTGATGCAGTCGATCAGGGTCACGCCGATCAGGCGATCGGTGTCGGACATCGGGGACAGGTTCAATTGCCAGAGCAAGTGGCTCTGCAGGCTTTCCCCGGCGGAGGTGCGGGTGGTGAAGTCCCACTCGTCGTCATCGTTGCTGGGCAAGCTGCTGGCACTGGTCTGGTAGACGTCTTCCCAGGCGGTGTCGACCGGTAGTTCATTGGGAATGCGCTCGTTCCATTCTCCTTCCTCGAGGTTATCCACCGTGGGGGCGGTTTCCTGGTAGGAGGGTTCCTGGACGTCGGTGTTGGGTTTGTGCTCGATGTTGTCCGCCATCGGGTCGGCGTTATCGAAGTCGTCGCCTTCTTCCTGGCGTTCGAGCATTGGATTTGACTCCAAGGCTTCCTGGATTTCCTGTTGCAGGTCCAGGGTCGACAATTGGAGCAGGCGGATGGCCTGTTGCAGCTGCGGTGTCATCGTCAGCTGCTGGCCCATTCTCAAGACTAGCGATGGTTTCATGGCTGGGGCTTAACACCTTATTCGCCGGCGCACGTGCGCCATC
Organism: Pseudomonas sp. S04; assembly: GCF_009834545.1. Lineage (NCBI taxonomy): Bacteria > Pseudomonadati > Pseudomonadota > Gammaproteobacteria > Pseudomonadales > Pseudomonadaceae > Pseudomonas > Pseudomonas sp. S04. The sequence continues at coordinate 972,600 of NZ_CP019427.1, forward strand.
CACTACAGGGCGCCGGAGCGCCAAACTTAAGCAAATTATATGCCTGAAACTGAAGTGTTTGCCTAGAGCGTCATGACAATAAAAATATTAAGGCTTTCATTGACAATCCGCTCTGCCGGCAGACCAGACGCCTCGCAGCTTAAAGGCGGAACTCATGGCCCAGGTACACTTCCTTGACCAGTTCGTTGGCCAGGATGGTTTCAGCGTCACCTTCTGCGATCAGTTGACCATCGTTGACGATGTAGGCGGTTTCGCAGATGTCCAGGGTTTCACGCACGTTGTGGTCCGTGATCAGCACGCCAATGCCCTTGGCCTTGAGGTGATGGATGATCTGCTTGATGTCGCCGACCGAAATCGGGTCCACGCCGGCGAAAGGTTCGTCGAGCAGGATGAATTTCGGCGCGGTGGCGAGGGCGCGGGCAATTTCCACGCGGCGTCGTTCGCCACCGGAAAGGCTCATGCCCAGGTTGTCGCGGATGTGGTTGATGTGGAACTCCTGCAACAGGCTTTCGAGTTCCTTGCGCCGACCGGCCTTGTCGAGTTCCTTGCGGGTTTCGAGAATGGCCATGATGTTGTCGGCAACCGACAGTTTGCGGAAGATCGACGCTTCCTGTGGAAGATAGCCGATACCTGCCCGCGCGCGACCGTGCATGGGCTGGTGGCTGACGTCCAGGTCATCGATCAGTACGCGACCCTGATCGGCCTGCACCAGGCCGACGATCATATAGAAGCAGGTAGTCTTGCCGGCACCGTTAGGGCCAAGCAGGCCGACGATCTGGCCGCTGTCGATGGACAGGCTGACGTCACGCACGACCTGACGGCTCTTGTAGCTCTTGGCCAAGTGCTGGGCTTTGAGAGTTGCCATTACTGGGCCTTTTGCTCGTCAGTTTTCTTTTTCGGCTGGATGACCATGTCGATCCGCGGACGTTGCTCAGTGACTTTGCTGCCCGTGGCGCGACCGGCGCTGGCGAGCTTTTTGTTGGTGTCGTAGACGATTTTCTCGCCCTGGGTAATGTTGCCGTCCTTGTCGACGACTTTGGCCCGATCGATCAGCACGACGCGGTCTTGCGAGGCGTGGTACTGGATGGTCACCCCGTAGCCCTGCACGGGCTTGGAGTCGCCCGCAGTCTGCATCTGCTCGAAGTAGGCCAGGTTGCCGACCGAGGTCACGACGTCGATATCACCAGCCGCGGTGCGGGTGATGGTCACGGTGTTGCCGGTGACCTTCATCGAGCCCTGGGTGATGATCACGTCGCCCTTGTAGGTGGCGATACCGTTCTTGTCGTCCAGTTGGGCGTCGTCGGCCTGGATGCGGATAGGTTGATCTCTATCGGTCGGCAGGGCCCAGGCGCTCACGCTTCCCAGTGCTGCGCCCAGACTGAGCAAAATAGGGAGGGTTTTAACGAGCCTCATACTGTCCTCTTACGTTCGATAGCAGGTGTATCCTGCTGTCTTTCAAATACGCCTTCATTCCGGTACCAGTCGATACACCGCCAGCGCCGTCGATTCTAACGGCTTGCTGGGTCTGCGCATATTGTTGCTTGGGGAATACCGTCATGCGTGTGGTGGTGATGACCATTGGGCGATTCTTGGCATCGGTGCGTGCAATGCGCACCGAGTCGATCAGCTCGACCTCGGTGCCGTCAGGATTGACCTCGCCACGTTCGCTCTGCACGTGCCAGGGGAATTCGCTGCCGCGATACATCTGCAGGTCCGGTTTGGTCAGCAAGGTCACTTCGCTGGCCTTGACGTGCTCGACCTTGTCGGACGTCATGTCGTACTGCAACTTGCCATCTGGCAGGAACTGCACGCTGTGGGCGTTGATGGCGTAGTAGTCGATCTCGCTCTCGTTGACTGCGGCTACCGGCTTGTCGAGAAAGCGCTCGGGGCTGATGTTCCAGTAGCCGACAGCCGCAAACAGCGCGGCGATGGCTGCGAAGAACACGATGTTGCGAAACTTTTTACTCAGCATAAATGACTCACAGGTACGCGACGTTGGCGTCTTGCAGATTGCCTTGGGCGCGTAATATCAATTCACAGAATTCTCGAGCAGCACCTTCGCCACCACGGGCCTCGGTGATGCCGTGGGCGTGTTCGCGGACAAAACTCGCGGCATTGGCAACGGCCATGCCCAGGCCGACCCGTACAATCACCGGCAGGTCGGGCAGGTCGTCGCCCAGATAGGCGACTTGTTCATAGCTTAGGCCCAGTTGCGCGAGAAGCTCGTCGAGCACCACAAGTTTGTCCTCGCGGCCTTGATACAGGTGGGTAATCCCCAGGTTTTTGGCGCGATGCTGGACTGCCGGGCTAGTTCGACCACTGATAATGGCCATTGTCACACCGCTGGCTCGCAACATTTTCATGCCCTGGCCGTCGAGGGTGCTGAAACTCTTGAACTCGCTGCCATCCTCGAGGAAATGCAGGCGTCCGTCCGTGAGTACGCCGTCGACGTCGAAGACCGCCAGCTTGACGGGCCTGGCGCGTTCGAGCAGGTCGTCAGCCATTACATCACCCCTGCGCGCAACAAGTCGTGCATGTTCAGGGCACCTACCGGGCGGTCGTTGTCGTCGACCACCACCAAGGCGTTGATCTTGTTGTCTTCCATGATCTTCAGGGCTTGTGCGGCGAGCATGTCGGCCCGGGCGGTCTTGCCGTGAAGGGTCATCACGTGCTCGATTTTGGCCTGCTGGAAGTCGATCGCACGGTCCAGGGAGCGGCGCAGGTCACCGTCCGTGAAAATTCCGGCCAGGGTGCCATCGGCTTCCAGGACCACGGTCATGCCCAGGCCCTTGCGGGTCATTTCCAGCAAGGCGTCCTTGAGCGGCGTGCCGCGCGCCACCTGCGGCAAGTCGGCACCGATGTGCATGACGTCTTCGACCTTCAGCAGCAGGCGGCGACCCAGCGCGCCACCCGGGTGGGAAAAGGCGAAGTCTTCGGCGGTAAAGCCCCGGGCTTCCAGCAGGGCCACTGCCAGGGCGTCGCCCATCACCAGCGCGGCGGTGGTCGATGAGGTGGGTGCCAGGTTCAGCGGGCAGGCTTCATGCTCGACATGCACATTGAGATTGACATCGGCGGCCTTGGCCAGCGCTGAGTCAGGATTGCCGGTCAGGCTGATCAACTGGATCCCCATGCGCTTGATCAGCGGCAGCAGGGTGATGATTTCGTGGGTCGAGCCGGAATTGGACAGGGCAAGGATGATGTCATCTCGGGTAATCATGCCCATGTCGCCGTGGCTGGCTTCGGCGGGGTGCACGAAAAAGGCCGTGGTGCCGGTGCTGGCCAGGGTCGCGGCAATCTTGTTGCCGATGTGCCCGGACTTGCCCATGCCGACTACCACCACTCGGCCTTTGCTGGACAGAATCAACTCGCAAGCGCGTACGAAGTCTGCGTCGATATGGGCCAGCAAGCCTTTGACGGCTTCCAGCTCGAGGCGGATCGTACGTTGTGCCGATTTGATCGGGTCGCTGGACTGGCTCATGTCTGAAGTCGAATAGCCTGGGAAAAGGTGGCGATTATAACGGTAATGATCAATTCCCTCACGTTAGTTCGTCACGCTTTGTGCGGGCTGCGTCACGGGAACCCTGCGATTAACCGGCTTTAACCTTAATTGAAGCTGAATGCGGCGGTCTTCGGCCTTGGGCGCCGTGGCTGGGCAGTGATATAGTTCGTCGCCTGTCCGGCCTGCCAAGGATGATATGTGCTCTCGTCGGAGGGTGCGGCGTCCGAGTGAGAGGCTTGCATCGCAAGGAGTTTAGATGAGTGCCGATAACGCCTACGCGGTCGAGCTTAAGGGAGTGTCCTTCAAGCGCGGCGCGCGCAGCATTTTCAACAATGTCGATATTCGCATACCACGCGGTAAGGTCACCGGCATCATGGGGCCTTCCGGTTGCGGGAAAACCACGCTGCTACGCCTGATGGGCGCGCAGTTGCGTCCTTCCAGTGGCGAAGTGTGGGTCAACGGCCAGAATTTGCCCAAGCTGTCGCGCAGCGATCTGTTCGATGCGCGCAAGCATATGGGCGTGCTGTTCCAGAGCGGAGCGCTGTTCACCGACCTCGATGTATTCGAGAACGTCGCGTTTCCGCTGCGCGTGCATACCCAGCTGCCCGAAGAAATGATCCGCGACATCGTCCTGATGAAACTGCAGGCGGTGGGTTTGCGCGGGGCTACCGAGTTGATGCCTGACGAACTGTCCGGCGGCATGAAGCGTCGTGTCGCGCTGGCCCGGGCGATTGCCCTGGACCCGGGCATCCTCATGTACGACGAGCCCTTCGTCGGCCAGGACCCCATCGCCATGGGGGTGCTGGTTCGCCTGATTCGCCTGCTCAACGATGCCCTGGGGATCACCAGCATCGTGGTTTCCCATGACCTGGCCGAAACCGCGAGCATCGCTGATTACCTGTATGTAGTCGGTGATGGCCAGGTACTGGGGCAGGGCACGCCCGCCGAACTGATGGATTCCGATAATCCGCGGATCCGCCAATTCATGAAAGGTGATCCGGACGGTCCGGTACCCTTCCATTTTCCCGCGACGGATTACCGCGCAGATCTTCTGGGGAAGCGCTGATGCGCAAGACTTCACTGATAGAGAGAGTGCGTCGATTCGGCCAGGCCGCCATCGACAGCGTCGCGGTGCTTGGCCGTTCGTCATTGTTCCTGTTTCACGCCTTGCTCGGGCGCGGCAGCGTCGGCGGCGGGTTCAACCTGCTGATCAAACAGCTGCACTCGGTTGGCGTGATGTCCCTGGTGATCATTGTGGTCTCGGGGATCTTCATCGGCATGGTGCTGGCGCTGCAAGGCTTCAACATCCTCTCCAGCTACGGTTCGGAGCAGGCGGTTGGGCAGATGGTGGCGCTGACCCTGTTGCGCGAGCTGGGGCCGGTGGTGACTGCGCTGCTGTTTGCCGGGCGCGCCGGTTCGGCGCTGACCGCGGAAATCGGCAACATGAAGTCCACCGAGCAGTTGTCCAGCCTGGAAATGATTGGCGTCGACCCGCTCAAGTACATCATTGCCCCAAGACTATGGGCCGGCTTCATTTCCCTGCCGCTGCTGGCGATGATTTTCAGCGTGGTTGGTATCTGGGGTGGTTCCTGGGTGGCTGTCGACTGGCTGGGCGTGTATGAAGGCTCTTACTGGTCGAACATGCAAAACAGCGTGACGTTCAATGGCGACGTGCTCAATGGTGTCATTAAAAGCATGGTCTTTGCCTTTGTCGTGACCTGGATCGCCGTATTCCAAGGCTATGACTGTGAGCCCACTTCAGAGGGGATCAGTCGTGCCACCACCAAGACCGTGGTGTATGCCTCATTGGCCATTCTCGGCCTGGACTTTATTCTGACCGCCTTGATGTTTGGAGATTTCTGATGCAAAACCGCACCCTGGAAATCGGTGTCGGCCTTTTCTTGCTGGCTGGCATCCTGGCTTTACTGTTGCTTGCTCTGCGGGTCAGTGGACTGTCCCCGGTGTCGAGCACCGACAGCTATAAACTTTATGCGTATTTCGACAATATCGCCGGTTTGACTGTCAGATCGAAAGTGACCATGGCCGGTGTGACCATCGGCAAGGTCACGGCAATCGATCTGGATCGCGACAGTTTCACCGGACGTGTGACGCTGCAGCTGGAAAAACGGGTAGATAACCTGCCGTCCGACTCCACTGCATCTATCCTCACCGCTGGCCTGTTGGGCGAGAAATACATCGGTATCAGCGTGGGCGGCGAAGAATCCTTGCTCAAGGATGGCGGGACCATCCATGACACGCAGTCCTCGCTGGTGCTCGAAGACCTGATCGGTAAATTCCTGCTCAATACTGTTAGTAAAGAAGCTAAATGAGGAGTTTTTCCATGATCTCTACCTTGCGACGTGGCCTGTTGGTACTGCTCGCGGCCTTGCCGCTGGTGGCTAACGCCGTGGCTGCGCCCTCTGCGCATGATCTGGTGCAGGATACGACCAGCCGGTTGCTCGCCGATCTGGCGGCCAACAAGGAAAAGTACAAGCAGGACCCGAAAGACTTCTACGCCGCGCTGAACAGCATTGTCGGGCCCGTGGTGGATGCCGAAGGCATCTCCAAGAGCATCATGACCGTCAAGTATTCGCGCAAAGCCACGCCGGCGCAGATGAAGACCTTCGAAGAGAACTTCAAGACTGGCCTGTTCCAGTTCTATGGCAATGCGCTGCTTGAGTACAACAACCAGGGCATCACCGTGGACCCGGCCAAGGACGAGTCGGGCGACCGCACCAGCGTCGGCATGACCGTCAAGGGCAGCAACGGCGCGATCTATCCAGTGTCCTACACCCTGGAAAAGATCAATGGCGAGTGGAAACTGCGCAACGTGATCATCAATGGCATCAACATTGGCAAGCTGTTCCGTGACCAGTTCGCCGACGCCATGCAACGCAACGGCAACGACCTGGACAAGACCATCAATGGTTGGGCCGGTGAAGTGGCCAAGGCCAAGGAAAACACCGAGAAGCAAAGCCAATGAGTGACTCGGCCGTGCGTTTGGGGGAGGCCGGTGAGCTGCTGCTCAGCGGAGTCCTCGATTACCGCTCCGGGCCAGTCCTGCGCAAGCAGGGCCAGGCCTTGATCAAATCGAGCACGGCACCTGCCGTGGTGCTCGATTGCGCCGGTGTGGAGAAATCCAGCAGCGTTGGCTTGTCCTTGCTGCTGGCGTTCATTCGTGATGCGGCAGCGGCCGGCAAGGCGGTGAGCATCCGTGCCCTGCCTGACGATATGCGTGAAATTGCTCAGGTCTCGGGTTTGACCGAGCTTTTGGCGCACCCTTAACTACCATCTATAAAGAAGCCCCCCGTCAGAGTCCTGCTATGCGGGGTTCGCAGGCGCGGGGCTTTTTTGTATGATGTCCGACCCGCGCGCACAGGGCGCCGATTGAGGTTTAGCATGCAGGCCGTAGAAGTGAAGAGCTTCCTTGAGGGAAAGCTTCCCGGAACTCAGGTAGAAGTTGAAGGCGAAGGCTGCAACTTTCAGCTGAACGTGATTAGCGATGAACTGGTGGCTTTGAGCCCGGTCAAGCGTCAGCAGAGCATCTATGCCCATTTGAACCCATGGATCGCCGATGGCAGCATCCACGCGGTCACTATGAAATTTTTCAGCAGCGCGGCCTGGGCCGAGCGCACCTGAGCCCAAGGGCGTCGAGATTCTTATGGATAAATTGATTATTACCGGCGGCGTTCGTCTTGATGGCGAAATCCGTATCTCCGGGGCAAAGAACTCTGCCCTGCCGATCCTGGCGGCAACGCTGCTGTGCGATGGCCCGGTGACGGTTGCCAACCTGCCGCACTTGCACGACATCACCACCATGATCGAGCTGTTCGGTCGAATGGGCATTGAGCCTGTGATCGACGAAAAACTCAGCGTCGAAATCGACCCACGTACCATCAAGACCCTGATCGCGCCGTACGAACTGGTGAAAACCATGCGTGCCTCGATCCTGGTGCTGGGGCCGATGGTTGCCCGTTTTGGCGAGGCCGAAGTGGCGCTGCCTGGCGGTTGCGCCATCGGTTCGCGTCCGGTCGACCTGCACATCCGTGGCCTTGAAGCCATGGGCGCGACCATCGACGTGGAAGGCGGCTACATCAAGGCCAAGGCGCCAGAAGGCGGCTTGCGCGGGGCCAACTTCTTCTTCGATACCGTCAGTGTGACCGGTACCGAGAACATCATGATGGCCGCAGCCCTGGCCAACGGCCGCAGCGTGCTGCAGAACGCCGCTCGTGAGCCGGAAGTCGTCGACCTGGCGAACTTCCTCAACGCCATGGGCGCCAACGTCCAGGGCGCTGGCACCGACACCATCACCATCGAAGGCGTGAAGCGCCTGGGCACTGCCACCTACCGCGTGATGCCGGACCGTATCGAAACCGGTACCTACCTGGTCGCGGCAGCCGTGACCGGCGGCCGGGTGAAGGTCAAGGACACCGATCCGACCATCCTCGAAGCGGTGCTGGAAAAACTTCGCGAAGCCGGTGCTGAAATCACCACGGGCGAAGACTGGATCGAGCTGAACATGCACGGCAAGCGACCGAAAGCGGTCAACGTGCGTACTGCTCCGTACCCGGCGTTTCCGACCGACATGCAGGCGCAGTTCATCTCCCTCAACGCTATTGCCGAAGGCACGGGCGCTGTGATCGAGACGATCTTCGAAAACCGCTTCATGCACGTCTACGAGCTGCACCGCATGGGCGCTCATATCCAGGTCGAAGGCAACACTGCCATCGTTACCGGCATCGACAAGCTCAAGGGCGCGCCAGTCATGGCCACCGACCTGCGTGCTTCGGCCAGTCTGGTGATTTCGGCGCTGGTAGCCGAAGGCGATACGCTGATCGATCGCATCTACCACATAGACCGTGGTTACGAGTGCATCGAAGAGAAGCTGCAGATGCTCGGCGCGAAGATCCGCCGCGTACCGGGCTAGTCGTTGCGTCAAGGGCACAGGGAGGTGCCCACAGATTTGTTGAAGTCGAGCCTGTTACGGGCTCGATCTGTGTCCGGCGCCGTTTGCGACCGGGCATCGTTGCCTGATAAGGACTGACGTTTCCCATGCTGACCATCGCACTGTCCAAGGGCCGCATCCTCGACGACACCCTGCCGCTTCTGGCTGAAGCGGGCATCGTGCCAACCGAGAATCCGGACAAGAGCCGCAAGCTGATCATCCCCACGACCCAGGCCGATGTGCGCTTGCTCATCGTGCGCGCCACTGATGTGCCGACCTACGTCGAGCATGGTGCCGCTGACCTGGGCGTCGCCGGTAAAGATGTGTTGATGGAATACGGCGGCCAGGGCCTCTACGAGCCGCTGGACCTGCAGATCGCCCAATGCAAGCTGATGACCGCCGGCAAAGTCGGTGCCATCGAGCCCAAGGGCCGCCTGCGGATCGCCACCAAGTTCGTCAACGTTGCCAAGCGTTACTACGCCGAGCAAGGCCGCCAGGTCGACATCATCAAGCTGTATGGCTCGATGGAACTGGCACCGCTGATCGGCCTGGCGGACAAGATCATCGACGTGGTCGATACCGGCAACACGCTGCGGGCCAACGGCCTGGAGCCACAGGAGTTCATTGCGGCGATCAGCTCCCGGCTGATCGTCAACAAGGCTTCGATGAAAATGCAACACGCCAGGATCCAGGCGTTGATCGACACCCTGCGCCAGGCAGTGGAGTCGCGACACCGCGGCTGATTCACTTGCGCGACGTTAAGTCGCGCCCGTCTATCCGCCTCATAGCCAGAATTCTCAGGTGCCCAAGCGGAACGACTGCTAGTTTAGGGCGCCTGAGTTTTTGCCATTCCTATGAGGCTCTCGCTATGACCGCACCGACTGCAATTCGCCGACTCAACGCTGCTGACCCGGATTTCGCGCATCATCTGGATCATCTGCTGAGCTGGGAAAGTGTGTCTGACGACTCGGTCAATCAGCGGGTGCTGGACATCATCAAGGCCGTGCGTGAGCGTGGCGATGCGGCACTGGTGGACTTTACCCGCCAGTTCGACGGCCTGGACGTGAAGTCCATGGCCGACCTGATCCTGCCGCGCGAGCGTCTGGAGCTGGCGCTCACCCGCATCTCCGTGCCTCAGCGCGAAGCGCTGGAAGTCGCCGCCGCCCGTGTGCGCAGCTACCACGAAAAGCAGAAGCAGGACTCCTGGAGCTACACCGAGGCCGATGGCACGGTGCTGGGCCAGAAAGTCACGCCGCTGGATCGCGCGGGCCTGTACGTGCCAGGCGGCAAGGCTTCCTACCCGTCTTCGGTGCTGATGAACGCGATTCCAGCCAAGGTCGCGGGTGTGCCCGAGGTGGTCATGGTGGTGCCGACGCCACGGGGCGAAATCAATGAGCTGGTGCTGGCCGCGGCCTGCATCGCCGGCGTCGACCGCGTGTTCACCATCGGTGGCGCTCAAGCCGTTGCCGCATTGGCTTACGGCACCGAAAGCGTGCCGCGGGTCGACAAGGTGGTCGGCCCGGGCAACATCTACGTTGCCACCGCCAAGCGCCACGTGTTTGGTCAGGTCGGTATCGACATGATTGCCGGGCCTTCGGAGATCCTCGTGGTGTGCGACGGCCAGACCGATCCGGACTGGATTGCCATGGACCTGTTTTCCCAGGCCGAGCACGACGAAGACGCCCAGGCTATCCTGGTCAGTCCCGACGCCGAATTCCTCGACCGGGTGGCGGCGAGCATCAGCAAGCTGCTGCCGACCATGGAACGTGCCGAGATCATCCAGACGTCGATCAACGGTCGTGGCGCACTGATCCAGGTGCGTGACATGCAACAAGCCATCGACGTAGCCAACCGCATCGCCCCGGAGCACCTGGAGTTGTCGGTGGCCGACCCGCAAGCCTGGCTGCCGCAGATTCGTCACGCTGGCGCGATCTTCATGGGGCGCCACACCTCTGAGGCCCTGGGCGATTATTGCGCCGGCCCCAACCACGTGCTGCCGACCTCCGGCACCGCGCGATTTTCCTCGCCGCTGGGGGTCTACGACTTCCAGAAGCGCTCGTCGATCATCTTCTGCTCCGAAGCGGGTGCCTCCGAGCTGGGTAAGACCGCCTCGGTGCTGGCTCGCGGCGAGTCGTTGACTGCCCACGCCCGTAGCGCCGAATACCGCATCGTTGCCGATCAGGAAGGGAACTGAACATGAGTAAATTCTGGAGTGCGTTCGTCAAGGACCTGGTGCCCTACGTCCCGGGCGAGCAGCCGAAGCTGACCAAGCTGGTCAAGCTCAATACCAACGAAAACCCCTACGGTCCATCGCCCAAGGCGCTGGCCGCCATGCAGGTCGAGTTGAACGACAACCTGCGCCTGTACCCGGACCCCAACAGCGACCTGCTCAAGCAAGCAGTGGCCAGCTACTACGGCGTGCAGGGTAACCAGGTGTTCCTCGGTAACGGTTCCGACGAAGTCCTGGCCCACATCTTTCACGGCCTGCTGCAGCACGACAAGCCGCTGCTGTTCCCGGATATCAGCTACAGCTTCTATCCGGTGTACTGCGGGCTGTACGGCATCACCTTTGACGCGGTGCCTCTGGACGAGCAGTTCCAGATCGACCCGGCGCACTACGCGCGGCCGAACGGCGGGATCATCTTCCCCAACCCGAACGCGCCGACCGGCTGCCTGTTGGCCCTGGACGCCGTCGAGCAGATCCTCAAGGCCAGCCCGGATTCCGTGGTGGTGGTGGATGAGGCCTACATCGACTTTGGCGGTGAGACGGCGATCAGCCTGGTGGACCGTTATCCGAACCTGCTGGTAACCCAGACCCTGTCCAAGTCGCGCTCGTTGGCCGGCTTGCGGGTTGGCCTGGCCGTTGGTCATCCGGACCTGATCGAGGCGTTGGAGCGGATCAAGAACAGCTTCAACTCCTACCCGTTGGATCGCCTGGCGATTGTCGGGGCGGCAGCGGCGTTCGAGGATCGCGAGTATTTCACCAAGACCTGCCAGTTGGTCATCGACAGTCGTGAGCAAGTGGTCGCGCAGTTGCAGGAAAAAGGCTTTGAGGTCCTGCCGTCGGCAGCCAACTTCATCTTCGCCCGTCACCCGCAGCACGATGCGGCAGCGCTGGCGGCGAAGTTGCGTGAGCAAGGGGTGATTGTCCGGCACTTCAAGCAGGAGCGGATTGCCCAGTTCCTGCGTATCTCCATCGGCACACCGGAGCAGAACCAGGCGTTGATCGACGGCTTGGGCGACCTCTAAAGCACCGTTGCCCCCTGTAGGAGCAAGCCGCCAACGGGCGCTCGCTCCTACAAGGGTTTATATCAGGCGTTACTCTTGTTCCTTGACCATGGGTGCAGGAGGTGGGCGCAGGCCGATTTCTGCGGTCAGCTTGAGCTCCTTGCCATTGCGGATCACCTGGATGCTGACCTTGTCGGTGGGCTTGATGCGCGCCACCTGGTTCATCGAGCGCCGACCGTCGCCAGCCGGCTCACCGTCGATGCTCAGGATCACATCCCCCAGTTGCAGGCCGGCTTTCTGCGCCGGGCCGTCACGGAAAATCCCCGCCACTACAATGCCCGGACGCCCGGACAGGCCAAACGACTCTGCCAGTTCCTGGCTCAAGGGTTGCACTTCAATGCCCAGCCAGCCACGAATCACCTGGCCGTGCTCGATGATCGACTTCATCACTTCCATGGCCAGCTTGATCGGAATCGCGAAGCCGATGCCCTGGGAGCCGCCGGACTTGGAGAAGATCGCCGTGTTGATGCCAGTCAGGTTGCCGTTGGCGTCCACCAGCGCGCCACCGGAGTTGCCGGGGTTGATTGCCGCATCGGTCTGGATGAAGTCTTCGTAGTTGTTCAGGCCCAACTGGTTGCGTCCGGTGGCACTGATGATGCCCATGGTCACGGTCTGGCCGACACCGAACGGGTTGCCGATGGCCAGTGCCACATCACCCACACGAATGCTTTCCGAGCGGCCGACGGTAATCGACGGCAGGTTCTTCAAGTCGATCTTGAGTACCGCCAGGTCGGTTTCCGGGTCACTGCCAATAACCCGGGCCAGGGTTTCGCGACCGTCCTTGAGCGCGACCACGATCTGGTCGGCACCGGAGGTGACGTGGTTGTTGGTCAGCAAATAGCCTTGCGAACTCATGATCACGCCCGAGCCGAGGCTCGATTCCATGCGCTTCTGCTTGGGCGCGTTATCGCCGAAGAAACGTCGGAACTGCGGGTCTTCGAACAGCGGGTGGCTGGTCTTGTTGACCACTTTGGTGGTGTAGAGGTTGACCACCGCGGGTGCGGCGATGACTACCGCGTCCGCGTAGGACACCGGGCCCTGCTGCGTCAGAGTGGTTTGCGGGGCCTGCTGCAGGTTCACATCCAGGTTCGGAAGCCCGACCCACTGTGGGTAACGCTGGATAATCAGCAACGCAATCAGCACGCCGGCCAATAGCGGCCAGCCAAAAAAACGCAGACCCTTGAGCATTGAACAAATCCTGGGAGGTTACGAGGGGCCAACGACGGCCCATAATGTCGCGCATTATACGAGGCCGCGCGTGCCTCTGAACGGGATATTTAGGAGTCTTTTATGGCCGTTGCCCTGAGCACCCTGGTAGCAGAAGCGGATCGTTACCTTGGCAGTTCGCGGATTGCCGATTATTGCCCCAATGGCCTGCAGGTCGAGGGGCGGCCGCAAGTCATGCGTATCGTCAGCGGCGTCACGGCCAGCCAGGCCTTGCTCGATGCCGCCGTCGAAGCCAGCGCCGACCTGATCCTGGTCCACCATGGCTACTTCTGGAAGGGCGAAAGCCCGTGCATCACCGGCATGAAGCAGCGCCGGCTCAAGACCCTGCTCAAACACGACATCAGCCTGCTGGCCTACCACCTGCCGCTGGACCTGCATCCGGAAGTGGGCAACAACGTGCAACTGGCCCGGCAACTGGAGATTACCGTGGAAGGCCCGCTGGACCCAGACAATGCCAAGGTGGTCGGGCTGGTCGGCTCCCTTGCCGAACCGATGACCGCCCGCGACTTTGCCCGCCACGTGCAGCAGGTCATGGGCCGCGAGCCGCTGTTGATCGAAGGCGAGCAGATGATCCGGCGAGTCGGCTGGTGCACCGGCGGCGGGCAGGGCTATATCGACCAGGCAGTGCAGGCCGGCGTCGACCTGTACCTGAGCGGTGAAGCGTCGGAGCAGACCTTCCACAGCGCCCGGGAAAACGGCATCAGTTTCGTCGCCGCCGGTCACCACGCCACCGAACGCTACGGCGTGCAGGCGCTGGGAGAATACCTGGCGCGTCGGTTTGCCCTGGAGCACATCTTCATCGACTGCCCAAACCCGATCTGACGAATCGCTTTCTTTGTAGGAGCGAGCCTGCTCGCGATGGTCGTCAACGATAACGCAGGAAGCCTGACATCCCGCAGTGTTCTCAGGTTCATCGCGAGCAAGCTGAACTGGTCAAGTAATTCTGGACACATGTTTAGGTTTTCTACGCGACCATTTTTTCCATGGCTACCGGCGAGCGATAGTCGTTGTAGCTGTGGAGCCTGGAGTTGTTGTAGCGCATCACGTATTGCTGCAAATCAGCTCGGGCTTCCTGCTCCGAGCTGTATCCGCCTTCAGGCATCCATTCTGATTTCAGGCTGCCAAAGAAGCGCTCCATTGGGGCGTTGTCCCAACATTGCCCCTTGCGACTCATGCTCTGGTTGATCCTGTGTGCCACCAACTCATTCCTGAACTTGTGACTGGTGTACTGGCATCCCTGGTCGGAATGAAACAACACCTCTTTGGGGCGTCCTCGCAGCTCAACCGCCATGCGTAACGCTTCGCACGTCAATGTGGCATCGGATATCAGTGAAAATGACCACCCCACGAGGCGGCGTGCAAATAAATCCAGAACCGCCGCGAAATACAGCCAACGCTTACCGATCTGAATGTAGGTAACGTCCCCGCACCAGACTTGATTGATCGCCGAGACATCAAACTTGCGCTTGAGCTCGTGAGGCGCCACCAAGGCCTCTACGCCCGAAGATTTGTATTTGTGGCGGCGCCGCTGACGACTGACGATACCGGCCTCTTTCATTAGGCTGCGAGCCATGTAGCGCCCCACGCGATGTCCCTTTGCTTGCAGTTCTTTGGAAAGAGTCCGAGCACCGGCAGAGCCCCTCGACTCCTTGTGTTGCTTGATCAAAACAACGATGAGCTTCTCGCGTTCAGGATTCGATCGGCCCTGACGCTGACGCCAGACGTAAAAACTGCTTCGATTAACTTCAAATACACGACAACAATCACTAATGCCGTACTGCTCGCCTAGCTCGCTGATCAGCGGAAATGATCTTTGGAGTCCATAAGCAGGAGAGCACTGGCCTTTTTTAGGATTTCGATATCCCGATCTTTTTGCTTGAGCAGGGCTTTAAGCGCCTGAATCTCTTTTTGCTCAGGCGTAATAGCTTTCGCCCCCACCGGTGTTGAACCCAGACGCTCCTTGCGGACTTGATCGACCCAACGACGTAATGCGGTAGGTCCGATGTTCAGGCTGGCGCAGACATCTGGGACAGCTAGCCCCTCATCAAGCACCATAAGCACAGCTTTGAGTTTGAACTCGTTGGAGTAGGAGTTACGCATTTCCATAGACGCCTCAGATTTGGGCGCCATCATAGCGCCCGATTGAAGTGTCCAGAATCATTAGGCCAGTTCAAGCTCGCTCCTACAGGGGGCGCGGATCACCCGAACGCGACGGTATATTGATATACCCTTTCGATCTAGTTGGCGTCCTGATTAGAAGGGGTCGCTGTGCTAGGATTCCCCGCTCGAACACGGCCCGGTGGCCGTTCATAAGAAAGTTTTCGTGAGTAGCCATGGTCGACAAACTGACGCATCTGAAACAGCTGGAGGCGGAAAGCATCCACATCATCCGCGAGGTGGCCGCCGAGTTCGATAACCCGGTGATGCTGTACTCCATCGGTAAAGACTCCGCCGTGATGCTGCACCTGGCACGCAAGGCGTTCTTCCCGGGCAAGCTGCCGTTTCCGGTGATGCACGTCGACACCCAGTGGAAATTCCAGGAGATGTACAGCTTCCGTGACAAAATGGTCGCCGAGCTGGGCCTGGACCTGATCACCCACGTCAACCCGGACGGTGTTGCGCAGGGCATCAACCCATTCACCCACGGCAGTGCCAAACACACCGACATCATGAAGACCGAAGGCCTGAAACAGGCTTTGGACAAGCATGGTTTCGACGCCGCCTTCGGTGGTGCGCGCCGCGATGAAGAGAAATCCCGCGCCAAGGAGCGCGTGTACTCGTTCCGCGACAGCAAGCACCGCTGGGACCCGAAAAACCAGCGCCCCGAGCTGTGGAACGTGTACAACGGCAAGGTCAACAAGGGCGAGTCGATCCGCGTCTTCCCACTGTCGAACTGGACCGAGCTGGATATCTGGCAGTACATCTACCTGGAAGGCATCCCGATCGTGCCGCTGTACTTCGCCGCTGAACGCGAGGTCATCGAGAAAAATGGCACGCTGATCATGATCGACGACGAGCGCATCCTCGAACACCTGAGCGATGAAGACAAAGCCCGCATCGTCAAAAAGAAAGTGCGTTTCCGTACCCTTGGTTGCTACCCGTTGACGGGCGCGGTGGAGTCCGAGGCTGAAAGCCTCACGGACATCATTCAGGAAATGCTCCTGACGCGAACTTCCGAGCGCCAGGGCCGTGTCATCGACCACGATGGCGCCGGCTCGATGGAAGACAAAAAACGTCAAGGTTATTTCTAAGGGGCTGTCATGTCGCATCAATCTGATTTGATCAGCGAGGACATCCTCGCCTACCTGGGCCAGCACGAACGTAAAGAACTGCTGCGTTTCCTGACCTGCGGTAACGTCGATGACGGCAAGAGCACCCTGATCGGGCGCCTGCTGCACGACTCCAAGATGATCTACGAAGACCATCTGGAAGCCATTACCCGCGACTCGAAGAAAGTCGGCACCACCGGTGACGATATCGACCTGGCATTGCTGGTCGACGGCCTGCAGGCTGAGCGCGAGCAAGGCATCACCATCGATGTCGCGTACCGCTACTTCTCCACCGCCAAACGCAAATTCATCATTGCCGATACCCCGGGCCATGAGCAGTACACCCGCAACATGGCCACCGGCGCGTCGACCTGTGACCTGGCGATCATCCTGGTGGACGCCCGCTACGGCGTGCAGACCCAGACCCGTCGCCACAGCTTCATCGCATCCCTGCTGGGCATCAAGCACATCGTCGTGGCCATCAACAAGATGGACCTCAAGGACTTCGACCAGGGCGTGTTCGAGTCGATCAAGGCCGACTACCTGCAGTTCGCCGAAGGCTTGAAGCTCAAGCCCACCAGCATGCACTTTGTGCCGATGTCAGCCCTCAAGGGCGACAACGTGGTGAACAAGTCCGAGCGTTCGCCGTGGTACACCGGCCAGTCGCTGATGGAAATCCTCGAGACCGTTGAAGTGGCGGGCGACCGTAACTTCACCGACCTGCGTTTCCCGGTGCAGTACGTCAACCGTCCCAACCTGAACTTCCGCGGTTTCGCCGGCACCCTGGCCAGCGGTATCGTCAAGAAAGGCGACGAAATCGTGGTCCTGCCTTCGGGCAAGAGCAGCCGCGTCAAATCCATCGTCACCTTCGAAGGTGAGCTGGAGCACGCCGGTCCTGGCCAGGCGGTCACCCTGACCATGGAAGACGAGATCGACATCTCCCGTGGCGACCTGCTGGTACATGCCGACAACGTGCCGCCGGTGACCGACAGCTTCGAAGCCATGCTGGTGTGGATGGCTGAAGAACCGATGCTGCCGGGCAAGAAGTACGACATCAAGCGCGCCACCAGCTACGTGCCGGGCTCCATTGCCAGCATCGTCAACAAGGTCGACGTCAACACCCTGGAAGAAGGCCCGGCCAGTGCGTTGCAACTGAACGAAATCGGCAAGGTCAGGATCGCGCTCGATGCGCCGATCGCCCTCGACGGTTACGAAAGCAACCGCACCACCGGCGCGTTCATCATCATCGACCGCTTGACCAACGGCACCGTGGGCGCCGGCATGATCGTCGCCCAACCGGTGGCGCACGGCAGTGCTACCCACCACGGCAAACTGGCGCACGTGGCCACAGAAGAACGTGCCCAGCGCTTCGGCCAGCAGCCGGCCACCGTGCTGTTCAGCGGCCTGTCGGGCGCGGGCAAGAGCACCCTGGCCTATGCGGTCGAGCGCAAGCTGTTCGACATGGGCCGTGCGGTGTTCGTGCTCGATGGCCAGAACCTGCGTCACGACCTCAACAAAGGCCTGCCGCAGGATCGCGCCGGGCGCACCGAGAACTGGCGTCGTGCGGCGCATGTTGCCCGGCAGTTCAACGAAGCCGGCCTGCTGACCCTGGCGGCCTTCGTGGCGCCGAGTTCCGAAGGTCGTGAGCAGGCCAAGGACCTGATCGGCAAGGACCGTCTGCTGACGGTCTACGTCCAGGCTTCGCCGGCGGTCTGCGCCGAACGTGATCCACAGGGCCTGTATGCGGCGGCCGGGGATAACATCCCGGGCGAGTCCTTCCCGTACGACGTGCCGTTGGACGCCGACCTGGTAGTCGACACCCAGGCGCTGTCGCTGG
The DNA here is from genome assembly GCF_009834545.1 of Pseudomonas sp. S04. Classification (NCBI taxonomy): domain Bacteria; kingdom Pseudomonadati; phylum Pseudomonadota; class Gammaproteobacteria; order Pseudomonadales; family Pseudomonadaceae; genus Pseudomonas; species Pseudomonas sp. S04. Next base: position 990,665 of record NZ_CP019427.1, read on the forward strand.
AAGACAGCGTCAAACAGGTGCTGGATCTGCTGCGTAGCCGCGGCGCGATCTAAGACAGGAGCAGCGGCAAGTTTCTAGCTTCAAGCTGCAAGGAAAAGCCCCCAGACAAGTGATTGTCTGGGGGCTTTTTTGTGTCTGTTCTGACCCCATCGCGGGCAAGCCCGCTCCCACAAGGTATGTGGTGTACGCGAAACCTGTGGGAGCGGGCTTGCCCGCGATGAGGTCAGAACAGGCACCCGATTAGTTTGCCGGATATTCCCGATGCATCTGCGCGAGCAGCGCATCCTTGTCTTCCCACAACTGGTTGATCCAGCCCTGGAACTGCAGGCGGTAGGCGCCATCCTGCTCGTAGTTCTTGCCAATGAACTGCGCCGGGATCGACAGCTCCTGGAAATGCACCACCACCTCCTTCACGTTGCCACACAGCAGGTCCCAGAAACCCGGGCGCCCGGCGGGGTAGTGAATGGTCACATTGACCACTGATTCAAGCTGCTCGCCCATGGCGTCCAGCACAAAGGCAATCCCGCCGGCCTTGGGCTTGAGCAGGTAGCGGAACGGTGATTGCTGCTGTTTGTGCTTGGCCTCGGTGAAGCGCGTGCCCTCGGCAAAGTTGAACATGCCCACCGGATTGTTGCGAAATTTCGCACAGGTCTTGCGGGTGGTTTCCAGGTCCTTGCCTTTCTTCTCCGGGTGTTTTTCCAGGTAGGCCTTGGAGTAGCGCTTCATGAACGGAAAGCCCAGGGCCCACCAGGCCAGGCCAATTACCGGGACCCAGATCAACTCCTGCTTGAGGAAAAATTTCAGCGGGCGGATTTTCCGGTTCAACAGGTACTGCAGCACCATGATGTCGACCCAGCTCTGGTGGTTGCTGGTGATCAGGTACGAGTGCTGGTAGTCCAGGCCTTCAAGGCCGCTGAGGTGCCAGCGGGTGCGGCAGACCAGCCGCATCCAGGCTTTGTTGTTGCTGATCCAGGCCTCATGGGTGTGGTTCATCAGCCAGGCGGTGAACCGCTGGGTGAGGGCGAACGGCAGGACCTTGAAGATCGCCACACAGAACAGGAACGAACACAACAGCAGGGTGTTGAGTGCCAGTAGCAGCGCAGCGATCACGCCACGCACGGCGCCAGGGAGAAAATCCAGCATTTAGAGATCCATAGGTCGGTTGGCGGCCTGAATCGCGGTCAGGGCGATGGTGTAGACGATGTCGTCGACCTGCGCGCCGCGCGGCAAGTCGTTCACTGGTTTGCGCAGGCCTTGCAGCATCGGTCCGAGGCTGACGCAATCGGCACTGCGCTGCACGGCCTTGTGGGTGGTGTTGCCACTGTTGAGGTCGGGGAAAATGAACACCGTGGCGCGCCCGGCTACCTGGCTGTTGGGGGCCAGTTGTCGCGCGACGTCTGCGTTGGCGGCGGCGTCGTACTGCAGCGGCCCGTCGATCAGCAGCGAATTTTGCGCTTCGTGGGCCAATAGCGTGGCCTCGCGTACTTTCTCCACTTCTTCGCCGCTGGCCGAGTCGCCACTGGAGTAGCTGAGCATCGCCACCCGTGGCGTGATGCCGAAGGCGGCGGCGGAGTCGGCGCTTTGCAGGGCGATTTCCGCCAGCTCGTTGGCGCTGGGGTGCGGGTTCATGATGCAGTCGCCGTAGACCAGCACTTCCTCTGGAAACAGCATGAAGAACACCGAGGACACCAAGGTGCAGCCCGGTGCGGTTTTAATCAGTTGCAGGGCAGGGCGGATGGTATTGGCGGTGGAGTGAATGACCCCGGACACCAGCCCGTCGACCTCGTCCAGCGCCAGCATCATGGTGCCGATCACCACGGTGTCTTCCAGTTGCTGCTCGGCCATCGGCGCGTTGAGGCTCTTGGTCTTGCGCAGAGCAACCATTGGTTCGACATACCGGTCGCGGATCAGGTCCGGGTCGAGAATCTCCAGGCCAGGCGGCAACTCGATGCCCTGGGCGCGCGCCACAGCCTCGACGTCCGCCGGTTTGGCCAGCAACACGCATCGGGCAATGCCGCGGGCCTGACAGATGGCTGCCGCCTGCACGGTCAGAGGCTCGCTGCCCTCGGGCAGGACGATGCGCTTGTTGGCTGCCTGGGCGCGCTGGATCAACTGGTAGCGGAACACCGCGGGCGACAGGCGCATTTCTCGCGGCGTACCACAGCGCTGGTGCAGCCAGTTGGCGTCGAGGTGACTGGCGACGAAGTCGGTGATGATTTCCGCGCGCTCGCGGTCATCGATCGGGATTTCCTTGTTCAGGCCGTTCAACTGGTTGGCGGTGTCGTAGGAGCCGCTGCTCACCGACAGCACCGGCAAGCCGGCCTGCAATGCACCGCGGCACAGGTCCATGATGCGCGGGTCGGGCAGGGTGTCACTGGTCAGCAGCAGGCCGGCCAGCGGCACGCCGTTCATCGCCGCCAGGCTGACTGCCAGGATGATGTCGTCGCGATCCCCCGGGGTCACCACCAGCACGCCGGGCTTGAGCAGCTCCACGGTGTTGCGCATGGTCCGCGCACAAATGATGATCTTGGTCATGCGCCGGGTTTCGAAGTCGCCGGCATTGAGCACTTGCGCGCCCATCAGGTCGGCCACATCGCGGGTACGCGGGGCATTGAGCTCCGGTTGGAACGGGATACAGCCGAGCAGCCGGAAGTCACCGCTGCGCAGCAACGGCGAGTGTTCTTTCAGGCGCGCGGCGAAGGCCTCCATGCTTTCCTCGGTCTTGACCTTGTTGAGGATCACGCCGAGGACTTTCGGGTCTTTCGGGCCGCCGAACAGTTGCGCCTGCAACTCGACGCGCCCGGACAGTTCGGTGAGCACTTCGTTTTCCGGCGCCGAGACCAGGATCACCTCGGCATCCAGGCTTTTGGCCAGGTGCAGGTTGACCCGGGCGGCATAGCTGGCGCTGCGGGTCGGCACCATGCCTTCGACGATCAGCACGTCTTTGCCGACGGCGGCTTGCTGGTACAGGGTGATGATTTCTTCCAGCAGTTCGTCCAGTTGGCCGTCGCCGAGCATCCGCTCGACATGCGCCAGGCCCAACGGTTGAGGCGGCTTCAGGCCATGGGTACGGGCCACCAGTTCGGTGGAGCGTTCAGGCCCGGTGTCGCCGGGGTGCGGCTGGGCAATCGGTTTGAAGAAGCCGACTTTCAACCCAGCACGTTCCAGGGTACGCACCAGCCCGAGGCTGATGGAAGTCAGGCCCACACCAAAATCGGTGGGTGCGATAAAAAAAGTTTGCATGCGGATTCTCTAGAGGTGCATGGCAAGGTGAAGGCCTATGACTGGCCTCCTACCGAAATTTCAGACGCCAAGGTTATCGCTAACCGGGCCTTGAGCGCACCAACCGCAATCAAAGGCCTGGCCTATTTTTTCCTGGCGCTGCAACGGGTCCAGGACCCAGGCCCGGGATTGCCAGGGAGGCTGGTGGCGCAGGTGCTGGGTATGACCACAGGACAGCTCGGCCACCCAGTGCCCATCCTCGTCCAGATGGAAACCGGTAATGATCGAAGCTTTCGAAGCGGGCCGTTGGTCAGGGTTCCGTTCGCTTTCGGGCGTTTGCTTCGCTAAACTTGTCCATTCTTTATTCTTCTGCAAAAGGTCTCGCCCCATGCTGATCGCCGCCAATAAGGCTGTCTCCATCGACTATACCCTGACCAACGACGCTGGTGAGGTCATCGACAGCTCCGCCGGCGGCGCGCCGCTGGTCTACCTGCAAGGCGCAGGTAACATCATTCCAGGCCTGGAAAAAGCCCTGGAAGGTAAAGCTGTCGGCGACGAACTGACCGTAGCTGTTGAACCTGAAGACGCTTACGGCGAATACGCCGCCGAGCTGGTCAGCACCCTGAGCCGCAGCATGTTCGAAGGCGTCGACGAACTGGAAGTGGGCATGCAGTTCCACGCTTCCGCGCCAGACGGCCAAATGCAGATCGTCACCATCCGTGACCTGGACGGCGACGACGTGACCGTTGACGGCAACCACCCGTTGGCCGGCCAGCGCCTGAACTTCCAAGTGAAGATCATCGACATCCGTGACGCCAGCGAAGAAGAAGTCGCCCATGGTCACGTCCATGGCGAAGGTGGTCATCACCACTGATTTCTGCGCTAAGCTCAGGTATCTGGAGAGGCGCCTTTGGGCGCCTTTTTAGTCGGCGCCGGTTAAAGGGCGCCGGGCGAGAGTGCGGTTGAAGGGCGTTTCGAGAAAAACACGGGATATCTGGAGTTCATCATGAGTGCTTTTCACGACCTTACTTTAAAAGCGTTGGACGGCCAGGCGTTACCGCTGGCGCCCTTCAAAGGGCATGTCGTATTGGTGGTCAACGTGGCCTCCAAGTGTGGTTTGACCCCACAATATGCCGCCCTGGAAAGCCTCTACCAGCAGTACAAAGGCCAAGGCTTCAGCGTGCTGGGCTTGCCTTGCAACCAGTTCGCCGGCCAGGAGCCGGGCACTGAAGACGAGATCAAGGATTTCTGCAGCCTCAACTACGGCGTGAGCTTTCCGTTGTCCAGCAAGCTGGAAGTCAACGGCCATGAGCGCCATCAGTTGTACCGTCTGCTGGCGGGCGAGGGTGCGGAGTTTCCTGGCGACATCACCTGGAATTTCGAAAAATTCCTGCTGGGCAAGGACGGCCGGGTGCTGGCGCGTTTTTCGCCGCGTACGGCACCGGATGATCCTGCGGTCGTTCAGGCGATTGAAAAAGCGCTGAGCTGATATCTCCCCCCTGTAGGAGCGAGCCGCAAGCGGGCACTCGCTCCTACAATATTTCCTATCTTTTGGTCCTTAATCACTGCAATCAATAGTGCTATTCAAGCGCGCGCTCACTCCATATTATCCCCGTCATAAACCTTGGATCCCTGTGGAGTGCCGCATGCCTGTACAAGCCCTGTTTAAGCCGTTTTCCCTGGGTACCCTGCAATTGCCGACCCGTGTGGTCATGGCACCCATGACCCGTTCATTTTCCCCGGGCGGCGTGCCGAACTCGAAAGTCATCGAGTACTACCGTCGTCGCGCGGCGGCTGGCGTGGGCCTGGTCATCACCGAGGGCACCACGGTCGGCCACAAGGCGGCCAACGGTTACCCGAACGTTCCGCAGTTCTATGGTGAAGCGGCCTTGGCCGGCTGGAAAAAGGTCGTGGACGCGGTGCATGCCGAAGGTGGCAAGATCGTTCCGCAACTCTGGCACGTCGGTAGCGTGCGGCGCATCGGCACCGAGCCGGACGCCAGTGTTCCGGGCTATGGTCCGTCGGAAAAGCTCAAGGACGGCCAGGTCGTGGTGCACGGCATGACCGAACAGGATATCCAGGAAGTAATCGCTGCCTTCGCCCAGGCCGCCAAGGATGCGCAGAGCATCGGCATGGACGGCGTGGAAATCCACGGCGCCCACGGCTACCTGCTGGACCAGTTCTTCTGGGAGACCAGTAACCAGCGTACCGATCAGTACGGCGGTAGCCTGGCCAACCGCTCGCGCTTTGCCATCGAATTGATCCAGGCGGTGCGGGCAGCGGTCGGCGAAGGATTCCCGATCATTTTCCGTTTCTCCCAGTGGAAGCAGCAGGACTACACCGCGCGCCTGGTGCAGACGCCCGAGGCGCTGGGTGAGTTCCTCAAGCCGTTGTCCGACGCTGGTGTGGACATTTTCCATTGCTCGACACGGCGTTTCTGGGAGCCGGAGTTTGACGGTTCCGACCTCAACCTGGCCGGCTGGACTCGCGTGCTGACCGGCAAGCCGACCATCACCGTGGGCAGCGTGGGCCTGGACGGCGAATTCCTGCAGTTCATGGTCAACACTGACAAGGTGGCGCAGCCGGCCAGCCTGGAAAACCTGCTGGAGCGCCTGAACAACGATGAGTTCGATCTGGTGGCGGTAGGGCGGGCGCTGCTGGTTGACCCGGACTGGGCGCAGAAAGTCCGCGATGGCCGTGAAGGCGAGATTCTGCCGTTCAGTCGCGAAGCGTTGATGACGCTGGTTTAAGCGCCACCGCAACCTTCTCTGGCGCGGGGACCTGACAGGCCCCGCGCAATTGGTCTTCGAACTGCTCGATGATCGCCGCCCAACCCTGGCGGCTCGCGTGCTGTCGCGCATTCAGGCGCACGCAGCGCAGGGTTTCATCCTCCTCCAGCAACCACGCTGCCGCATCGCAGAACGCCTCTTCATCACCCGGCATCGCCAACACGCCGTTGTAGCCATGGCGAATATGCTGCGCCGCCGCGGCCTGATCATAAGCCACCACGCCCAGACCGGAGGCCAGCGCCTCCAGCACCACATTACCGAAGGTTTCGGTCAGGCTCGGAAACACAAACACATCCCCGCACGCATAGTGCGCCGCCAAGGCCTCACCGCGCTGTGAGCCACAGAAGATCGCCTGCGGCAGCTCCTTTTCCAGTGCCGCGCGTTGCGGCCCGTCGCCGACCACGATCAATTTCAGATTGCGCTGTGGATAAGTACTGCACAGCTTTTCGAAACAACGTTTGAGCAGGCCAAGGTTTTTTTCGGGGGCGAGCCGACCGACGTGCATGACCGCGATGTCTCCCTCAGCCAGGCCCCATTGCTCACGCAAGGCGTTCAGCCGTTTGGTCGGATGAAACAACTGGCTGTCGACGCCCCGGGACAACAGCGCCAGGCGCTCGAAATGCCGGCGCTCCAGTTCCAGTCGCTGACTGATGCTCGGCACCAATGTCAGCGTCGAACGGTTATGAAACCAGCGCAAGTAATGCGTCAGCATCCGGGTCAGCAAACCGAGACCGTACTGACTGGTGTATTGCTGGAAATTGGTGTGGAAACCGCTCACCACCGAGATCCCCAGGCGCCGCGCTGCCCGCAGGGCCGACAGGCCCAGCGGGCCTTCGGTGGCGATGTACAGCACGTCCGGGCGCTGGCGTTTCCAGCGCCTGAGCAGTTTGTGCATCGACGACTGACCCCACTGCAACCCCGGATATCCCGGCAGCGGCCAGCCGCGGCAGAGCAGCAGGGCGTCGTCGCTGGCCAGGGCCTGATCGCCGTCCTGGCGCGGGCGCACCAGTTCGACCTGGTGCCCACGGGCGCGCAGGCCATCACACAAGCGGCCCAGAGTATTGGCCACGCCGTTGATTTCCGGAGGGAAGGTTTCGGTGATCAGGGTGATATGCAGAGTTGTCGTCATGACCCCAGTGTCAGTTGGGGTCATGTCGTCATTGTGTCAGGGTGATGATGAATTGATGACCGGCTCAGCCCTGGCTGGTTACCAGGTTTTCCGCACCGCGCTCACGCACCCAGAACAGGGTCGCCCCCGCCACTGCGGCCGGCATCATCAGAATGTTCACCACCGGAATCAGCAGCACTAGATAGACGATCCCGCCAAAGCTCATGCTCTGCCAGCGTTTTTCCCGCAGCCAGGCGAGCATCTCGTTCCAGCCCAGCTTGTGGTTGTCTGCCGGGTAGTCGATGTACTGGATCGCCATCATCCACACCCCGAAGATCAACCACAGCGGTGCGGCGATCAGGTTGACCACCGGAATGAACGACAAAATGAACAGCGCCAACGCCCGGGGCAGGAAGTACCCCAGCTTGCGCATTTCCCGGGCCAGGGTGCGTGGGACCATGGCCATCAGTTCGCCCCAGCTGAAGGCCGGGAAGTCATCGGTGCCGCGGACCACCACTTCGACTTTCTCGGCAAGAAAGCCGTTGAAGGGCGCAGCGATCACGTTGGCCAGCAGGGTGAAGGTGAAAAACACCATCAGCGCCACCAACACCACGAACATTGGCCAGAGAACATAACTGAGGAAGCTCAGCCAGTCGGGCAGCGACGGCATCAGGGTGTCGACCCACAGGCTGAACTGGTGGCCGGCCAGGTAGATCAAGCCGACGAACAGCACCAGGTTGATGGCCAGCGGCAGCAGCACGAACAAGCGCAGGCCGGGACTCAGGACCAGCTTGAGGCCTTCGCGCAGGTATTGCGGGCCGGACAGAACGGGGGCGGGCATAAGGTGCTCCGAGCAAGGGGAAAACGCGCCGACCTTACCGGCTTTGCCCCACAGGCGAAAGCGTGGCAAGCGGATCGACATTAACTGTAACAAAGGCGCCGTTAAATCGGCCGCTTGGAGATAGAGACCGCCTATGAGCTGGATTGTTAAACGGTATTTCCTTAATCTTCGCCTCCTCGATACGCTGCACCCATTATTTTTCAGGACTGTCGCGCGATGCACTTCCCCAAGTGCTGTCACGGTCCTTTTTTATTCCAGCCGGCAATCCGGCACCCGCGCCAGGTAATACCGGCCGGTCGATAGGAGTGAGTCATGTCTGATGTACGTCATTCGCGAGTGATTATTCTCGGTTCCGGCCCTGCCGGTTACAGCGCCGCGGTCTATGCCGCCCGTGCCAACCTCAAGCCGCTGCTGATCACCGGCATGCAGGCTGGCGGTCAACTGACCACCACCACCGAAGTCGACAACTGGCCTGGCGACGTCCATGGCCTGACCGGCCCGGCGCTGATGGAGCGGATGAAAGAGCACGCCGAGCGCTTCGAGACCGAAATCGTGTTCGACCACATCAATGCCGTCGACTTCGCAGCCAAGCCTTACACCCTGACTGGCGACAGCGGCACTTACACCTGTGACGCGCTGATCATCGCCACCGGCGCCAGTGCGCGTTACCTGGGCCTGCCGTCGGAAGAAGCGTTCATGGGCAAGGGCGTTTCGGCCTGCGCTACCTGCGATGGTTTCTTCTATCGCAACAAGCCGGTCGCTGTGGTTGGTGGCGGTAACACCGCCGTGGAAGAAGCCCTGTACCTGGCCAACATCGCCAGCACCGTGACCCTGGTGCACCGCCGCGAGACCTTCCGCGCCGAGAAGATCCTGATCGACAAGCTGAACGCCCGTGTGGCCGAAGGCAAGATCATCCTCAAGCTCAACTCCAACCTGGACGAAGTGCTGGGTGACAACATGGGCGTGACCGGTGCGCGCCTGAAGAACAACGACGGCAGCTTCGACGAGTTGAAAGTCGACGGCGTGTTCATCGCCATCGGCCACACCCCGAACACCTCGCTGTTCGAAGGCCAGTTGACCCTCAAGGACGGCTACATGGTTGTGCAGGGCGGCCGTGACGGCAACGCCACTGCCACCAGCATCGAAGGTATCTTTGCCGCCGGCGACGTGGCTGACCACGTCTACCGCCAGGCCATCACCTCCGCCGGTGCTGGCTGCATGGCCGCACTGGACGCAGAGCGTTACCTGGATAACCTGAAGAACGCTTGATTCTTTGGGCATGAAAAAACCGGCTTCGGCCTAATGCCGATCAGTTAAGCGACGCTGTCAATTGTAGGAGCGAGCTTGCTCGCGAAAAACGTCAACGATAACGCGTGTATTCAGTATAAACGCGGCGCCGTTGAGTTCTTCGCGAGCAAGCCGCAAGCGGGCACCCGCTCCTACAAAAGGGCTTAACTGATCGGCATTAGGCTTCGGCCGGTTTTTTTGTAGCGCTGAAAAAGCTCCAGCGGTGCAGTCAGCGCCGTGCCAGCGGTTGTGCCGAGAGCTTGACCCCCGCCAACCCATGGATCATCAGCGCACGGATATTGCCGTGGTCACTGCCCTCTGGGGTGGCCAGCACAGCACGGTAGTGCTCACCGAATGCCAGCAGGGTTTCTTCATCGCTCAAGCCTTCCAGCACAGCCAGGCCCAGGGTCTTGCACGAACCTTCGTTCTGTCCGGCGGCGTTTTCCACGCCACCGTTATTGAAGGCTTGCGGCTGGTAGTCGTAGTTCGCGCCGATGAAGGCCAGGGTCTGGGCAAATGCATGTTCACCGGTCTTGAGGCTGGCGCGCAGGGTGTTCAGGTCAGTCATGGGTCTTTCCTTTGGCGAACGCGGCTTGCTGCTCGGCGCTGGCTTCTTGCTGGTATTGGGCTTTCCACTCGGCGTACGGCATGCCGTAGACCACTTCGCGGGCGTCATCGAGGCTGACGTCGATCTGGCGATCGTCGGCCGCAGCCTTGTACCACTTGGACAGGCAGTTGCGGCAGAAACCCGAGAGGTTCATCAGGTCGATGTTCTGCACGTCCTTGCGGCTGTCCAGGTGGGCAACCAGCCGGCGAAAGGCGGCGGCTTCGAGTTCCAGGCGTTGTTGTTCGGTCATGGCGGTCTCTGCGAGACAGCTTCAAGCGGCAAGCTTCAAGCTGCAAGTTGGATGGCGGTGGCGGCAAGTTTAGCGCTTGCAGCTTGCCGCTTGAAGCTAGCGGCTTGCTGCGAGGGTAATCGACACCGACTCGGCGAAACGCAGGGCGTGGGGTTTGTCGACTTCGACCTCGGCGTACAGCACGCTTTGGTTGGCCATCACCAGGTCCAGCAATTCCTGGGTCATGCGTTCGAGCAGGGCAAAACGATTGCCTTCCACGTGCGCGATGATCGCCTTGGTAATGGTGCGATAGTTTAGCGCGTGGTCGATGTCGTTATCGCGCACCGCTTCCTGTGCCGCATAGAGGATCGTCAGGTTGATCAGCACGTCCTGCTTGTTGAGGATCTCGTCTTCATTGATGCCGATGAAGGTGCGCAGGCACAGGTCCTTGACCCGGATGCGGGCCATTCCTGGTTGAAGTTGTGGCATTGCTACTTGCTCCGTCCAATCAATTGCAGGAACTCCTGGCGGGTGTTGCTCGAGTCGCGGAAGGCGCCGAGCATCACCGAGGTGTTCATGGTCGAATTCTGTTTTTCCACGCCGCGCATCATCATGCACATGTGCCGGGCCTCGATCACCACCGCAACGCCGGCGGCCCCCGTCACGCGCTGCACGGCGTCGGCAATCTGCCGGGTGAGGTTCTCCTGGATCTGCAGGCGCCGGGCAAACATGTCGACGATCCTGGCGATCTTCGACAGGCCCAGTACCTTGCCGGTAGGAATATAAGCCACATGGGCCTTGCCGATGAAGGGCAGCAAGTGATGTTCGCAGAGTGAGTACAACTCGATGTTGTCGACGATCACCATTTCATCGTTGTCAGAGGCAAACAAGGCACCGTTGACGATCTCATCGACGCTTTGCGCGTAACCATGACACAGATACTGCATGGCCTTGGCCGCGCGGGCCGGGGTATCGAGCAGGCCTTCGCGGTCTGGGTCTTCGCCAAGACCGATGAGGATCTCGCGGTAATTCTGGGGCAGGGACAATGGCATGGAACATCCTCGCGGGGGCGGCCTATTTGACGTGCCGTCCGCCGTTGACGGTCAGGGTCGTGCCGGTGACATAGGGGTTGTCCAGCAAATAGCGCAGGCTCTGGTAGACCACTTCGCTGCCGGGTTCGATGCCCAGCGCCGACTTGGCCAAGGCCTTGGCGCGGTACGCCGCGTCGTCGTCGGGGTTGAACAGTAGCAGGGCGGGAGCGATGCCGTTGACCTTGATGTGCGGCGCGTACTTGGCGGCGAACGACAGGGTCAGGCTATCGAGCCCGGCTTTGCTGGCGCAATAGGCGATGTGCTGGCTGCTGCCCTTGCGCGTGACGTCGTCGCTGATGTGCACGATATCGGCGGGGCTCGAGCGCCGCAGCATCTCGGCACACTGCAGGTTGATCAGATAAGGCGCAAGCATGTGCACATTGACCATCTGGGTGAAGGCAGCGACTTCGTTATCGGCAGTCTCCGCAGTCCATGCCGAGGCGTTGTGCACGATGGCCCGCAGTTGCTGGGTGTGAGTCTTGAGCTCGGCGATGAAGGCGAGGATTCCGGCTTGCGTGGAAAAGTCACCAAACAGCGCGGTTGCCCCCAGGTCGCGCAGGGTTTGTACGCCCGGGCGCTCGCTGCGGTAGCTGATGATCACCGGCTGCCCGGCCTCCAGCAACCGCAGCGCGCAATGCAGGCCGACGCGTTGGCTGGCGCCGGTGATGAGGATCGGGGCGGGGGAGGAGGTCATGAATGGCTCGCATCGCGGGTATGGCAAAACTATACCAGCGACTGCACGAGCCATGCCCCTTTTAGCGGTTTTGCGCAGTCGCCTCGGCCGGCAACGACGGTGCGGGCGTGCTGCTCAGCCAACTGGCCAGCAGGCGAGTCGACAGCGGGATGAAGAAATAGACCATCAAGGGGGTCAGGGCCAGGGTGCTGATGAACACCCGGGGCAGCATGTCGAGGTCGCTGAGCAATGGGCCCAGGACAAAGTTGAACAGTAGCGAGACCGGAAAGAATGCCAGCCAGATGGCGACAGCCTGTTTCCAGCGCGGCGGGCGCTGGCCGGCGGCGCCGAACCAGCCATCGATGCCGCTGACTCGATGTTCCGAAGGATGGGCAAACAGTTCGCTGCCACGCCCTAGCCAGGCCGTGCGCGAGGCGGAGTGCTCCCAGGCGTGCAGGGTCGGTTCGTCGGCGAAACGGAAAATGATCTGGAATTCGTCATCACCAGGCGGCGGAGCGAGTACGCCGGAGCCCAGGTAGCCGGGAAAGTCAGTGGCCAGTTGTTCGCCTTCGCGCAACCAGGCGATCAGTTCCTGATAGCGTCCGCTGGCAACGCGGCGCGCCACCATCAAGGTGACAGGTGAGGTAGACATTATGTATCTCCATAAAACGGGGGCGCGATTCCGGGTAGGAGGCGCGCCAAACTCAGCCCGGGGTGGAGGGCTGGGTTACAACAAGCAAGGATTATTCCTGATTTTGCGAAATACGCCAGTGACCTTCGTCGATCAGGCAGTACTTGAACATCGTCCATGCTTGCGCGATAAAATGGATCCAACTTGAAATGGATGTCTACGCACCGATGCCCGTCATCACTGAGTCTCCCGAGCCGTTGCAGGCTGTTGATGCCACCAGCCAAGCGCAAATGTTCCCCATTCGTGAAGTGGCACGCCTGACCGGCGTGAACCCAGTGACGTTGCGTGCCTGGGAGCGACGCTACGGTTTGATCCAGCCAGTGCGCACCGAAAGCGGGCATCGACTGTATTCCCTGACCGATATCGAGCAGATTCGCAGCATTCTGAGCTGGATCGCTCGGGGGGTGGCGGTCAGCAAGATCGCCCGGCTTCTGGCCAGGAGCCAGGCCGCGCAGGCGTTGTCGAGCATTGTTCCGGACCCGTTGGTCCAGGCTGACTATGTCCAGTGGCAGGTCCAGATTCGCACGGCATTGAGCAATTATGATGATCTGGAACTGGCGCGGATCTACGGCCAAGTGTTCTCCACTTATTCATTGGATGTGGTGTTCCAGGACATTTTTATGCCGCTGTGGACTCAGGCGCTGCAACAAAAGGAGACCTTCGGGCAAACCAGTGAATGGGTGATGCTCGACGCCTTCCTGCGGTCACGGGTGCTGCAACGACTGATTATGTTGCGCGGCTCACAGCCGGTTCGGGCTGCGGTGGCGGCAATCGAAGGCCATTGCCATGAGCTGGAGTTGCTACTGGCGGCATTGTTCCTGAGCGGTGGCGCGGTGGGCGTCCGGGTACTGGCGCTGGGCAAGCCTTTCGAGGAGCTGTCCCTGGTCTGTGAGAAAATCCGGCCCGAGGTGCTGGTGCTGGTTTCCAATCGGGCGCCGGCCGCTGACTTTGCCCGGCGTCTGAATCGGCTGGCGATGAGCCTGCAGTGTCGTCTGTTGTTGTGCGGCGATGCGTCGGAGCTGGCGCAGGACAGCCTGGCCGGTTCGTCTATCGGTTGCCTGGGCAATGAAGGTGGCTTGATGCGCCAGCGCCTGCAGCATTTTCTTGGCGGAACGCTGGATACCTGAAATTCAGACGTGCATGGCGGGGTGGGTCAGGCGATGTTGCTGAAGGATGTACTGGCGTAGGCGCTCGGTTTCGACCGAGTTGCCTTGGTTGAGTTGGTAGGCGTAATAACCCTGCTCGGTCTGCCGCTCGAAAGTGCCGCGCAAGGCAATGCGCTCATAACCAGAAGGGCTGAACCACAGTGCGAAACTCTTCGGCGGTTTGGTCCGGTTGCGCACCTCGAGCAAGATGCCCTTGAACGACACTTCGTGGACCCACAGTGTACCCGCCTGGCCTTTGGCGTTTTCCAGGGCAACCGGCTCTTCCAGGGGCAGGCGCCAAGGTCGCACCTTCGGCCCGCTTTCATAAATGCTCGGTACGCCCAGGCGCAGATGCAGCGCATGGAACTCATCTTCCACCAGGTGCAGCGGGAAGGTCATCTGCTGGTTTTCGAACTGTGCCTGGATAGTCACCTGTTCGTTGGCCGCCAGGCGTGTCAGCAGGTCACGGATTTGCGAACCCCCATTAACCAGCAGGCTCGACGTCGCATCACGCACGTTGAGCTGCGGGTTATGTTGCATGGTCTGGATAAAATCCAGCTCATCCTGGGTGAGGAGGGCATCGTGCTGCATGGCTAGCTCGAAAGATATAGTTACAAAGTCACTGGTGATTGTAGTTAGTGACCGCTAATTCGCTTACAGGTTCTGACCGTTGGTCGTTTTCATTGCCTGTAACTCAGCCTGAGCGGCTGCCAACTGCGCCTCCAGTTGCGCCACGCGCTGCAACGCCTTGACCTGGGTGGTGACATCTTTTTGTACACCGACAAAATAGGTCTGCTTGTCATTCTCATTGTAGACCGTTGAAAGTGACAGCTCATTCCAGAATGGAGTGCCATCCTTACGATAGTTTCGCAGGATCTCTCGACAGGATCCGCCATTTTGAAGGGCTTCGCGAATCGGTGCCAAGCCGGCCTGGTCTCGATCGCCAGACTGGAGAAAACGACAGTCCTGATAGAGGATTTCGTCAGCGCTGTAACCGGTGAGCTTTTCGAAGGCCGGGTTCACGTAAATCAGGATGTTATCTTCGCCTTCCTTTTCTGCGATCACGATGCCGTCGTTTGACGCGTTGATCACCAGTTGCAGCAATTGCGCATTGATCATCGGGCGAGTCCTTTCTGTGTTGTGTAATGCGTTGCATTCTAAGACAGGTTGCTCGGCTGTCCACTTGCCCTCGGTGTCGATGAGAGTCAATCGCGGTTTTTTGTCGTCTGCTGTTAAGATCTCGGTCTTTGACTCAGGTGCAGGATCAGTTTGATGAAAGTCGCCATCATTTCCGGCTCGGTGTACGGCACGGCAGAAGAAGTTGCCCGGCACGCGTCGAAACTTCTCGACGCGGCAGGTTTTCAGACCTTGTATAGCCCGCGTGCCACCCTCGACGAACTTCAGGCATTTGCCCCCGAAGCCTTTCTGGCGGTGACCTCCACCACTGGCATGGGCGAGTTGCCGGATAACCTGCAACCGCTGTATTCGATGATTCGTGATCAACTGCCAGGCGCCTGGCGTGGCTTGCCCGGGGCGGTGATCGGCTTGGGCGATGCCAGCTACGGCGATACTTTTTGTGGCGGCGGTGAACAACTGCGTGAATTGTTCGGCGAACTGGGCGTGCGCGAAGTGCTGCCAATGCTGCGCCTGGACGCCAGTGAAAGCGTGACCCCGGAAAGTGATGCCGAGCCTTGGTTGGAGCAGTTGATCACGGCTCTGCGCGGCTGACCGGAAACTCGCGCAACAACGCGAGCCAAGCCTGGGCGGCTTTCGACAGATAGGCGCCCTGACGCCAGATAAACGCAATATCCCAGCGCAGTTCACGGGGCGCCTGCAATCCCAGGCGCACCACGCCCGGGCGGACCAGCCCACGGGCGACCACCCGTGGCAATAGCACCACGCCTTGTCCCGCGGCCACCAGGGCCACGAGAAAATCCGCCTGCCCGCTACGCCCGCCCTCCTTGGGGGTAAAGCCCACTTGCTGGCACGCCTGCAGCAAGCGTTCATTGAGCACAAAACTGCGCTGGTACAGCAGGAACGGAGTGTCGGCCAGTTCTTCCAGGCGCAGGCTGGTCTTGCCGGCCAATGGATGGTCCGCCGCCAACAGCGCATCCAGGGGTTCGTCGCAGAACGGTTGCCAGGCGAACTGCGGGTCCTGGGGCAGCAGGCTGCCGCCCAGTTCCAGTTCACCGCTGAGCACTGCCTGCTCAATGTTCAGGCTGCCGCCTTCCAGCAACTGCACGCTGATGTTCGGATAACGCCGCCGGTACTCGGCGAACAAACCAGCGAACAGCGCATCGCTGCCCAGCAGCGGCAGGCCCAGGCGCAGTTCGCCACGGCGCAGGTCGCTCAGGTCGTCGAGTTCGCTGAGCAGTTCATTGCGCAAGCGCAGCATACCCTCGGCGCGTTGCAGGACCACCGTGCCGGCCGCCGTCAACCGCACCTGTGACCCCAGTCGCTCCAACAGCAGCGTGCCCAGGCTGTGCTCCAGCTGTGCCACTTGTTTGCTGACCGCCGATTGGCTGATGTGCAAGGTCTTGGCGGCCTGGGTGAAGCCGCCCTGATGAACGACTTCAATGAAGCTGCGCAGTTGTTTGAATTCCATGATCTGATTCCATTTTGGAATAGTCTTGAGTCTAACAATTCGCTTCGGTGATGACAGCCCGCTCTTTAAAATGGCTTCCTGTGAGGAGCCAACCGATGAACGTAACACGCGCTAAAAAACTCGCCCGCCTGCTCGCTGAACTGCTGGTGTTGTCGGCTATTTATCTACTCGGATGTCAGTTGGCCATATGGTTGGCCTGGCCGATCCCGGGCGGGGTGATGGGCCTGGCATTGTTGCTGCTGGTATTTGCCCTGGGGTGGGTCAAGCCGGCGGCGTTGCAAATGGGGGCCGGGCTGTTGATGGCCGAGATGCTGCTGTTTTTCATTCCAGCCTTGATGAGTTTGCTCGACTATGGCGGCCTATTGCGCGATGAAGGTTGGCGGATCCTCGTGGTGATCGCGCTCAGTACCCTGCTGGTCATGCTGGTGACGGCATTCACGGTCGAATGGGTCTGCCGCTGGAGGCTGGCTCATGAGAAGTGAGTGGATGCCGCTGTTCTGGTTGGTCTTTACCCTGGCCGCCTATGTATTGAGTCGCTGGCTGTATCGACGCAGCGGACGTTACCTGGTGTCGCCGCTGATCCTGGTGCCCGTGCTGTTGCTGCTGGTGGCGGTACCGCTGCACACGGCCTATAGCGAGTATGCGCAAAATACCCATTGGTTGATGGCGTTGCTGGGGCCAGTCACCGTGGCGTTCGCGGTGCCGATCTGGCAGCAGCGTCAGTTGCTGGCGCGGCATTGGTCGGCGTTGCTGGTGGGGATGCTGGCCGGGAGCGCCGCGTCGATGGGTAGCTCGTTTGGCCTGGCTCGGCTCCTGGCGCTGGACAGTTCGGTGACCCTGTCGCTGCTGCCGCGTTCGATCACCACGCCATTCGCCATGCCGCTGGCCCACGACCTGGGGGGCGTACCGGAGCTGACGGCGGTGTTCGTCATGTTCACTGGAGTGTTTGGCGCCATGCTCGGCGGGATCCTGCTCAAGTGGTTGCCACTGCGCAGCGCCTTGGCCCGCGGCGCGTTGTTCGGGGTCGGGGCCCATGGCGCCGGGGTCAGTCGCGCCCATGAGGTGGGCGGCGAAGAAGGTTCGGTGGCGGGGTTGGTGATGGTCCTGACGGGCTTGATGAACCTGTTCGCGGCGCCATTGTTGACGCACATACTGTGACTCACTGCACTGTGGATTTTGCTTGAAAGCCAACTGACTCGTTGGGTCAGTAAGCTGGCTGCCAATGCAACTACCCGAATCCCGGCAGCTGACTAGACTGCTTTGACACCCCCAAAAGAATAAAAACCAGAGGTCCTTGCCGTGAGCGTAGCCCCCGTCCAGTCAAGCCAGAGCGTGAAAGACCAGGTCAGTGCCACCGAGTGGCAGGCCCGAGTGGACCTGGCCGCCTGTTATCGCCTGGTAGCCGCACATGGCTGGGATGATTTGATCTTCACGCATATCTCGGCCAAGGTCCCCGGCACCGAAGATTTCCTGATCAATCCGTTTGGCATGATGTTTCACGAAATCACCGCCTCGAGCCTGGTCAAGGTTGACCAGGCCGGCAACAAGCTGATGGACAGTCCCTACGAGATCAACCCCGCCGGCTACACCATTCACAGCGCCGTGCACGAAGTGCGTCACGATGTGGTCTGTGTCCTGCATACCCACACCGCAGCTGGCGTGGCCGTTTCGGCGCAAAAACAAGGCGTGCTGCCGATCAGCCAGCAATCCTTGTTTGTCCTTTCCAGCCTGGGTTATCACGCCTACGAAGGGGTGGCGCTCAATCACGAGGAAAAGGCGCGGTTGCAGGCCGACCTCGGTGACAAGAATTTCCTGATGCTGCACAACCATGGGTTGTTGACCTGTGGCGGCACCATCGCCGATACGTTTCTGATGATGTTTACCTTCCAGCGGGCCTGCGATATCCAGGTGCTGGCGCAGAACGGTGGCGCCGAGCTGATCAGCATCGAGCCGCAGATCCTCGCGGGGGCCAAGGCGATGATTGCCGGCGTGACCAAAAGTGCACAAGGAATGGGAGGCGCGCTGGCCTGGCCGGCGCTGCTGCGTAAACTCGATAAACAAGACCCGGGTTATAAACTCTAATGCCACTCGCCGAGATTCCACTGTGCGTCTGGCGCAAACGCGGCCAGAGCTTTGTATTCCGGGGTCAGACCATTCGCTACTGGGTGGCCGGACAGGGTGAGCCCTTACTGCTTATCCATGGCTTTCCTACCGCCAGTTGGGATTGGCACTACCTGTGGCAGCCCCTGGCCCAGCGTTATCGAGTAATTGCCTGCGACATGCTGGGCTTCGGCGATTCGGCCAAACCCGTGGGCCATGAATACTGCCTGCTGGAGCAGGCCGACTTGCAGCAGGCGTTGCTGGCACACCTGGGCATCGATCAACCGGTGCACCTGCTGGCCCATGACTATGGCGACAGCGTCGCCCAGGAGTTGCTCGCCAGGCACCCTGAGGCGCGCAGCAACATCGCCAGCTGTGTGTTCCTCAATGGCGGCCTGTTTCCCGAGACGCACCGTCCGGTACTGATGCAGAAGCTGTTGCTCAGCCCCTTGGGCTGGATGATCGGTCGTGCCTTTACCCGGGATGCCCTGGTCAAGAGCTTCCGGCAGATCTTCGGCCCGCAGACCCGGCCCAGCGAAAGCGAGCTGGACGATTTCTGGAGCCTGATCGACAACAACCGCGGGACGCGGATCATGCACAAGCTGATCCAGTACGTGCCCCAGCGCCGCGTACAGCGCGATCGCTGGCTCAAAGCCATGCAATCGGGCGAAGTACCGTTGCGGGTGATCGACGGCGAAGTCGACCCGGTTTCCGGTGCCCACATGGTCGAGCGTTATCGGCAACTGATCGCAGATGCCGATACCGTGCTCTTGCCCGGGATTGGTCATTACCCACAGATCGAAGCCCCGGTGCAGGTGCTCAAGCACTACTTGGCGTTTCGTGACCAGCAGGACTCCCCGGCGTTGAAAATTGCCTGTTCCTGAGGTGACTTCCAGTTAACCAAGCCTTGCGGTTCGATGAGCGCCTGCCGTGCAATCATCCCCGTGCCTTATCGCGCACCATTCAGCCCCAGCCCAGTTGATTGTGAGCCCAGGCCTCGTGCCTGACACTCGGCCTCACTGTCCTTGGCCTGCTGGAGTTGGGTAATGAATGAGTCTGTGCGCTTCGAAGATAAAGTCGTGATCGTCACTGGTGCGGGCGGCGGCCTGGGACGGGCCCATGCACTGTTGTTCGCCAGGCAGGGTGCCCGGGTGGTAGTCAACGACCTGGGTGGTTCCGCGCAGGGTGAAGGCGCCAACGCCTCGGCCGCTGACCGCGTGGTGGCAGAGATTCGTGAGGCCGGCGGCACTGCCGTGGCCAACCATGACTCGGTGACCGATGGCGAAAAAATCGTCCAGCACGCCCTCGATGCCTTTGGCCGGATCGACGTGGTAGTCAACAACGCCGGAATCCTGCGGGACAAGACCTTCCATAAAATGGACGACAGCGACTGGGACCTGGTTTACCGGGTGCATGTCGAAGGTGCCTACAAAGTCACCCGCGCCGCCTGGCCGCACATGCGCGAGCAAAACTACGGGCGGGTGATCTTCACCGCATCCACCTCGGGTATCTACGGCAACTTCGGCCAGTCCAACTACGGCATGGCCAAGCTCGGGCTCTATGGCCTGACCCGGACCCTGGCCATCGAAGGGCGCAAGAACAACATCCTGGTCAACGCCATCGCCCCCACCGGCGGCACGCGCATGACCGAAGGCCTGATCCCGCCGCAAGTGTTCGAACAACTTAAGCCGGAGTTGGTCAGCCCGCTGGTGGTGTACCTGGCCAGCGAAAACTGCCAGGAAACCTCGGGGCTGTTTGAAGTCGGCGGCGGCTGGATGGGCAAAGTGCGATGGGAGCGCAGCCTGGGGGCGGGGTTTGATCCGCGGGAGGGTTTCTCGCCTGAGGATGTGGCGGCGCATTGGCAGCAGATTTGCGACTTCGAAGGCGCGGCGCACCCCAAAGACAACATTGAAGCGCTGAAGGAAATGATGGGCAATTTGCAGAAGTATTCGTTGTAAGCGGGCAAGAATCGAGCGCAAGGCTGGCGGCTTGCGCTCTGTCTCAACTACGGGAGGGATTGCTCAGGGCGCGTATTTACGCAGCAGCGCCGCCAGATTCGCTGCGGTCTGTGCATCCATCACGCCGTCATACTTCTCGGCACGAAAGTGCAACTGAAACGCCCGCACCAGTTGCTGGAAGCCCGACTCGTTAGTGGCTTGCGAAGTGTTGTAGCCATACTTCTTGAACTGGTCCAGCAACGTCGCACGGTTCGGCACTCCTGAATCCTTGTATTGGCGCAGGAAGGCGTCGCGCTGTCGCTCATCGAACCAGGCCCCCACACCTTTCAAGTACAACGCATGCCAGGGGAATGCCGCGCCGGGGTCGCTTTTGCGGCCGATGGAAATGTCGGAGTGGCCCACGACGTTACGCGGAGTGATGTCCGGGTAGCGCTTGAGGATGTCTTTTGCCAGTTGCTCAATGGCGGCTATTTGCTGGGGGTGATACGGCGGGAAGGTGAACTTGCCCTGGTTGTCGGTGGCCTGGTTGACCACTTCGATGCCGATGGCGGTGTCGTTCAGGTTACTGCGATCAGCCCACTGGCTGACCCCGGCATGCCAGGCCCGTTGGTTTTCATCGACCAGGCCGAAGATCTGCTGGTCGCTGAAGCCGGCCTTGATATAGGTAATGTCGCTGATATCCGGAACGAGGTAGTGGGCACTGACATTGGGCCCGGTCAGTGCGCCAATCGAACTGGCAAAGTTGGCGGCGGTGTAATGCAGGACCAAGAAGCGAATGCGGCTGTTATAAGCCTTTGCGCGATAGTTGTTGTTGGTTGGGAACATGATTTAACTACCTTGTTGTGTGAATCGTAATCGTCCATTCACAGCAAGGTAGCAGCGCCTGTAAGCGAGTTTTGTAGTGGCTTTCTTGTTGTTTTGTAGGAAGCCTTCGCTACCTGCCATGTAAAAAAATTCCAATAAAAAAGGCCGCTGCAAACGCAGCGGCCAAAGTAAGACGTTAGATCAAGGAGCTACAAATCAACGTCAGTGAACCCAGGGTGATGAACTGAATGATGGGCATTCGGTGCATCTGAACAGTTCGCCGCTCAAGTGGGCAATTCACACTCGGCTGGCGGGGCTTCGAGGCTTGTTGCCGTGGAAGCCCGATTAGAATAAGTCCTTCTTGGCAAAGGAAAAATAGCGTTTCAAGACATGCACTGTTACGCCATCGGCAACAGTTGCCCGGATCATCGGTTTGATTGATAACCCCTCATCCAGCCGGCCCATGCCCGGCGCAAAGCCTTGCCCCGTGCGGGCATTCATCCTTTGGAGCGACACCACGAATACCTCCTTGGTGCGCTTATCGCTCCCGGCGGGCAGCAGTAGGGTGGGGCCTTCAAGTCACTCACCGGGGAAGACGCATGACAAAAACAACAATGCGCGCCATCTTCACGCCGCAGACGCTGGCCGTCGCGGTTGCCTTGGGCTGCTGTGCCCAGGCGCAGGCAGTTGAATTCAACATTGGCGAAATCGAGGGGACATTCGATTCGTCGCTGTCGATTGGTGCGAGCTGGGGCATGCGCGATGCCGACAAATCCCTGGTAGGGATCGTCAACGGCGGCACCGGCCAGGCGTCGACCGGTGACGACGGGCGACTGAACTTCAAGAAGGGCGAAACCTTCTCGAAGATCTTCAAGGGCATTCACGATCTCGAATTGAAGTACGGCGACACCGGCGTGTTCGTCCGTGGCAAGTACTGGTACGACTTCGAGTTGCAGGACGAAGACCGCTCTTTCAAACAGATCAGTGACCATGGCCGCCAGGAAGGCGCCAAGTCTTCCGGTGCGCAGATCCTCGACGCCTTCGTCTATCACAACTATTCCATCGCCGATCTGCCGGGCACGGTACGCGCCGGCAAGCAGGTGGTCAGCTGGGGCGAAAGTACCTTCATCGGCAACTCGATCAACAGCATCAACCCAGTCGACGTTTCAGCGTTCCGCCGTCCTGGCGCGGAGATCAAGGAAGGCCTGATTCCGGTGAACATGCTGTTCGCCTCCCAGGGGCTGACCGACAAGCTCACGGTGGAAGGGTTCTATCAACTGGAATGGGACCAGACCGTTCTCGACAACTGCGGCACGTTCTTTGGCAGCGACGTGGCGGCGGACGGTTGCAATAAGGGCTACACCGTTGGGAGCCCGGCCATTGCGCCGCTGCAACCGATCGCTGCTGCGTTTGGCCAGGGCTTTGAGGTCGGCAAGGAAGGCGTGATCGTTCCCCGTGGCGGGGACCGCGATGCCCGTGACTCCGGGCAATGGGGGACGGCGTTGCGCTGGCTCGGTGACGACACCGAGTACGGCCTGTATTTCATGAACTACCACAGCCGTACGCCAACGGTCGGCACCACCACTGCCGGACCGGGCACGCTGGCGAGTATTCCGGGGATCGTCGCCACCGCCAACGGTGTTGCGCCCGGCACCGGCTCGGCCCTCGCACAGAGTGTGATGCTCGGCCGCGGCCAGTATTACCTCGAATACCCGGAAGACATTCGCCTCTATGGCGCAAGCTTCTCCACCACGTTGCCCACCGGCACCGCGTGGACCGGTGAGATCAGCTATCGGCCCAACGCGCCAGTGCAAATCAACAGCACCGACCTGACCCTGGCGATGCTCAACCCGATCGCGGGCGGTGCGGCGTCACCTATCGCGACAACCCCCGGTGCCGACAACAAAGGCTACCGCCGCAAGGAAATCACGCAGGTCCAGAGCACCCTGACGCACTTCATCGATCAGGTGGCGGGCGCCGACCGCCTGACACTCGTGGGCGAGGCGGCGGTTGTCCGGGTCGGTGGGCTGGAGTCCCGCAGCAAGCTGCGCTACGGTCGGGATTCGGTGTATGGCCAATACGGTTTTGGCGGTGACACCGACGGTTTCGTCACGTCGACCTCCTGGGGTTACCGTGCCCGCGCCATCCTCGACTACAACAACGTCATCGCCGGAATCAACTTCAAACCCAACCTGTCCTGGTCGCACGACGTGTCCGGTTACGGCCCCAACGGATTGTTCAACGAAGGCGCCAAGGCCATCAGCGTCGGCGTCGATGCCGACTACCGCAACACCTATACCGCGAGTTTGAGTTACACCGATTTCTTCGGCGGTGACTACAACACCCTGGTAGATCGCGACTTCCTGGCGCTGAGTTTTGGCGTGAACTTCTGACCTGGCTGAGAAGGATGATTTCAATGCGCAAGATGATTCTGCAATGCAGCGTTTTGGCCCTGAGTCTGTTGGCCGCCGACGTGATGGCGGCGGTGTCGCCGGAAGAAGCGAACACGCTCGGCACCAGCCTGACGCCGTTGGGCGCCGAGAAGGCCGGAAACGCCGACGGCTCAATCCCGGCCTGGACCGGCGGTCTCCCTAAAAATGCCGGCGCGGTGGACAGCAAAGGTTTCCTGGCTGATCCGTTCGCCAATGAAAAACCGCTGTTTACCATCACGGCGGCGACGGTGGACAAGTACAAGGACAAGCTCTCCGACGGCCAGATAGCGATGTTCAAGCGCTACCCCGAGACCTACAGGATCCCGGTCTATCCGACTCATCGTACCGTGGCCGTACCACCGCAGATCAACGAATCGGCCAAGCGCAGCGCGCTGAACGTGACGCCGATCAACGACGGCAACGGCTTGGCCAATTTCACCGGTAATCGCTACTACGCCTTCCCGATTCCGAAGAACGGCGTCGAAGTAATCTGGAACCACGTCACCCGTTATCACGGTGGAAATTTGCGTCGCACCATCACCCAAGCCACGCCGCAGTCCAACGGCGATTTCACCGTTATCCGCTTCAAGGACGAGGTCGCGGTGCCTTCGCTGCTAGGGGATTTGAAGCCGGGCAGTGATGAAAACGTCCTCAACTATTTCAAGCAGGAAGTGACCGCGCCGGCGCGGCTCGCGGGTAACGTGTTGCTGGTGCATGAGACCCTCGATCAGGTCAAGGAGCCGCGCAAGGCCTGGATTTACAACGCCGGCCAGCGCCGCGTACGGCGAGCGCCGCAAGTGGCCTATGACGGGGTGGGCTCTTCGTCCGACGGGCTGCGCACCACCGACAACTTCGACATGTTTTCCGGCGCCCCGGATCGCTACGACTGGAAGCTGATTGGGAAGAAGGAAATGTATATCCCGTACAACAGCTACAAACTCGACTCGCCCGACCTCAAGTACACCGATGTGATCAAGGCCGGGCACATCAATCAGGACTTGACCCGCTATGAGTTGCATCGGGTCTGGGAGGTCGTCGCCACGGTCAAGCCCAACGAACGGCACGTGTATGCCAAGCGGCACATGTATATCGACGAAGACAGTTGGCAAGTGGCGCTGGCCGATCACTACGACGGTCGCGGTCAACTCTGGCGTGTCGCCGAAGGGCACGCGCAGTTCTACTATGATCACCAGGTTCCGGCCTACACCGTTGAAGCGTTGTATGACCTGATCGCCGGTCGCTACATTGCACTGGGAATGAAGAACGAGGAGAAGCGCAGCTTCGAGTTTGGTATCGATGCCAAAGCAGGGGACTACACGCCGGCAGCCTTGCGGAGTACAGGTGTGAGGTAGCCATTCCTACAGGCTCCTACACAAAAAGGTGACTTCGCGGTCACCTTTTTTATGGCTGCAAATCAGTCTGCTGAATACTTCTTCAACAAGCGCTCGGGAGGGGGCTAGGGTGGCGCCACAACTATAAAAAGGCGCATCACTATGACTGCCATGACGACGTGTCTGGACCGTCCTGGACTTCTGCCTCGCTTGTCTTCCCATCATCAACCTCGCGAGCGACTGGTCGCGCCTTTGCTGGCCTCGACGGCCCGGGTGAGGTTGCTCTGCGCGCCGGCAGGCAGCGGCAAGAGCGCGTTGTTCGCCGAGTGCCTGTTGCAGGCCCCGGCGACTTGTACGGTGCACTGGCTGGCGTTGAATGGGGTCGCCTCGAGTCCTGAGGAGTTTTCTCGGGCGGTGGCCCAGGCACTCGGGTTGGTGGTCGACAACGAGGCGCAGTTGCTGGCCTGCCTGGCTCGTTGGCAGACACCCACCTGGTTGTTTCTGGATGACTACTGCCGTGTGCCCGCCCCGCAGCTCGATGCCCTGCTCGATCGCCTGTTGACCCATAGCAGCCCGGCCCTGACCTGGTGGCTGGGTGGGCGTAGGCGGCCGCACTGCAACTGGCCACGCTTATTGCTCAACGATGACCTGTACGAGGGCGCCGGCCCCGAGCTGGCGTTCAGTCGTGGCGAAATCCAGCAATTGATCGTCCAGCTTCCCCATTCGTTGTGCGCCAATGCCAGCGAACGGATCTTCCAGCGCAGCGGTGGCTGGTGTGCCAGCGTGCGCGTGGCTTTGCAAGATGGTAACGGCCGCAGTGCCAGCGAGCTCAAGGAGGGGCGCTCGGCGATCATGCTCGATTACCTGCAGCATGAGCTGTTCAGCGGCTTGGCACCGGAGTTGGTCGAAGCCTGGCGAGTGCTGGCCCATCTGCCGCGATTTAACCTGGGGTTGTGCGAGCATTTGTTCGGCGCGGGCGAGGGTGGGCACTTGATGCGAACCCTGCAGGAGTTGGGGTGTTTCATCGAACCCTGGGAAGACTCCGCCGAGTGGCTGCAGGTCTTTGCTCCGGTGGCGCAACTGGTGCGCGATGAGGCCTGGGAAGCCGGTCGCTCATGGCATCGGCGGGCCTGCCAGTGGTTCGTCGCTGGGCAAGACTGGCAGGCGGCGTTCGAACAGGCGTTGTTGGCCGACGAATACGAAATGGCTATCAGTCTGTTGCAACACTTTGGCTTCGAACATTTGTTCCAGCAGCACAACGTGGTGTTGCTGCTGCGCCTATATGAGCAGCAAGGCGCGGATTTGCTGCTGTGCAGTGCGCAACTGGTCGGGTTGATCACGGCTGCCTTGCTGTTTGCCGGGCGCTTCGAAGAGGCTGGCCTGTGCATCGAGCACATGGCGCGTTTTGCGCCGCAGCCGTCCGCCGCACAGCAGCGCGAACTGGTGGCGCGGTGGCAGGCGCAACAGGGTTGGCTGCTGCACTTGCAGGGGCGGATGGCGCCGGCCCGCGGGCATTTTCTCGAAGCCCTGGAGGACCTGCCGGTCAGCGCCTGGCCCGCTCGCTTGCTGTGTTTATCCGGCCTGACCCAACAGGCCTTGCTGCGTGGCGAGCTGGATGTCGCGCAGGCGCTCAATCGCGAGGCGCTGTGCCTGGCGCGAGCCCAGGGGGCGTTGCTGTTCGAGGGCCTGCTGGAGCTCGATCACGCTCAGTTGCTCGAGCAGCGCGGTGCGCCCCATCGCGCGGAAAGCCTGTTGAGCGGCATTCACCAGTTGCTGTGCCAGCACGCCAGGTCCGCCACCCCGTTGCTGGGGCGAATTGCCCTGCGGCGCGGTCGGTTGGCGTTGTGCCAGGGGCAGGAGGCACGGGCCATCGAGTTTTTCGAAAGCGGGCTCGAGGCCTGTTTGCGCAGTCACGACAAGCGTGTGCTGTATGGCTACCTGGGCCTGGCGCACGTGGCCGCCAACCAGGGGGATTTCGCCCAGGCTTTTATCCATTTGCGCGACGCCGAACGCATGATGCAGCGCCGGCATATTCCCGACACGGTGTATCGCGGGGTACTGCTGCAAGTCAGCAGTCACTTCTGGTTGCAACAGGGGCGCCCGGAACTGGCTCACGAAGCCCTGACCCGGGTGCTGCGCCATTACCACGGCCCGCAGGCCCGACAGGCCCCGCCGGCGAGCCTGGAACTGATTCCGCGCCTGGAATACCTGTTGGTCGTCGCCCAGGTGTATCTGCACCAGGCCTCACAGCCGTTGGCGCAGCTCAATGCCCAACTGCTGCAGGCGCGTCAATGCGGGATGCTGGGGCTGGAAACCGTGCTGCAACTGAGCGTGGCGCAGGTGGCGTGGCTGTTGGGCCAGCCCGTCGAGGCCAGGGCGGCGCTGCAGGCTGCGCAGGTGCTGGTCGAACGCTGCAACCTGCATCAGGCACTGGCAGAGTTGCAACGCAGCCTGCCGTGCTTGTTTGTTGCGCCGCAGACCCAGGCGACAACACCGGAGCCGGCGCCGGCGTGCGTTCGCGACAATCCCCTGAGTCAGCGCGAAATAGAAGTGCTGAGCCTGATCGCCCAAGGCAACTCCAACCTGCAAATCGCCGAGCAGTTGTTCATTTCCCTGCACACGGTCAAGACCCACGCCCGGCGGATCAACGGCAAGTTGGCGGTCGAGCGGCGCACCCAGGCCGTGGCAAAGGCCAAGGCGCTGGGCTTTTTCGCCTGAGCTCAGGCCGGGTGGGTGCCGCCGTCATGCCCCATGCGCCAGCTTACGGCCCGAGTCGCGGCCAGCAGGCGCTGGGCGGCCGGGCCGTTTTCGTCGGCATGGAACAATGAGGTCGGACCGACGATGGTCAGCACTGCGGCGACCTGCCCGACGGCGTTGAACACCGGTGCCGAAAGCGCATCCACCCCCGGCATCAGCAAACCGTGCACATGGTGCAGGCCGCGTCCGCGAATCTGTTCGCACAAACTGGCGTAGGCCTGTTCACTGGCCAGTGGATGGGACTGGGCTGCGCCGACTTCCTGCTCACGCAACTCGGCGGTTTCGCGGTGGGGCAGGTAGGCGCTGAATACCAGTCCTGTGGACGAACTCAACAGCGGCAGGACCGAGCCGAGTTGGGTCACCACCGTGACTGCCCGCACCGCCGGCTCGATATGCACCACGGTCGCGCCCTGGTTGCCCCAGACCGCGAGGAAGCAGGTCTCGTTCAGTTCGTCGCGCAGCTCCGAGAGGGGCAGGGCGGCGACTTTCAGCACGTCCATACTGTTCAGTGCGGCCAGGCCGACACGCAGGGCCTCGCGTCCCAGGCCGTAGTGATTGGTGGCGGCGTTCTGCTCGGCGAAACCGCTGGCAATCAGCGCCTGCAGGTAGCGGTGCACCTTGCTCGCCGGCATCTGCACATGTTCGGCCAGGCGCGACAACGAGGTCGAGGGCGACAGCTCGGCGAGGGCCTTGAGGATGTCGGTGCCCACCTCAGCCGAGCGGACTTTCTGTTTACCGTTGCTGTCGCTGGTGGCGCGCGGCTTTTCCATGGTGGGGTCGTATCTAGAGATGAATGGGCGTCTTTATAGCTTGACGGTCAATACCAATCAAATTACGTTATGCGTAATCGAATTACGATAAAAATAACCTGGACGTGCCAAAACTCTGAAGCGGAGCCATGGCCACGGCCTACTCCCTGTTCAGGAGGCTCCATGAACCTCGATTCAACGGCGCCAGCGCTGGCTTACCAGTCAGGCTTTGGCAACGAATTTTCCAGCGAGGCCCTGCCCGGCGCCTTGCCCGTCGGCCAGAACTCGCCACAAAAAGCCCCTTACGGCCTCTACACCGAACTGTTCTCCGGCACCGCGTTCACCATGGTGCGCAGCGAAGCGCGGCGGACCTGGATGTACCGCATCCAGCCCTCGGCCAATCACCCGGCATTCGTCAAGCTGGAACGGCAGTTGGCCGGTGGCCCGCTGGGCGAGGTCACGCCCAACCGCCTGCGTTGGAACCCCTTGGCCATTCCTGCCGAGCCGACCGACTTCATTGACGGCCTGGTGAGCATGGCGGCCAACTCGGGGTCGGAGAAACCGGCCGGCATCAGCATCTATCACTACGGCGCCAATCGCTCGATGGAGCGGGTGTTCTTCAACGCCGATGGCGAGTGGTTGCTGGTACCGCAGGCGGGGCGTTTGCGCATCGCCACCGAGCTCGGAGTGCTGGAGCTTGCGCCGCTGGAAATCGCCGTGCTGCCACGTGGCCTGAAATTTCGTATCGAGCTGCTCGATCCGCAGGCTCGTGGCTACCTGGCGGAGAACCATGGCGCGCCTCTGCGCCTGCCGGACCTGGGGCCGATTGGCAGCAATGGCCTGGCCAACCCGCGAGACTTCCTGACCCCGGTCGCGCACTACGAAGACCTCCAGCAACCGACCACCCTGGTGCAGAAATTCCTCGGTGAGTTGTGGGCCTGCGAGCTCGATCATTCGCCATTGAACGTGGTGGCCTGGCACGGCAATAACGTGCCGTACAAGTACGACCTGCGACGGTTCAACACCATCGGCACGGTGAGCTTCGATCACCCGGACCCGTCGATCTTCACCGTGTTGACCTCGCCGACCAGTGTCCACGGCCTGGCCAACCTCGACTTTGTGATCTTCCCTCCGCGCTGGATGGTGGCCGAGAACACCTTCCGTCCACCTTGGTTCCACCGCAACCTGATGAACGAGTTCATGGGCCTGATCCAGGGTGAATACGACGCCAAGGCCGAAGGCTTCCTGCCCGGCGGTGCGTCCTTGCACAGCTGCATGAGCGCCCATGGCCCGGACGGCGAAACCTGTACCAAGGCGATCAACGCCGAGCTGGCGCCGAGCAAGATCGACAACACCATGGCCTTTATGTTCGAGACCAGCCAGGTGCTGCGCCCAAGCCGCTTCGCCCTCGATTGCCCGCAACTGCAAAACACTTACGATGCTTGCTGGGCCTCGCTGCCCGCCACTTTCAACCCGAACCGGAGATAACCCATGACCCAGACCACCCCCACTCGTAGCTGGGTTGCCTGTGCCAACGGCCACGCGGATTTCCCATTGCAGAACCTGCCGCTGGGCGTGTTCAGCACCCAGGGTTCGGCGCCGCGCAGCGGTGTGGCGATCGGCGAGCAGATTTTCGACCTCGAGGCAGCGCTCGACGCCGGCCTGTTTGACGGCGCGGCCCGCACGGCGGTGCAAGCCACCCGTGGCGGTCAGTTGAACGCCTTCTTCGAGCTCGGTCGGGGCCCCCGTGTTGCCCTGCGCGAGCGCTTGCTCGAACTGTTGGCCGAAGGCAGCACCCTGCGCGGCAAGATCGAAGCCCAGGGCGCCAAACTGCTGCACCTGGCCGCCGACTGCCAGATGCACCTGCCGGCCCGAATCAACGACTACACCGACTTCTACGTGGGCATCGAGCACGCGCAGAACGTCGGCAAACTGTTCCGTCCAGATAACCCGCTGCTGCCGAACTACAAGTACGTGCCTATTGGCTACCACGGCCGCGCGTCGACCATTCGCCCGTCCGGCACCGAGGTCCGTCGCCCGAAAGGCCAGACCCTGCCAGCCGGTCAGAGCGAGCCGACTTTCGGTCCGTGCGCGCGCCTGGACTATGAGCTGGAGCTGGGGATCTGGATCGGCCAGGGCAATGCCATGGGCGACTCGATTGCCATCGGCGACGCCGCTGAGCACATCGCCGGTTTCTGCCTGCTCAACGACTGGTCGGCACGCGATATCCAGGCCTGGGAGTACCAGCCACTGGGGCCGTTCCTGTCCAAAAGCTTCATCACCAGCATCTCGCCCTGGGTCGTCACCGCCGAGGCCCTGGAGCCTTTCCGTCTTGCCCAGCCGGCGCGTCCGCAGGGCGATCCGCAACCGCTGCCGTATCTGCTCGACAACCGCGACCAGGCCGCAGGCGCCTTTGATATCGAACTGGAAGTGTTGTTGCTGACCGAAGCCATGCGTGAGCAGAATCTGCCGGCGCACCGTCTGACCCTGAGCAACACCCAGCACATGTACTGGACCGTGGCGCAGATGGTCGCGCACCACAGCGTCAACGGCTGCCAGTTGCAGGCCGGCGACCTGTTCGGTTCGGGTACCTTGTCGGGGCCTGAGAGCGGTCAGTTCGGCAGCCTGCTGGAAATCACCGAGGGCGGTAAAAAGCCGATCGAGCTGGCGTCCGGCGAAGTGCGCAAGTTCCTTGAGGACGGCGACGAAATCATCCTGCGCGCGCGTTGCAGCCGTGACGGTTTTGCGTCCATCGGCTTCGGCGAATGCCGGGGCAAGATCCTGCCAGCGCGCTGAGAGGATCGGCCAATGGAGCTCTTTACCTACTACCGCTCGACCTCGTCGTTCCGGGTGCGCATTGCCCTGGCACTCAAGGGCCTGGATTACCAGGCGCTGGCGGTCAACCTGATCGGCCCACAAGGTGGTGAACACCGTCAGCCGGCCTACTTGCAGATCAACCCGCAAGGCCGGGTGCCGGCCTTGCGCACCGATCAAGGCGAGTTGCTGATCCAGTCACCGGCGATCATCGAGTACCTGGAAGAAGCTTATCCACAGGTGCCGCTACTGTCCGGCGACCTCGCCCAGCGTGCGCACGAGCGTGCGGTGGCGGCGTTGATTGGCTGCGACATTCATCCACTGCACAACGTCAGCGTGCTCAACAAGCTGCGTCAGCTGGGCCACGACGAGCCGCAGGTGGTGGAGTGGATCGGCCACTGGATCAGCCAGGGGCTGGCGGCCGTCGAGCAGTTGATCGGCGACGCGGGCTACTGCTTTGGCAGCGCACCGGGGCTGGCGGATGTGTACCTGATCCCTCAGCTGTATGCAGCCGAGCGTTTCAACTTAAGCCTTGAAGCCTATCCACGGATTCGCCGGGTCGCCGCGCTGGCAGCCCTACACCCGGCGTTCATCCAGGCCCATCCGGCCAATCAGCCGGATACTCCGTAACGGCGGTTCCCAGCATTCAATACTGGCGGGGGTGTGCCTGGATCAGGCGCAACCCCCAGCCGGTCGCGAAGGTGCCGTCGGTGTGTGGCAGGTGATCGATTGCGGTTTTGAATCGCTCCTGCAATTGCACGCGGGCGGCGGGTGTCAGCCGGTCGACGTCGTAGGTGGCGCTGAGTGATTGCCAGAGCTCGGCGAAGTCGGGCTGCCAAGCCACATCGATGTCTTGCACCGTCACCTGCTCGAAGTCGACGCTGAACAGCGCTCGCCAACCCTCCTCGGTACGCATGCGCGGATCACCCATCGGTAAATGCGCCAAGGCGTCCTGCTGCGCCACCTGGCGAAATACCTGCAGATACGCCTCGCCCACCGCACCCAACAGAAACCCCCGGCCAACGATCGTCGCAACCTTGCCATCCTTGCGCAGCACGCGGCGTATTTCACTGAGCACTTGCTCAATGTCGTCCATCAACATCAGTGCCAGATGCGACACCACCACGTCGACACTTGCCGTGCCGAGCGACAGCGCCTGTGCCCGCTCCTTGATCAGGCTGACACTGGCGGGCAAACGCGCGCGGGCTTCGTCCAATTCAGCCTGGCTGAGGTCGACGCCGGTCAACTGCAGTCGTTGCGGATAAAGTTGCTCGAGCAGTTCCAGCAGATAGCCGTTGCCGCACGCCAGGTCCAGTACGCTCAGGCTGGCGGACGAGCTCGGTAGGGTGGCTGCCAGCGCGGCGTAAGACGATGCATGCTGTTCGCTGCACAAGTGGGCAAACGCGACGCTGGTGGTGCCAGGTCGGCGCTGGTGGAAATCTTCCAGGAAACGTTCCGCAGGTGAAGGTAAGTGCATGACAGCCTCGTCCGTGGTGGCGCAAAAAATCCAGGGCGCCAGTGGACCATCCATCGCTTCAATGCACAATCGAGTTGGGTGGCAGATGCCCCAGGCGTTCAGTCAGGCGCAGGCGCTGGATCGGGTCGTCGCTGAGCAGCAGGGCGTGCTCCAGGTCGAAACGTTCGGCGTTGGGGCAGTCCAGGCGCTGGTAGAGGCTGGCGCGGGCCAGGTAGTCGCTGGCGTTGGCATTGCCCAGTTCCAGCACCCGCTCGGCATCGATCAGCGCGCCGATGCAGTCGTCGTTGGCCAGGTACAACTGGCGCAGGTTGCGTGACAGGCGCTGGAGCATCTGCAGCGGCTCGCTGGTCAGCAGGTGCTCGGCGTTGAGGGGCATGTTCGGGCCATATTGGCGTTGCAGCAGCTCCCGGCAATCGTTGGGATACAAGCGTCGACCGCCGCAGGGGTCGAGCAGATGATCGGCGCCGGGTACCCGTAGCAGGAAGTGTCCGGGGAAGTTGACCCCGACCATGGGGATCTCCAGGCGGCGAGCCAGTTCCAGGGCGATCAGGCCCAGCGCCAGCGGCTGCCCGCGGCGCCGCTCCAGGACCTTGTTGAGCAAGGCCGCCTGTGGACGCAACGGGGTGGCTTCGTCCTGCTGGTAACCCAGGTCGTTGAGCAGGCGCAGCAGCGGTTGCGCCAATTCGCTGACCGGCAACATCGGCAGGCCACTGCTGACCCGCTGCAGCAGATCCTTGAACTGTTCCAGCAATACCGGCGGTTGCACCTGCGCATCGTGTTCGGCCGCGATCCACAGCGCCGCTTCAAAAAGCGCCGGGGGCGAGCGTTGCAGGCAGGCGAAAAAAGCGTGGCGCGGGTTCATTGAAATCTCCGGCGAATGCCCCGTTTTAGCCCCGTCGCAAGCATTCGTCCAGTGCCGCGCGCGAGGGCGTGCAAGTTATGCCGGAAAGCCTTGGCGTGGGGCTTTGCTTATTCCGGTGCGCTCCAGCAATTTTTGCCCGCGCGCCTATACTGGCGACTACTGGAAGTGATTCGGGAGCCCCACGATGTTCGCTCTCATGCAAAGCACTCGCCTTGAATCTCTACACCTGAGCGTCGACCCGACCACCGGGTTGAAGGCCGTGATTGCCATTCATTGCAGCCGCCTGGGACCTGCCCTGGGTGGGTGCCGTTACCTTGCCTACCCCGACGATGAAAGCGCCGTGACGGATGCTGTGCGCCTGGCCCAGGGCATGAGCTATAAAGCGGCCCTGGCGGGCTTGCCCCAGGGTGGCGGAGTGGCGGTGATCATCCGCCCGCCGCATGTGGAAAACCGCGCGGCGCTGTTCGAGGCTTTCGGGCGCTGTGTCGAGCAACTCGATGGCCGCTACATCACCGCCATCGACAGCGGCACCTCGGTGGCTGACATGGACTGCATCGCCCAGCAAACCCAGCATGTCACCAGCACCACCGCCTCGGGCGACCCATCGCCACATGCAGCGATGGGGGTGTTCACCGGTATTCGAGCGACCGCCATGGCGCGCCTGGGCAGCGATAACCTGGAAGGCTTGCGCGTTGCGATCCAGGGCCTGGGCAATGTCGGTTTCGCCCTGGCTGAGCAACTGCATGCCGCGGGGGCCGAGTTGCTGGTCAGCGATATCGACCCGGGCAAGGTGCAACTGGCAATGGAGCAGTTGGGCGCCCATCCGATTGCCAACGAGGCACTGCTCAGCACCCCCTGCGACATCCTTGCGCCCTGCGGCCTGGGCGGGGTACTCAACAGCCACAGCGTGGCGCAGTTACGCTGTGCGGCGGTGGCCGGTTCGGCCAACAACCAGTTGACCAACCTCAGCGTCGCCGACCAACTGGAGGGGCGTGGCATCCTCTATGCGCCGGACTATGTGATCAACTCCGGTGGGCTGATCTACGTGGTGCTCAAGCACCGCGGCGATGAGTTGTCGAGCATCACCGGGCATCTGTCGCAAATCAGATCGCGCCTGACTGAAGTCTTCGCCCATGCCCAGGCGGAAAAACGCTCGCCAGCGCGGGTGGCGGACGAACTGGCGGAACGCCTGCTTTATCGCTGAGCTCCCATACCCCAGGCCTGCCCGTGTTCAAGGCGGGCCAGTATTGTTCGCGCTATTTTCAGCAAGAGCCGCTCGGTGAGCATTTTTTGTCACGCCGGGCTTGCGGCCGTCCGCGGTTTTTTCGGCAAGGTAGAGGCTGGCTAAATTTTGCCGATGGACGGGAGGGTCGTAGATGAGCTTTCAAGCACCTTTGCGGGACATGCGCTTTGTCCTGCATGAACTATTCGATGTAAGTGCCCATTGTGAGTTGCTGGGTAACGGCCTTGATCGGCAACTGATCGATGGCGTGTTGGACGAAGCGGCGCGTTACACCGCGCAGGTGGTGGCGCCGCTCAACCGCAACAGCGACGAACAAGGCGCCACCCTGGCCAACGGTGAGGTCAGCACCCCCGACGGTTTCCCCCAGGCCTATCGACAGTACGTCGACAACGGCTGGGCCAGCATGACCGGGCCGAGCGAATACGGCGGACAGGGTTTTCCACAGATGGTGGCGGCGAGTTTTCATGAAATGCTGATGGCCGCCAGCCTGTCGTTTCGGGTGTATTCCGGGTTGACCGAAGGCGCGGTGCTGGCCCTGTACAAACACGGTGACCAGGCGCTGAAAAACCTCTACCTGGAAAAAATGGTCAGCGGCACCTGGACCGGCACCATGTGCCTGACCGAACCCCAGGCCGGGACCGACCTGTCACTGCTACGCACCCGCGCCGTACCCCAGGCGGACGGCAGTTACGCGGTGAGCGGCAGCAAGATCTTCATCAGTGGTGGCGAGCAGGATCTTTCCGAGAACATTGTGCACCTGGTGCTGGCCCGATTGCCGGACGCCCCGGCGGGGGTCAAGGGTATCAGCCTGCTGCTGGTGCCCAAGTTCATCGCCGGTGCCGACGGCGGCCTGGGGCGGCGCAACAACCTGAGTTGTGGGGCCATCGAGCACAAGATGGGGATCAAGGGCACCTCGACCTGCGTGATGAACTTTGACGGTGCCAGCGGCTGGATTATCGGCGCGGCCAACCAGGGACTGGCGTGCATGTTCACCATGATGAACGACGCGCGTTTCCAGGTTGGCCTGCAAGGCCTGGGGATTGCCGAGCGGGCGTTCCAGGGATCCTTGAGCTACGCCCGCGAACGCTTGCAGTCGCGAGCGCTGGAAGGCTCTGCCGCGCCGGACAAAGCCGCCGACCCGATCATCGTCCACCCCGATGTGCGGCGGATGTTGCTGACCCAGAAAACCCTGCTCGAAGGCTGCCGCATGGTGGCGGCCTACACCGCGCAGCAACTGGACCTGGAGCATGCGCACCCGGATGCCCAGGCGCGCAAGCAAGCGAGCCAGCGCGCGGCGTTGCTGATACCCATCGTCAAAGCGTTTTTCACCGACATGGGCCAGGAAGTCGCCAGCCTCGGAGTGCAGATTTACGGTGGCCACGGTTTTATCCGCGAGTGGGGCATGGAGCAGTTGATGCGCGACAGTCGCATCACCCAGATCTACGAAGGCACCAACGGCATCCAGGCGCTGGATTTCATCCGTCGAAAACTGCTCGCCGATGGCGGCCAACAGCTCACCGCGCTGCAGGACGAACTGGATCAATGGTGCGCCCGTCACGCCTTGTCGAGCGAGTTGAACACGCTGGTCCTGGCGCTTGAGACACGGGTGCTGGAATGGCGAACGCTGACGACTCACGTGATCGCCATCAGTGCGGTCAATGTGCAGGAGATTGGTGCCTGCTCCGTGGACTTCCTGCAGTACTCGGCCTATGTGCTGTTGGCCGGCTTCTGGTTGCAGGCGGCAGCCCGTGCCGAAGCGGCCCTGGCCGCCGGCACCGAGGAAGTCGAGTTCTACCGGGCCAAGTTGAACAGTGCGCGGTTCTACAGCGACCGGATTTTGCCTCGGGCCAGTGCCCATCGCGAGGCAGTCCTGGCGGGAGCGGAGTCGCTGATGGCGATGCCCGAAACCAGTTTCGCCTTCTAATCGCTACAGGCATGAAAAAGGCCCTGGATCAGTGATTCAGGGCCTGTTCAATTCTGCCGGTAATTACTTCGCGGCTTTGACCGCCTTGGCCGGTTTGGCAGCCTTGGCGGGTTCGCCTGGCTCGACGTCTGCGGCGGGTTCAGCAGGCTCGACCGCTGCTTCAGCCGGGGCAGGGCTGCTGAGCAGTTCGGTCAGGGCGTCCGGCTGGCTCTTGAATGCCTTGGCGAACACATCGCGATTCTTCGCCATGTAGATACCGGCTTCTTCCACTTGCTGTTCGGTCAGGGACGGAACGGCTTTTTGCAGCACTTGTGCCAGAAACTCGGCGAGTTCGAGCATTTTGTCATGACGGTCAGCTTCGGCTTTATCCATGAACAAGCGCTCCAGATCTCGGCTGCTGCGGTATACCACTTCGACGGCCATTTACCACCTCACATGCCTTCACATTAGTTGTCTATTACGACTACTGTATTTATATACAGCGAAAGGATAAGCCAATCCCGGTCCTTTGGGTAGTCGCTTTTTAATCTAGACCGGTTTCACGGTTTGTCAGGTGGCGCCATGCCATGCTTCGCGCAGTGCTCAGACACACAAAGTGTCCAATCCCGGTCCACCGTCATCTCACATCACAGCCGCTGGCCTTTTTTCTGCATGCAGAACAACAGTCATATCGAACCCGCATCATCCGGTCGAACCGACCTAAGGAACAATTACCGTGAAAATCCATTGGGCGGAGCGAATTCGCCAGAACGTGCATGAGCTGGCGGAAACCCTGGGCAACCTGTTCGTCGAAACCTTCCATTACCTGGCCCTGTTCGCCATTGGCGCGGTCACGGCCTGGGCGGCGGTCATGGAATTTCTTGGCATGATCGAAGAGGGACACATCAAGATCGACGACATCTTGCTGTTGTTCATCTACCTGGAACTGGGGGCGATGGTCGGGATTTAT
Source organism: Pseudomonas sp. S04 (assembly GCF_009834545.1). Classification (NCBI taxonomy): domain Bacteria; kingdom Pseudomonadati; phylum Pseudomonadota; class Gammaproteobacteria; order Pseudomonadales; family Pseudomonadaceae; genus Pseudomonas; species Pseudomonas sp. S04. The sequence continues at coordinate 1,028,353 of NZ_CP019427.1, forward strand.
TTCAAGACCAACCACATGCCCGTGCGGTTTCTGATCTACGTCGCGATCACCGCCTTGACCCGCCTGCTGATCTCCAACGTGTCGCACCACAACCCGCCGGACGTGGGCATCATCTACCTGTGCGGCGGGATTCTGCTGTTGGCGTTTGCCATCCTGGTGGTGCGTTATGCCTCTTCGCAGTTCCCCTCGGTGAAGATCGAGCACCCGCAACGCAAGGTGGGTGCCGGCTCCAGTGAGCACCCGGAAGTCGAGAAGGGCGAGCTTTAAGGGCGGGCTGACAGGGGCAGGGCGGCCTTGGCCAGCGGCGGCGGCAACTTGAGGTTGTCGCTGTCGGTCATGGCTTCGAGAATAGCCATGGCGCTATGCCCTTGCTCGATGGCGATGCCGAACTGAATGCTTTGCACCAGCCGTTTCAAACGCTGCGGATCGTTGCGCTGGGCGACGCTGATCATCCGCTTGGCGACGATGCGCCCGGCGTTGGACAGGGTCAGCATGATGCCGCCGTCCAGCCCCTGAATGCTCAGGTTGATCTGATAATCGGCGGCAAAGGTGTCGGTAATCAGTTGGAAGGGGTTGTCCATAATGCGTCACCGCTTGATTGGATCGTGCAGTCATTGACCGACTGCGCCCGCAATTGTTCGCAGTTCCGGACCGTCGGCAGATAGCAGTGACGTAGCAAGGGGCATGCCCGCGGGGGTGATCACCTGAAGATCAGCGAGCCTGACCCCATCCTGTGGGAGCGGGCTCGCCCGCGATAGGGCCGGCACAGCCAGCATCGGCGGCGCCTGACACTGCGCTATCGCTGGCAAGCCGCAAGCGGGCGCCGCAAGCGGGAGCCGCAAGCGGGCGCCAGCTCCCACATGGAGCAGATGAGCGGCATCAGCCGCTCAGCCTCCAACGGTCCGTTTCAGGGCAGAACGGAGTAGATGATCGCAGACAGTGCAATCAGGCCGATCACAACCACGAACACGTTTGACACTTGGCCCGAATACTTGCGCAGAGATGGCACGCGACGAATCGCATACATTGGCATCAGGAACAGCAAGCACGCGATGACCGGCCCACCGAGGGTTTCGATCATGCCCAGGATGCTTGGGTTGAAAGTCGCCACGGTCCAGCAGCTGAGGATCATGAACAGTGCGGTGGCACGGTTCAGCCAGTTGGCCGACATCACCCGGCCACGGCCGCGCAGGCTCTTGACGATCAGGCCCTGGAAACCTTCACTGGCGCCGATGTAGTGGCCCAGGAAGGATTTAGTGATCGCCACCAGCGCAATCAACGGCGCGGCGTAGGCGATGACCGGGGTCTGGAAGTGGTTGGCCAGGTACGACAGGATCGAGATGTTCTGCGCCTTGGCAGCCGCCAGGTCAGCGGGGGACAGGGCCAGCACGCAACTGAAGCAGAAGAACATCACCGTCAGCACCATCATGCTGTGGGCGACGGCGAGGATGCCGCTGCTTTTCGCTTCGGCCTGGGCACCGTAGCGGCGCTTCTGGTCGACGGCGAAAGCCGAGATGATCGGCGAGTGGTTGAACGAGAACACCATCACCGGGATCGCCAGCCACAGGGTCTTGAAGAATACGGGCAGCGGCATGCCCTCACTGGCGGAAGCGAAGAATGCGCCGTTCCAGTTCGGGATCAGGCTCAGGGCCAGCAACAGCAAGGCCGCGACAAATGGGTACACCAGCACGCTCATGGCCTTGACGATCACGCCCTGGCCGCAACGTACGATCGCCATCAGGCCGAGGATCAGCACCAGCGACAGCACCGCCCGCGGCGGCGGGGTGATGTGCAGCTGGTGTTCCATGAAGCTGCCCAGGGTGTTGGTCAACGCCACGCTGTAGACCAGCAGGATCGGGAAGATAGCGAAGAAGTACAGCAAGGTGATCAGCTTGCCGGCACCCACGCCGAAGTGCTCTTCCACCACCTCGGTGATATCGCCGGAGCGCCCGGACAGGACAAAACGGGTCAGGCCGCGGTGAGCGAAGAAGGTCATCGGGAAGGCCAGCACCGCCAGTACCAGCAACGGCCAGAAGCCGCCGACGCCGGCATTGATCGGCAGGAACAGGGTGCCCGCACCGATGGCCGTGCCGTAAAGGCCGAGCATCCAGGTGCTGTCGTGTTTGCTCCAGCCCTTGTGGGCTGTTTGCGTAGCGTGGGTCAGATCTACAGCGGGGTTTTCGGCAGCAGGTGTACGTACATCGGTCATCGTTTTGGCCTCGTTATTATTTTTGCTCGGGCTCACGTGTTACGGGCGGCAGGGAATGCTCCTCAGCATTCCACCCAGCTGACAGCCAGGCCGCCCCGTGAAGTCTCTTTGTATTTGTCATGCATGTCGGCGCCGGTATCGCGCATGGTGCGGATCACCCGGTCGAGGGAGATGAAATGCTTGCCGTCGCCGCGCAGGGCCATCTGGGTGGCGTTGATCGCCTTCACCGCAGCAATGGCGTTGCGCTCGATGCACGGCACCTGGACCAGGCCGCCGACTGGGTCGCAGGTCAGGCCCAGGTTGTGTTCCAGGCCGATCTCGGCGGCGTTTTCCAGTTGCTCGGGCGTGGCACCCAGCACATCGGCCAGGCCGGCCGCGGCCATGGCGCAGGCGGAGCCGACTTCACCCTGGCAGCCGACTTCGGCGCCGGAGATCGAGGCGTTCTTCTTGCACAGGATGCCTACGGACGCGGCGGCGAGGAAAAACGCCACCACATCGTCATCCGACGCCTCGGGGTTGAACTTCATGTAGTAATGCAGCACCGCCGGAATGATCCCGGCCGCGCCGTTGGTTGGTGCCGTGACCATGCGCCCGCCGGCGGCGTTCTCTTCGTTGACGGCGAGGGCAAACAGGTTCACCCATTCCATCGCCGAAAGGGTCGAACTGATGACGTTCGGCTTGCCGATTTCCAACAGGCTGCGGTGCAATTTCGCCGCGCGTCGTGGCACATCCAGGCCACCGGGCAAGATGCCTTCGTGGCGCAAACCCTGCTCGACACACTCACGCATCACCGACCAGATATGCAGCAGGCCCTGGCGGATTTCCGCGTCGCTGCGCCAGGCCCGTTCATTGGCCATCATCAATTCGGAAACCCGCAGGCCGTGCTGGTTGCACAACGACAACAGTTCGGCGGCACTGGAAAAGTCGTACGGCAACTGCACGTCATCGCCTGCTGCTGTGCCGGACTCGACCTCGGCCGCCTCGACGATAAAACCACCGCCCACCGAGTAGTAGATCTGCTCGAACAGCAGGCCATTTTCGCTAAAGGCGCTCAGCGCCATGGCGTTGGGATGGTAGGGCAGGCTCTCATCGAGCAGCAGCAGGTCGCGTTGCCAGTCGAAGGCAATGTTCAGGCGGCCGCCAAGTTGCAATTCGCCACTGTCGCGTAGCTGTTGGATACGTGGGCCGATGCTGTTGGGGTCAATGCTGTCCGGCCATTCGCCCATCAGGCCCATGACGCAGGCGCGGTCGGTGGCGTGGCCGACGCCGGTGGCAGACAGCGAGCCATACAGGCGGACTTCGACGCGCCAGACCTGGCTCAGCAGGCCTTGGTCGAACAGCGCCTGGGCGAAGGTGGCGGCGGCGCGCATCGGGCCGACTGTGTGGGAACTGGACGGGCCGATGCCGACCTTGAAGAGATCAAAAACACTGATAGCCATGCTAAAGCCTTACAAGCAATGGAGTAGGAATCGCTGCCATTTTTTGTAGGACGAGCGCAATGTCGGCGATACTGCCTACCTCGGTCCACGGTGACCAACGAAACTTCCTAAGACAGGCTTTAGCAGGACTAAACGATGAGTCGTCAATTTCACGCCCAGACTTACGTCTGGCTGCATGTGTTTTCCTGTGCGGCGCGGCACCTGTCGTTCACCCGTTGTGCCGAAGAGCTGCACATCACCCCCGGGGCGGTCAGCCAGCAGATCCGTCAGTTGGAAGAGCGCCTGGGTTTCCGCCTGTTCCATCGGCGCGCCCGTGGCGTCGAGTTGAGTGCCGAAGGCCAGCGCCTGGCGATCACCGTCGGCGAAGCCTATGGCAGCATCGACGCAGAGTTGCGCCGACTGGACGCCGGCATGATCAGCGGCATCCTGCGCCTGCGTTCGATCCCATCCTTCCTCGGCAAATGGCTGACCCCGCGCCTGCCACGCTTGCAACAGCGCTACCCGGATATCCAGTTGCGCCTGGTGGCCGAGGACAGCAGCGTGGCCCTGCACGAGGGCGACTTCGACCTGGCGATCGACCTGAACGATGGCAGCTACCCGGGGCTGTTATCCACAGCCTTGCTCGATGAACAGATTTTTCCGGTCTGCGCCCCCAGCCTGCTGCGTGGGCGCCCCCCGCTGCACGGCCCGGCGGACCTGGTGCATTTTCCGTTGTTGCACGACATCACCGCCTGGCGGGGCAGCTACGAATACGCGGAATGGGAGTTCTATCTCAACGCCATCGGCTTCGACGGTGCCGATGTGCGGCGTGGGCATACGTTCAATCGCAACCACCTGACCATCGAGGCGGCAATTGCCGGTATGGGCGTGGCCATTGCCCGGCGCACGCTGCTCAATGATGAACTGGAGCGCGGCACCCTGATCGTGCCCTTTGGTGTTGCGGTGCCCAACTACAAACGTTACGTGCTGCTGTATGCACCGGGTGCGCTGAGCCATCCGGGCGTACGCGCGGTGCACGACTGGCTGGTGGAAGAGGCGCAGATCTTTCGCGGAATGCACCCTTTGGGTGAGGGGCAGATGTGAGTAATTGTTGCAGTGTTACCAGGCGACCCAACTCCCGACCTTAACAGCGCTTTTGTCCGTTGTCCGACTTTTTCAGCAATGAAAATTTATCTTTTTTTAGGGGTTGAATTGTTTCACCGTCTGCCCAACTCTGTAAGTAAGAGGTCACGGTCACTGAAGATTCAACGCTACACCGGACCTCTCGCGAGCTAGCTGAAATAAGGGATGAACTATGCAAATCCAAGTCAACAGCGATAACCATATTGAAAGCAGCATCCGACTGGAGGAGTGGGTACGTACTACCATTGAGAGCACGCTCGAACGTTATGAAGAAGACCTGACCCGCGTTGAGGTCTACCTGCGGGATGAGAACGGCGACAAGCCCGGTCCCCACGATTTAAGTTGCCGCCTGGAAGCACGGCCAAAAGGCCATCAACCACTGTCGGTGTCCGCCAAGGGCGATACCCTGGAACAGGCGATCGACAGCGCAGCCACCAAACTGGAACACGCGCTGGAACATCTGTTTGGTCGACTGCAAGGCAAGCCACGCGCTGCCGGGAAAAACCAGCCAATCAACAAAGTGAATGAAGACGCACTGGAACAGGAATTCCTGGAAAACGAAAATGCTGTGATCAACGGCTGACCGGTTCTTCATCCTCCACAAGCGGGCCTGCATTTGCAGGCCCGATTTCATTTAGCTGCGTCGGAAAAAATACCGACTCAGCAGCGCCAGCCCACACGCCCCCAACCCTGCAAACAACATGGCCCAACCGGCGCCATGGCGCAGTGCTGCCTGGGCATCGTTGAGTGCCAGCCCCGGCGAATCCAACTTACCCGCTGCAATGTTTTGGCTGATGGCCGGCCAGTCCAGTGCAGTGCTCGCAGGCAACACCTCAGCCAGTTGATGGCTGATGCCCAGCAACAGCACCAGGCCCATCAGCGCGATGTTGATTGCCAAGGTAATTAATCGTGCGCTCAGGTCGATGCCCGACGCCATGCCCGCGCGGTCGGCGGACACCGAGCCCGTGGTGGTGTTGGTAGTGGGCGAGTTGGTCAGCGCCAGGCCCACGCCCGTCAGCACGCAGCTAGCCAGTATCAGCCCGATATCCGGGTGTTCGGCCATGTTGATGGCGGCCATGGTCAGAAACCCTATAGCCATCAGTCCCAGGCCCAAGGGGATGACGCCTTCGGCGCCGTAGCGCAGGGCGAGGCGCTCGGCCAGCGGCGGAACCAGCAGGGTCGGCAAGGTGTAGGCGAGCAGGGCCGCACCAGTGGTCAGGGTGTCGTAACCCAGGCCAGCCTGGAAGTACAACGGCAGGTAGATCATGAAAGGCCAGAAGCTGAAGTTCATGCCGATCGAGCCCATCAACGCACCGTTGAAACGGTGGATGCGAAATACCGCGAAGTCGAACATCGGGTGCGCGCTGCGGCGCTCAATCACGATAAACAACAGCAGCGCAGCCAGCGCCAGGCCCGCCCAGCCCGGTACAAAGCCATTTTCGCTGCCTTGGGTGATGAAGTAGACCAGGGCAAACACCGACAGCGTCAACGTCAGCATGCCGGCGATATCGAGGCGATGAGCGCTCGGGTCGCGGGATTCTTCCACGCTGACGCGCAGCAGTACCAAGGTGAACAATGTCAGTGGCACATGCACCAGGAACACCCAGCGCCAATCCGCCACGGCCAGGATCAATGCGCCGACCATCGGCCCGAAGCCGAGGCCCACGCCGGCAATCACACCCCATATGGCAAATGCCCGCGCCCGCGCTGCCGGGTCGCGGAACAGGTGCGAGAGGATGGCGAACTGACAAATCATCATCGCCCCACCGCCAATGCCCTGGACAAACCGCGCGACAATCAGTGTGGAGGCGCTGCCGGCCAGCCCACACACCAGCGAAGCCACGGCAAATACCCACAGGCACAGCACCAGCATGCGTCGACGGCCAAAGCGGTCAGCCAATGTGCCTGCCGCCATCAGCACGCTGGTGCAGGCCAGGGTGTAGGCGTTCATGATCCATTGGGCGTCCTGGAAACCGGTGCCCAGTTGCTGTTCCAAGGTGGGCAGGATGATCGGCACGCTGGAAATTTCCAGGCCGAACATCAGTGCCACCAGGCACACGGCGGTGAGGGCCAGGTTGTTTCTGGCGGTGCTGGGTGTGCTGGCGGCCGATAAGCTGGCGGCGGGTGGCATGGGATTCTCCTGTGGATAAATGATGGGAGTTATTCTCGCGGGAACTTGGTTCTTTATTCGTGATAAATTTTCTTTTGATAGGGGACTCAAGGGCGACAATTGCACCATGGCCACACCACGTTTTGATGGCGTTGAACTCTTTCTGCAGATCGTCGAAAGCGGCAACCTGACCGAGGCCGCCGAACGGCTCAATCTCACGCGTTCGGCGGTGGGCAAGGGTTTGGCGCGGCTGGAGGCGCGGCTTGGCACGTGTCTGTTGCAGCGTTCGACCCGTCGCCAACGGCTCACCGAAGATGGCCAGGCCTACTACGAACATTGCCTGCGCGCACTGGCGGAACTGGAGGCAGCCGAATCGGTGTTGGAAAGTGGCCGCCAACAGCCACGCGGACGCTTGAGGGTGAGTTTGCCGCTGGCGTTCGGACATCACTACGCGGCGCCCGCACTGTGGGGCTTGATGGCGCGTTATGCAGAACTGGAAATCGAGATTTGCTTCGCCGACCGGCTGGTGGATCTGGCCCAGGAAGGCTTCGACGTGGCCGTGCGAATCGGCCCGCTGCCCGACACCGACCGCCTCAGCGCGCGCCGCCTGGGTGAACAGTCCGTGTGCCTGGCGGCTGCACCGGCTTACTTGCAGCGTGTGGGGCCAATTGAATCGATCGACGACCTCGCCGGCCACCGCGGCATCGCCTATCGCTGCAATACCCCACACCGTTCCCGGGTGGTTTCGCCGCTGCTGATGGACGACCTCCAGGCCGTGGCCGACGCCGCTGTCGCGGGCGTGGGCCTGGCCTGGTTGCCGAGTTGGCTGGTGGCGCACTATGTGCTGCGTGGACAACTGGAAGCCGTGTTGCCCAGCTACCGTGAGCAGCCTTCACCGATCCATGTGATCTGGCCCACGGCGGTTCATATGCCGGCCAAGACGCGCTGTGCCATCGACGCGTTGGTGGCCGGCACGCCGTCGTGCCTGGCGGGCAGTTGATCAGAACGCAGCGCTGACCAGCGGAGCCAGGCTTTTTCATCGGAGTCTTTTGCACATGAGAATATTTATCATTACTATTGGCCTCCGTTGACCCTGCGCTGGCATGGACCGCGCGCAGATTTCCTTTCGTTTCAAGGTCGAAACATGAAAAGCCTCCCCGTTTCCTATCGCCTGGCCGTCACCTCGCGGGTGCTGGCCGCGCTGTTTGGCGGTTACCTCCTCGCGGCACTGGCCAGTATCTGCATGAGCCTGTGGCTGCCCATGGCCCGCGCTGAAGCCGTGGTCAGCGGCATGATGACGTCCTTCCTGGTGTACCTGGTGGCCGTGCTCTGGTGTTTTGCCAGTCGCAGTGCCTGGCAGGCGTGGTTCGGCCTGTTGCTGCCCGGCGTGGTGCTGGCGGCGTTCGGTGGCCTGGGTTACTGGTTGGGGCAATCATGAAAGAGGGCTTCCGTCAGGCCATGGCCTGGTTGCACACCTGGACCGGATTGATCTTCGGCTGGATTCTGTTCGCGATCTTCCTCACCGGTACCTTGTCGTACTTCAACGACGAGATCAGCCACTGGATGCAGCCGGAAATCCCGGTGCGCCAGGTCAGCAGCGAAGCCAGCCTGACGCTGGCGCAGCACTACCTGCAGCAGCACGCCGGCGGTGCCGGGCGTTGGGTGATCAGCCTGCCGAGCGCGCGCGACCCGGGCCTGTCGGTGTCCTGGCAGATGCCGGGCAATGAGGGCCGACGCGGCCCTCGTGAGCAACGCCAGCTCGACCCACTCAGCGGTGAGGTGCTGCAGGTGCGCGATACCCGCGGCGGCGACTTCTTCTATCGCTTCCACTACCAGTTGCAGATGCCCCATCCGTGGGGCCGCTGGTTATCCACCAGCGCGGCAATGCTGATGCTGGTGGCGTTGATCAGCGGGATCATCACCCACAAGAAAATCTTCAAGGACTTCTTCACCTTCCGCCCGCGCAAGGGCCAGCGCTCCTGGCTCGACGGGCACAATGCGGTGGGGGTGCTGGTGCTGCCGTTTCACCTGATGATCACCTACAGCAGCCTGGTGATCTTCATGTACATGGTGATGCCAGCGAGCATTCTGGTGGCTTACCAGGGCGATACCGACAGCTTCTTCAGCGAGCTGTTCCCGGCGTCCGAGTCACCCAAGGCCGAGGGTCAGCCCGGGCAGTTGCTGGCGCTGGCACCCTTTGTCGAGCGGGCGCGTGAGCAGTGGGGCGGTGGCCAGGTGCGCCTGGTGACGGTCAGCCATCCAGGCGACGTCAAGGCGACGGTGAATGTCATGCGCAGCAGCGCCGACCGGGTGATGTATGAGTTCGGCAGTGCCGTGGCGTTCGACGGGGTCAGCGGCGCGTTTCTCACGGCTGATCCGGCACGTCCGGCGCCCATGGCCATTGCGGGCAGTTTCTACGGTTTGCACCTGGGGCATTTTGCCGGTCCGACCCTGCGCTGGCTGTACTTTATCTGTGGCTTGGCCGGCACCGCGATGATCGGCACCGGGCTGGTGATCTGGCTGGGCAAGCGCCAGTTGAAACATGCCAAGAGCGCGGTGATGCCGTTCGAGTTGCGGCTGGTGGAGGTGCTCAATATCGCCAGCATGTCGGGGCTGCTGATCGCAGTGGCGGTGTTCTTCTGCGCCAACCGCCTGTTGCCGGTGAACCTGGCCGAGCGTGGCGAGTGGGAGGTCAACAGCTTTTTCATCGCCTGGGGCTTGAGCCTGCTGCATGCCTTGGTGCGTCGTGGTCGCGTCGCCTGGGTTGAGCAACTGGCACTGGCCGCCGGGTTGTTCTGTGCGGTGCCGCTGTTGGACGCCTTGAGCAGCGAGCAGTCGTTACGCATGTTGCTGGCGCAAGGCGACTGGGCCCGCCTGGGCTTTGACCTGACGTGCCTGGGCAGTGGTGTGTTTCTCGCCTGGGCGGCATGGAAGATGATGCGTTCCGCGCAGCTCGGCGGCAAAGCCCCGGCCCGTGCGGTGCGTGCGCCGAGTGTCAGATCCAAAGTCGAGGTGAACTGAATGCTGCTGCCCGTGTTGCTGAGCTACAGCGGATTTACCGCGTTGTGCCTGTCGATGGACCGCCATCATCGCGACCTGCTCGCCCGTACGCCGACGACGCGTGTGCGGCGGCTGCTGCAGTTGTGTGGCTGGTCGCTGTTGGGCCTGTCTTTGGCGGCGGCCGTTCTGGCCACCGGCTGGAGCCTGGGCCTGGTCGAGTGGTGCGCGGCCCTGATGGCCAGCGCCATGCTGCTGGTGTGGTTGCTGCCATATCGGCCGCGCCTGGTGATGCTCATGGCGGCCCTCGGGCTGCTATTCAGCCCACTGGTCGCGCTGGCGCTGGGGTAGGCGAGGCGAGCCGAATGATCAGCATGCCCCCTGAACCGCAGAAGGCCGACGGCAGCGACAGCCCGAGCGGCCGTGCGCATTTTCTCCAGGTGTTTTTGTCCCAGCGCTCGCAGATGGAAGCCTTGGTCAGTCGGCGGGTGGGGTGTCGGGCGACGGCGGCCGACCTGGTGCAAGACCTGTTCCTGCGGTTCTGGCGGCGGCCGTTGGTGCAGGTCGAGGAACTCAGCACGTATTTGCTGCGTTGCGCCGGCAACATCGCCATCGATCACCTGCGCAGCGAAGGCGCCCGCGGCCGGTTGAGCGAAGGCTGGCTGCCGGAGCAGCAGGACAATCTTGGGGTGGAGCCGCAAGCGGCCCTCGAAGCCGGCAATGACTTGCGCCATGTTGAAGCTGCGCTGCGCAGTTTGCCCGAGCGCACCCGACAGATTTTTTTGCTCAACCGCATCCACGGCCGCAAATACGCGCAGATTGCCAAGGTCATGGGCGTGTCCCAGAGTGCCGTGGAAAAACATATGATGCGCGCGCTCGAAGCCTGCAAGGCCAGTCTGCGGGACCCCGAATCACGTACGCCAGGGAAAGCCCCGTGAACCACGACACTCGCGTCCTGCCGACGCCCGCGCAGGAACAGGCCGCACTGGCCTGGCTGAGCCTGTTGCACGATCAGCCAAGCAGTGGCGATCAAGCGACCTTCAGTCATTGGCTGCAGGCCGATCCTGCCCACGCCGAGGCGTATGCCCAGGCCCAGGTGATCTGGGAGCTCAGCGAAGTGCCCGCCCGGACCCTGGCCGATGAAGATGCCTTGGCCTTGCAGGGCTACTTGAATGCGATGAACCGCTCGCGGCGTTCCAGTGTGCGGCGCTGGTCGGGTGGGCTGGCGTTGGCCGCCAGCCTGCTGCTGATGGTGTCGATGGGGGCGGGCTGGCAGCCGTCGCGCTGGTTCGATGACCTGGGCGCCGACTATGTCTCGGCGCCGGGGCAGGTGCGCAGCGTGACCCTGGCCGATCAGTCAGTGATCACCCTGGATGCCGACAGCGCCATCGCCGTGGATTTCAGCCGCGGTGAACGGCACGTCGAGGTGCGACGGGGGGCTGCGTTTTTCAGCGTCAGCCACACGGGTGAACCCTTTGTGGTCGATGCCAACCAAGGCGAGGCGCGAGTCCTCGGCACCCAGTTCGAAGTGCGCCTGCAACCCATGGGCGCGCAGGTCAGCGTGCTCTCGGGACGGGTCGGCGTCACCCCGGGCAAAGGTGCCGAGCAGCAGGTGCTGGGCGCCGACCAGCAAGTGGCCTACAGCGCCGGCCAGGCCCGTGCCCTGCAAGCTATCGATGCGCAGGCGCAACTGGCCTGGCGCCAGGGCTGGCTGAATTACTACAAGGCACCCCTGGCCGACGTGGTGCAGGACCTGCGGCGTTATTACCCGGGGCGAATTGTCCTGCTCAACGATGAACTGGGCACGCGCCGTATCAGCGGCAGCTTCCCCAGCCACGACCCGCAAGCAGTCCTGGCATCGTTGCAAGGGCTGCTGGGCTTCGAGCAGAACCACCTGGGCAGCCTGATCATCCTGCGCTAAAGACCCCAGCAATACCCGCGTAGCAGCTACAGATCGCGGGTGTGCAATTATTTTTGCGGATCAGATGAGGTAAAACCGAGCGCCATCCGTGTAGTGGTGAAAGTGCGAATTGTTCGCATCGGTTGCGTTACTACACATGGGTCCAAGCAATGAAGTCCAGGGCAAGTTCGGTGGCAGGCGGTTCGGTCAAACAATGGTTCGGGGGCTCGGTCCTGGTGGTGGCGTTGTCAGCGCTGAACATGGCCCAGGCCGCGCAGCCCAGTGAGCAGCACAGCGCCCAATTTCGCTTCGATATCGCCGCCAAACCCTTGCCCCAGGCCCTGAGCGATTTCAGTCGGGTGACCGGGATCAGCGTGGTCTACACCGATGAAGCCCCGTATGGCGTGACAGCGCCAGCTATCAGTGGGCAGATGAGCGCCGAGCAAGCCATGCAGCGGCTGTTGAGTGGGTCGGCAATGACGTTCCGCCAGACCGACGGTCATACCCTGGTCCTGGAACCAGTGCCCAGCGCTGGCGTCCTGAACCTGGGGGCGACCACCATCACCTCAGTGCAGGACGCGTCGCTGAGCTACCAGCCGCCGGCAACCACCTCGATTGCGCGCTCCTCGGCCACGCTGCAGGAAATCCCCCAGACCATCAACGTGGTCGCGGCCCAGGTCTTGCGTGATCAGGCGCCGCGTAACCTCGACGATGCCCTGGCCAACGTCAGCGGCATCACCCAGGGCAATACGCTGGGCAGCACCCAGGACTCGGTGATGACTCGCGGTTTTGGTGACAACCGCAACGGTTCGATCATGCGCGACGGCATGCCGATCGTGCAGGGCCGTGGACTGAATGCCTCGGTGGATCGGGTCGAGGTGCTGAAGGGGCCGGCCTCCCTGCTCTACGGGATCCAGGACCCGGGCGGGGTGGTGAACATGGTCAGCAAGAAACCCCAGATGCAGGCTTACAACGCCCTGACCGCACGCGGCTCGAGCTACGGCGACGGCAAGAACGGCAGCGGCGGCAGCCTGGACAGCACCGGCGCACTGGGGGAATCCGGACTGGCCTATCGGTTGGTGCTGGACCACGAAGACGAAGATTACTGGCGCAATTTCGGCACCCACCGCGAGAGCCTGGTCGCACCGTCCCTCGCCTGGTACGGCGACAGCACCACGCTGCAATTTGCCTACGAACATCGTGAATTCCTCTCGCCATTCGACCGTGGCACCGCCATCGATCCGCTGACCAATCACCCGTTGGACATTCCGGCGCAGCGACGTCTCGACGAGCCGTTCAATAACATGCAAGGTCGCTCGGACCTCTACCACTTCGAGGCCGACCACGAACTCAACGACAACTGGAGCGCGCACTTCGGCTACAGCTGGAACCGCGAAACCTACGACGCTAGCCAGGTCCGCATCACCGCGATCGATCCGGCGAAGGGCACGCTGACCCGCAACATGGACGGCACCCAGGGCGCTCTCAGCACCGACCGCTTCACCACCGTCAGCCTGCAGGGCCAGGTCGAGACGGCCGGCATGCAACACGACCTGGTGCTGGGGGTGGATGACGAGTACCGCAAGATCTACCGTGCCGACCTGATCCGCCAGAAAAGCCGGGCGCCGTCGTTCAGCTACCTTGACCCGGTCTATGGCACAGAGGTGGCGGGCACCACCGTCAGCGCCGCGGACAGCGCGCAGACCGACCTGCTGCGCAGCGACTCGGTGTTCCTGCAGGACTCTATTCACCTGAACGAGCAGTGGATCCTCGTCGCCGGGGGGCGTTTCCAGGAGTACGACCAGTACGCCGGCAAGGGCCGTCCGTTCAAGGCCAACACCGACACCAACGGCCAGAAGTGGGTGCCCCGCGCCGGCCTGGTGTATCGCTACAGCGATGCGTTGTCGTTCTACGGCAGCTACACCGAATCTTTCAAGCCCAACTCCACCATTGCCCCGCTGAGCGGCAGCAGCACGGTGCTCGATGGCAGCGTCGCGCCGGAACAGGCCAAGTCCTGGGAACTGGGAGCCAAGCTCGATCTGCCGGGGCGCATGACCGGCAATATCGCGCTGTTCGACATCAAGAAGCGCAACGTGCTGGTGGCCAACTCCGAGGGGCCGGTGACGATCTACAGTGCGGCGGGCGAGGTCCGCTCGCGGGGGTTGGAAATCGACCTGAGCGGGCAGTTGAGCGAGCGCTGGAGCATGATCGGCAGCTACGCCTACACCGACGCCGAGGTCACTGAAGACCCGACCTACCAGGGCAAGAAATTGCAAAACGTCGCCCGCAACAGTGGGTCACTGTCGGCGGTCTACGACTTCGGCAGCCTGATCGGTGGCGATCAACTGCGCGTCGGGGCTGGCGCGCGGTATGTCGGCGAACGGGCCGGTAACGCAGTCAACGACTTTGACCTGCCGGGCTACACCGTGGCGGATGCCTTCGCCACCTATGACACTCGGCTCGACGGGCAGAAGGTCAAGTTCCAGCTCAACGTGAAGAACCTTTTCGACCGCACCTACTACACCTCGGCCGCCAGCCGCTTTTTTGTCTCGATGGGCGATTCGCGGCAGGTGTCGTTGTCCAGTACCTTGGCGTTTTGAGAGCGGGTCGAGGGAACCCAAGCAACGAAATGCTTGCTAAAAAGTAGCGGGTTGACGGTGAGTGCCGGCTTAGCGTCTTGTCGGCACTGGAGCATGACTCATGATGAGTCATCCAGTTGCCCGTCCGCTGAGTCGGGGGCTATGCATAAAAGGACTTTTATGATTACCCGAAAATGTTTTTACAGAGGGGGGCTAGCCATTGCCCTGGCCCTGTTACTGAGTGCTTGTGCCTCGGTACCCAAGAGCGAATCGGTCAATACCCTCGATCAACTGCTCAATGATCCAGTCCTGGAGGGCTCCCTGGTCTCTCTGACTGTTCGCGATGCCGATACAGGAGCCTCGCTCTATCAGCGCAATGGCATGACGCGGTTGCTGCCAGCCTCCGGCCTGAAGCTCCTGACCACGGCAGCCGCCATGGAGGTGCTGGGAGCCGAATTTGGTTTTTCGACTCAGGTGTTGACTGCTGGACAGTTGAAAGGCGATCGACTGGACGGCGACCTATACCTTCGAGGTAGCGGCGACCCGAGCATTCAGGCCGAGGATTACCAGCGGTTGGCCGCTGACCTGGCCGCACTTGGCATAAAGCGTGTCAGGGGTAATGTGCTCATCGACGACACCGCGTTCGATTCCGTCAGGCTGGGAGCCGATTGGGCCAATGATGATGAAAGTGCCGCCTATGCGGCGCAGATTTCGGCTCTGAGCCTGTCTCCCGACAGTGATTTTGATGCCGGCACGGTTATCGTCACCGCCCGCGCCACCGTTGAGGGCGACCCGGTCGTCGTCAATATCCACCCGGCAAACACGATTATGACGGTTACCAATAGTGTGACCATCGGTGCTGCCAATACCCTCAGGGTCAGTCGTGAACATGGCAGCAATCGACTGTTGGTCAGCGGGACATTGCCAGCCGGCACCGCTGCTCGCAAATGGGTCAGTGTCTGGGAACCGACCCGTCTGGTGGCGGATGTTTTCCATCGGGCCCTGATAGCCCAGGGTATAAAGGTCGATGGGCGCACGGTGATCGGAGTGACCACTCCCTCAGGCGCAAGGCCGTTGGCCGCTCATGACTCGTTGCCTTTGGCGCAGTTGCTGACACCCCTGCTCAAGCTATCGAACAACAACATGACAGAAGTTTTACTTAAAACGATGGGGCGTAGCACCGGCAATGTGGGGACTGCCGAGTCTGGCATCGCCGTGGTCAACAGCTTCTTGCAGCGGCACGGGCTTCAGGGCAGCGCGATTGTTCAGGTCGACGGATCGGGCTTGTCCCGACGCAACCTGATTTCGACGCAAAGCCTGACGGATCTGTTGTTACGTGTGCGTCATCAACCCTGGTTCGACTACTGGTATGCGGCACTGCCGATTGCAGGCAACCCTGAGCGGATGCTCGGCGGTACCTTGCGTAATCGTCTGCGTGGAACCTTTGCGCAGGATAACTTGCACGCCAAGACCGGAACGATGACTGCGGTTTCGTCGTTATCCGGATACCTGCGCAGCGTAGAGGGACGTGCGCTGGTATTTGCCATGATTTCCAACAACTACCTGGCCGAAGGTGCTGCAGTTAAAAGTCTGGAAGACAAGGTCGCCGTGGCCCTGACCCAATGGAGTGACTGAGCTCAGCTGCGCGACAACGCCTGGCGATAGTCGCCGGGCGTGCCGTGCATGGCCTGGCGGAAGCGGTTGGTGAAGTGGCTGGCGCTGGCAAAACCGCAGGCCAGGGCAATCTCGCCCAAGGGTTGTCGAGTACTGCGCAGCAGATACCGGGCCTGGGCCAGGCGGCGGGCCAGCAGGTATTGATGGGGCGGCAGGCCGAAGCTTTCACGGAACATCCGCGCAAAGTGGTACTCCGACAGCGCGCACAGGGCCGCCAGTTGGCCAAGGCTGATGGACTGCTCCAGATGACTGTCGATGTACTCCACCAGCAGCCGTCGTTGATGGGCGGCCAGGCCACCCTTGAGTCGCAGCCCCTGACGCAGGCCAACCTGATTGAGCAGGGTGTGGCTGAGCATTTCGTGGGCCAGGCTGCTGGTCAGCAGGCGCTCGCCGGGTTCATCCCAGTTCAAGGCGATCAGTTGGTGAAAGCGTCGGGCCTGCAACGGGTCGTCGAGAAAGGTGCCTTCGCGCAGGTGCAGCGCACGGGGTTCGCGATCGAGCAGGGTGACGCAGCCGAGGGCGAACTGTTCCTGGCTGAAGTACAGGTGGGCCAGGCGGATTTCACCGTTGATCACCCAGGCCGACTGATGTTCGGCGGGCAACACGCAGAGCTTGTTCGGGCCGCCCGTGGTACCAGGCTGTTCGCGGCGGAAGGTCCCGGTGCCACCGGCCAGGTAGCAGGACAGGGTGTGATGCCCCGGGGCTTGGTAATCCTGGGCGTCGTGATAGTTGCTCCACAGGGCTGCAGCCATGCCGTCACCGAGCTCGGCGCTGTGCTCGAGACGAGCATGGGGCGAGCGGTTGAGGGCTTGAAACACTTGCAGGGTTTCCAGTGCGGGCATGATCGTTTCTCCAACGTCTTGCATCCTACTCCGTCGGCCTTTCGGTGCCAGCCCGACAACGGACAAAAGCGCAAGTTTATGCAAGCGCGCCACACGCCTGCGGCACAGACTGAAGGCCATCTTCAGGAGTTGCCGCCATGAACCTCTCGTTATACCTGCTGACTGTGCTGATCTGGGGCACCACCTGGATCGCCTTGAAACTGCAATTGGGGGTCGTGGCCATACCGGTGTCGATTGTCTATCGCTTTGGCCTGGCCGCCCTGGTGTTGTTCGTGATTCTGCTGCTCAGCCGCAAGCTACAGGTTATGAACCGTCGTGGGCACCTGATCTGCGTGGCCCAGGGGCTGTGCCTGTTCTGCATCAACTTCATGTGTTTCCTCTATGCCAGCCAGTGGATCCCCAGCGGCCTGGTCGCCGTGGTGTTCTCCACCGCGACGCTATGGAATGCGTTGAATGCGCGGGTGTTCTTCGGCCAGAAAATCGCCCGTAACGTGCTGATGGGCGGGGCACTGGGCCTGGGCGGGTTGGGGTTGTTGTTCTGGCCGGAGCTGGCGGGGCACACTGCCAGCCCGCAGACGCTGTTGGGCTTGGGTCTGGCGTTGCTCGGTACGCTATGTTTCTCGGCGGGCAACATGCTCTCCAGCCTGCAACAGAAAGCCGGCCTCAAGCCCCTGACCACCAACGCCTGGGGCATGGCCTATGGGGCGGCGATGCTGTCGCTGTACTGCCTGGTCAAGGGCATTCCCTTCGACATGGAATGGAACAGCCGTTACATCGGTTCGCTGTTGTACCTGGTGATTCCGGGGTCGGTAATCGGTTTTACCGCTTACCTGACGCTAGTTGGGCGCATGGGCCCGGAGCGTGCGGCCTATTGCACGGTGCTGTTTCCGGTGGTGGCGTTGAATGTCTCGGCGTTCGTCGAGGGTTATCAATGGACTGCGCCGGCACTGGCCGGCCTGGTGCTGGTGATGCTGGGCAACCTGCTGGTGTTTCGCAAACCCGCTGTGCGGATCAACCCGGTCAAAGCCGGTCTGGCATGAGCAGGGCCGTGTGTTAGTTGTCGTTATCCAGCGACAGATAGATTAACGCGGGAAACATATATTCGAGATTACTGCGGGCCCAATCGAAGGCGTTGCGGTTGGTCGAGTATTCCATGTCAAACCATTCGTTGAGAATGATGATGTACATGACGTAGTAAACAGTGATGGCAGTGGTCAAACCGACGATTGCCATTTTTTTTGCGCTGCGAAACTCCTTATGGGTGGCATTGATGTTTCGATAAAGCTGATAGGTGCCAACCAGGCAACATAACGTAAAGATGGTTTCCAGGGTGATGATCGTCCAATAGAAACGATGATGGAACAACTTCGATGTTACGGCCCTGTAGCGTCGTGATTCGTTGCCTTCGGTGTTCGTCATGCTGAGGATGTCACCGACATATACGTAGTAGGCCGTATAGTCGGTGTAGTTATTGATAAGAGTAAACATTCCGAACACTGCGGCCATTAATACAATGAGTGTCTTGCTGCGCCGTATCGCGCAAGCGGTGGTGAATTTTATCATGCGCGTTATCTCCGGATGTTAGCCGCATTTAATGAGCTTTTTTGTGCTAGTCGAAGTTATAACGCGCGCACGAAAGTTTGTCGCGAGGCGAGTAGCGACTTTTGTCGCTTGATGTTGTGCGGTAGTCAGTTAGTTAGTCGCGGCAAGCCTAAGTGCTCCGCGTATTGGCCCATGAAGTTGGCGGCACGTATGCAACAACGTGCCGCCGGCCCCTCATCCTTGCCACACCTGCGGGTTGACCAGGTCTTGCGGCCGTTCGCCCAGTAAGGCGCTGCGCAAATTGGCCAGGGCGCGGTTCGCCATGGCGTCGCGGGTTTCGTGAGTGGCGGAGCCGATGTGCGGCAAGGTCACGGCGTTTTTCAGGGCAAACAGCGGCGACTGTGCCAGCGGTTCCTTTTCATAGACGTCCAGCCCCGCACCGCGGATCCGGTTGTCTTGCAGGGCCTGGATCAATGCCGCTTCATCGACCACCGGGCCACGGGAAATGTTCACCAGAATTGCGCTGGATTTCATCAGGCCCAGTTCACGATGGCTGATCAAATGGCGAGTCTTGTCGCTGAGCGGCACCACCAGGCAGACGAAGTCGGCTTCGGCCAGCAATTGCTCGAGGCTACGAAATTGCGCGCCCAGTTCCTGTTCCAGTGCGCTCTTGCGGCTGTTGCCGCTGTACAGGAGCGGCATGTTGAAGCCCAGGCGGCCACGTCGGGCAATGGCCGCGCCGATATTGCCCATGCCGACAATGCCCAGGGTCTTGCCGTGCACATCACAACCGAACAGCGGCGCGCCGACACTGGCTTGCCATTGCCCGGCCTTGGTCCAGGCGTCCAGTTCGGCGACTCGCCGAGCGCTGCTCATCAGCAGGGCGAAGGCCAGGTCGGCGGTGCTTTCGGTCAGCACGTCCGGGGTGTTGGTGAGCATGATCCCGCGTTCGTTGAAGTAGTCCAGGTCATAGTTGTCGTAGCCCACCGACACACTGGAGACCACTTGCAGTTGCCCGGCGTTTTCCAGTTGCGCCCGGCCCAGCTTGCGTCCGACGCCGATCAGGCCGTGGACGTGGGGCAGGGCTTCGTTGAACTGGGCGTTGATATCACCCTGCTTGGGGTTGGGCACGATCACGTTGAAGTCTTGTTGCAGGGACTCGACCATGGCAGGCGAGACACGGCTGAAGGCAAGGACAGTCTTTTTCATCGCAGGAAGGCTCGTCATGCGGGGGAGAATGCCAAGCAAGCTATCATTCTTGCTGGGGTTTGCGCGAGTCCCGAGCAGCGCTGCGCCTGCTCGCGCAATCAGTTGCTGAGCCGCGCCCCACTCAAACTGCCACTGAGCTCATACGCCGTCAGTTCCGCCTGATGGGCTGCGAGGATTTCCGGAAGCGAGCCCCGCAGGTATTCCACCCAGGTCTTGATCTTGGCATCCAGGTACTGGCGCGACGGGTAGATGGCGTACAGGTTCAGCTCCTGGGAGCGGTAGTTGGGCATCACCCGCACCAGCGTGCCGTTGCGCAATCCTTCAATCGCCGCGTACACCGGTAGCACGCCTACCCCCATGCCGCTGGTGATCGCGGTTTTCATCGCATCGGCGGAGTTCACCAGGAACGGCGAGCTGTTGATGGTGACCATTTCCTGGCCTTCGGGGCCGTCGAACAGCCATTTTTCCAGGGGGATCACCGGGCTCACCAGGCGCAGGCAGGCGTGGTTCAGCAAGTCGCTGGGCTTGTGTGCGCAGCCATTGGCTTTGACGTAGGCCGGTGAGGCACAGACGATGCTGTAGGTGATGCCCAGGCGCTGGGAGACGAAGCCTGAGTCCGGCAGTTCGCTGGCGAGCACGATGGACACGTCGTAGCCCTCGTCCAGCAGGTCCGGCACGCGGTTGGCCAGGGTCAGGTCGAAGGTCACGTCGGGGTGGGTCTTGCGGTAACGCGCAATCGCGTCGATGACGAAGTGCTGGCCGATCCCGGTCATGGTGTGCACTTTCAACTGCCCGGCCGGACGCGCATGGGCGTCGCTGGCTTCGGCCTCGGCTTCTTCGACATAGGCCAGGATCTGTTCGCAGCGCAGCAAATAGCGTTTGCCGGCTTCGGTCAGGGCAATGCGCCGGGTGGTGCGGTTGAGCAGGCGGGTTTGCAGATGGGCCTCAAGGTTGGAGACCGCGCGCGAGACATTGGCTGTAGTGGTATCAAGCTGCACGGCGGCGGCGGTAAAACTGCCGGCCTCGGCGACACAGCTGAAGGCGCGCATGTTTTGCAAAGTGTCCATGGGGAGCTCTCAAGGGAGATGGCAAATTGTGACACGAAGTTACAAGGTTCAGGCATTCAACCAAGGGATTATCTCGCTAACGGTAACAAAGATTCACAAGATTCCCAGCTTATCGCCGCGCAGGCCCAGCCCTAGAATCGTGTCGATTGGAAATCTCCCCCTCCTCAGGAATTTGCAGCAGTGCCGCGTCGCATCAACAGAGAGTTGAAGACTCTCAGTGTCTGGGCTTTATCGTTAGCAATCAGCGGCTGCATCGGAACCGGAGGTATTGCCCCACAAGGCAAGGCACTCGATGCCAATACATTGGCCACAGATGTCGCCATCCAGAGCGCGATCCAGGATGCTCACTGGCCCAGCGCCCAGTGGTGGCAGGCCTATGGCGATCCGCAGCTCAATGCCTGGGTCGACCTGGCTTTGCAGGGTAGCCCAAGCATGGCCATGGCCGCGGCGCGAGTGCGCCAGGCCCGGGCCATGGCCGGGGTGGTGGAATCCGCCGAGTCGTTGCAGGTCAACGCCGACAGCTCCCTCAAGCGCCACAACTGGCCCACCGATCAGTTCTACGGCCCGGGCGAGTTGGCCAATTCCACCACCTGGGATAACAACGCCGCACTGGGTTTCAGCTACGCGCTGGATCTCTGGGGGCGCGAAAGCAATGCCAGCGAGCGAGCCGTCGACCTGGCCCACATGAGCGCCGCCGAAGCGCGCATGGCCCAGCTCGAACTGCAGAACAACGTGGTGCGGGCCTACATTCAGCTTTCCCTGCATTACGCCCAGCGCGACATCATCGCGGCGACCCTGGCCCAGCAACAACAGATACTCGATCTGGCGCAAAAGCGCCTGGACGGCGGCATCGGCACCCATTTTGAAGTCAGCCAGGCGCAGACCCCGTTGCCGGAAACCCATCGCCAACTGGACGCGCTGGACGAAAGCATCGCCCTGAGTCGCAACCAGCTCGCTGCTTTGGCCGGCAAGGGGCCTGGGGAGGGCGCGCGTCTGCAGCGTCCAACCCTGGCCCTGGGGGCGCCATTGAAGCTGCCTTCGGCACTACCGGCGCAATTGCTCGGGCAACGTCCAGACGTGGTTGCCAGCCGCTGGCAGGTGGCGGCCCAGGCGCGCAGTATCGAGGTGGCGCACGCCGGCTTCTACCCCAACGTCGACCTGGTCGGCAGCCTCGGCTACATGGCCACCGGCGGTGGGGCGCTGGAGTTCCTGACCGGCAAGAAACTCAACTACAGCGTGGGCCCGGCGATCTCCCTGCCGATCTTCGACGGTGGGCGCCTGCGTGCGGAACTGGGTGAGGCCGCGGGCGGTTATGACCTGGCCGTGGCCAAGTACAACCAGACCCTGGTCAATGCCCTCAAGGGCATCTCCGATCAGTTGATCCGCCGTGAGTCGATGGACAAGCAGCAAGATTTCGCCGCCGAGTCGGTGGCTGCCGCGCAGAAAACCTATGACATCGCGATGATCGCCTACCAGCGCGGCCTGACCGACTACCTCAATGTGCTCAATGCGCAAACCCTGCTGTTGCGCCAGCAACAGGTGCAGCAGCAGGTCCAGGCCGCACGCTTGAGTGCCCACGCCGAACTGGTCACAGCCCTGGGTGGTGGCCTCGGAACCGGCGCCGATGCGCCCGCCGAGGGCCAACTGCAGGCGCCGCCCACCCCAGCCATTCTTTCTGCCCTCGACCACTGACAGGACACCATGACTCCCTTGCCTGCACCACTGCGCTGGCTGTACGCCCTTGACTGGCGCCGTGGTTTTTTCGACTGGGCACGCAGCGACGGCGTGACCTGGGTCTACATCTTCAAGGTGCTGATAGCCGCATTCCTGACCCTGTGGCTGGCCATGCGCCTGGAGTTGCCGCAACCGCGTACGGCGATGATCACGGTGTTCATTGTCATGCAACCGCAGAGCGGCCAAGTGTTTGCCAAGAGTTTTTACCGCTTCCTCGGGACCCTGGCGGGTTCGGCGGTAATGGTCGGGTTGATCGCCTTGTTCGCGCAGAACACCGAGCTGTTCCTTGGCGCCCTGGCGATCTGGGTCGGGATCTGTTCGGCGGGCGCGGCGCGTTATCGCAACTTCCGCGCCTACGGTTTTGTGCTCGCCGGCTACACCGCCGCGATGGTCGGCCTGCCGGCCCTGGCGCACCCGGAAGGGGCGTTCATGGCGGCGGTATGGCGGGTACTGGAAATCTCCCTGGGGATCCTCTGCGCGACCCTGGTCAGCGCCGCGATCCTGCCGCAAACCGCCAGCGCTGCGATGCGCAATGCCTTGTACCAACGCTTCGGGGTGTTCGCCCTGTTCGTCACCGACGGCCTGCGCGGGCGCAGTCAGGCCGACAGCTTTGAACGGCGCAACGTCGGTTTCATCGCCGAAGCCGTGGGCCTGGAAGGGCTGCGCAGCGTCACGGTGTTCGAAGACCCGCACATGCGGCGGCGCAACGGTCGGCTCAGTCGTCTGAACAGCGAGTTCATGGGCATCACCACCCGTTTCAATGCCTTGCACCAGTTGCTTGAGCGCCTGCGTGGCAGCGGCGCCGACCAGGTGATCGCGGCGATCAAGCCAGGCTTGCAGGACCTTGCCGAATTGCTCGACGGCTTTTCTGGCCGGGCCCTGACCCATGCCGATGCGGCGCGCCTGGCGATGCAACTGGCTGACTACAAGGATGGGCTGAGGGCGCGAGTGCGTAGCCTGCGCGCGAGCTTCCAGGAGAGCGCGCCAAGCGACGCCGATCAACTGGATTTTCATACCGCCTATGAGCTGCTCTATCGGTTTGTCGACGAGCTGCACAGCTATGCCCAGACCCACGCCTCGCTGGCCGAGCACAGCCACGAACGCGAGCAGTGGGATGAGCCCTACACCCCGAAAACCAACTGGCTGGCCTCGGCCGCCTCGGGGATTCGGGCCGCGTTCATCCTGTTGGTGCTGGGCAGCTACTGGGTCGCCACGGCCTGGCCGAGCGGTGCCACCATGACCTTGATCGCGGCGGCCACGGTGGGCCTTTCTGCCGCCACGCCGAACCCCAAGCGCATGGCCTTCCAGATGGCCTGCGGCACATTGCTGGGCGCGTTGATCGGCTTCGTCGAGATGTTTTTCATCTTCCCCTGGATCGATGGTTTCCCGCTGCTGTGCGTGATGCTGGCGCCGGTGATCGTGCTCGGCTCGTTCCTCTCGTCACGGCCGCAATATGCCGGGGTTGGCCTGGGCTTGCTGATCTTCTTCAGCACCGGCTCGGTGCCGGACAACCTGACGATCTACAACCCCTACACCTTCATCAACGATTACATCGCCATGGTCATGGGCATGCTGGTGTGCGCGGCAGCCGGGGCAATCATTCTGCCGCCCAACAGCCGCTGGTTGTGGCGCCGCCTGGAGCAGGACCTGCGCGGGCAAGTGGTGTATGCCATCAGCGGCAAGCTCAAAGGCCTGGCATCGAGTTTCGAAAGCAGCACCCGCGATTTGCTGCACCAGGCCTATGGCCTCGCGGTCGGGCAGCCCCAGGTGCAACGGGATCTGCTGCGCTGGATGTTCGTGGTGCTGGAAGTCGGCCACGCGATCATCGAGTTGCGCAAGGAGCAGGCGATCCTGCCGGTGCATCCGGCCTATGCCGAATCGCAACCCTGGCGGCAGGCGATCCGGGTCATGGGCCGCGCCTTGGTGCGGCTATTCCTGCAACCGGGGCAGAGCAACCTGGAGCGCGCACTGGTAGCCGTCGATCATGCCATCAGCCGAGTCCAGGCCGCCGACGAACCCTTCGCCCCGCACTTCGACACCTCGCCGCTGCGCCGGGTGAAGAGCTACCTGCATTTCATCCGCACTTCGCTGCTCGACCCGCAATCGCCGCTGGCCGCCCTGCAAGGACCTGACCATGCCCCGTGAAATCGCTTTCCATGGCGTCTACATGCCAACCATGACCCTGATGTTTTTCATCGCCGCGGCACTGGCCTGGGCGCTGGATCGGTTCTTGTCCGGGTTCGACCTGTACCGTTTTTTCTGGCACCCGGCGCTGTTGCGCCTGAGCCTGTTCATTTGTTTGTTCGGCGCCCTGGCGCTGACTGTCTACCAGTGAGACCGCTTCGATGAAAAAGCTTTTCAGCCTGCTCGCTACCCTGTTGGTGCTGGCCCTTGCGATGTGGATCGGCCGGACCCTCTGGGTGCATTACATGAACACCCCCTGGACCCGCGATGGCCGGGTACGTGCCGACATCATCAATGTCGCCGCCGACGTCAGCGGTGAAGTGGTGGACGTACCGGTGCGCGATAACCAGTTGGTGAAACGCGGTGAGCTGCTGATGCAGATCGACCCCGAGCACTACCTGATCGCGGTCAAGCAGGCGCAGTCGCTGGTGGCCTCGCGCAAGGCCACCTGGGAGATGCGCAAGGTCAACGCCCACCGGCGCGCCGACCTCGACAACCTGGTGATCTCGCGCGAGAACCGTGACGACGCCAGCAACATCGCCGACTCGGCGCTGGCGGACTACCAGCACGCCCAGGCGCAGCTGGAAGCAGCGCAACTGAACCTCAAGCGCACCAAGGTGCTGGCTGCGGTGGACGGCTATGTCACCAACCTCAACGTGCATCGCGGCGACTACGCGCGCATCGGCGAGCCGAAAATGGCGGTGGTCGACATGAACTCGTTCTGGGTCTACGGCTTCTTCGAAGAAACCAAACTGCCCCGGGTGCGCGTCGGCGATCAGGCCGACATGCAGTTGATGAGCGGAGAAGTCCTCAAGGGCCATGTGGAAAGCATTTCCCGCGGCATCTACGACCGTGACAACCCCGAAAGCCGCGAACTGATCGCCGACGTCAACCCGACCTTCAACTGGGTGCGCCTGGCGCAACGGGTGCCGGTACGGATCCACATCGACGAGGTCCCGGAGGGGGTGCTGCTGGCAGCGGGGATTACCTGCACAGTGGTGGTCAAGCAGACGCCGTGAGGTTTCTAGCTTGCGATATCGCGGCATAGGTATCTACACAACTGTGGTGCGACGTTGCACCTGTGGGCCTCTGGGGTGTTGGATTAGGCGGAGTACACATCCATTTCTTCGGTAACGGCCACTTATGGTTCCGCTCTGACAGCGGCTCACTTTTGAGAGCGCAAAAGTAAGCAAAACGCTCTTGCCCCACCACTCGGTGCCTCGCTTAGGCTCGGCATGCCCGTACTCCGACATTGATTTGGGGGGCCGCCGCAATGGGCCCTCCCTGGCCCAGTGCGGCTAAACCGGCGTCCTGCCGGTTTACCCCCCAAATCAATATCGGACTCCGGCCAGCGTGGTTAACGGGCGCCCAGGATCAAAAACAAAGCGAGGCGGCCTTAAAGCCGACCTGATCGCTAGGGCATGCGCGGTGTAGCTTCTACTTCCTAAGACGCTGACGAAGTCAGCAATCTTTTGATCTGGCTCTGGCTCTGGCTCTGGCTCTGGCTCTGGCTCTGGCTTTTGATCCTGGGCGCCCCGTTAACCACGCTGGCCGAACGCAGGCTTGAATCCGTGGGTAACCCGGCAGGACGCCGGGTTAGCCGCCCCGCGCCATGGATGGCGCGTGGCGGCGGCCCACGGATTCAAGCCGGAGTGAGGGCACACCGAGCCCAAGCGAGGTGCCAAGTGGTGGGGTAAGAGCCTTTTGCTTACTTTTGGGCTGTTCAAAAGTGAGCCGCCGTTGAACTGCCCCCCGAATGTTGGACACCTGACCCCTCGGGAGGGTGTTCCATGACGAAATACAACCTAGCACTCAAGCAATCACTGATTGAAGAGTGTTTGTCTGCCAGTAGCGTTCATGAGGTGGCCCTCAAGCATGGCTTGAGTCCATCGCTGCTGCGGCGCTGGATCAAGGGTTTTGAAAAACACGGTGCCTCTGGCTTGATTGCCAAGTACAGCCATTACGATGCCCAGTTTAAATTGAAGGTTTTGCAGTGCATCGAACAAGATGGACTGTCGGACCAACAGGCCTGTATACGGTTTGATATCCGTGGTCCAAGTAGTATCAGGCAGTGGCGAAAGCTGTACGATGAAGGCGGTGTAGAAGCACTACAACCGCATCGTCTTAAAGAGTCCAGCATGCCCCGCAAACCTTCTAGGCAACCCAAAGCAAGTCCTGTTCTTCCTGCGGACGCAGAGCTGACCTCTGAACAAATGCTCGCAGAACTGGCCTATCTGCGCGCGGAGAATGCCTATCTAAAAAAGCTCGATGCCTTAATCCAAGCGGATCCCCGTACTGCGCAGCCAAAAAAACGCAGTCCGTCCAAGGATTGAGGCATGAGTATCCACTTGCTCTGTTGCTACGTGCTGCGGGACTTGCACGCAGTACCTTCTATTATCAAAGCAAAACACTGCTAACCGACAAGCATGCCGACCTTAAAGATCGCATCCGCAGCGTCTATCACGGGCATAAGGGGCGTTACGGCTACCGCCGTATCACCGCAACCCTTGGAAACAGTGGTGAGTTGATCAATCACAAGAAGGTGCATCGGCTGATGCAGATGATGGGCCTCAAGTCGTTGGTCAAAGTGAAGAAATATCGCTCTTACCGAGGTGCTGAAGGGCTTGTTGCGCCTGATCTACTAAAGCGCGAATTTAAGGCAGAAGCCCCTAACCAGAAATGGGCAACCGACGTGACGGAGTTCAAGGTGAAGGGGCAGAAACTGTTTCTTTCGCCTCTCATGGATTTGTACAACGGCGAGATCCTGGCTTACCAGATCAACCGACGTCCCGAGTTCAGGATGGTTTCGACGATGCTGGAAAAGGCCTTCGGGCGACTGAATCAAGGGGACAAACCGATACTGCACTCTGACCAGGGTTGGCAGTACAGGCAGCCTACCTACCGACACATGCTGGCCGAAAAGAGCATCGAGCAGAGCATGTCGCGCAAGGGTAATTGCTTGGACAATGCCGCCATGGAAAGCTTTTTCGGCACGCTCAAGAGCGAGTTTTTCTATCTGGAATCATTTGAGAGTGTGGAGCAGCTGGCATCAGGCATAGAGGATTACATCGCCTACTACAACCAAGACCGCATAAGCCTCAGACTGAATGGCTTGAGCCCGGTACAATTTCGGACCCAGGCATTAAATCAATAGCGTCCCCTGTCCAACTTTCGGGGGGCAGTTCACGTCAGGCGGAACCATAGGTGGCCGTTACCGCAGAAATGGATATGTACCCCGCCTAATCCAACACGCCAGAAGCCCAGAGGCCGCCACGGTAGCAAGCTCCTCCCTCGCCACAGGCCGCTACAAAGTTGGGTAGATACCTATGGATATCGCAGGCTCGACAGCTGCTACAGGCACCTCGTCATTGGCAGAAGGTTTCGTGCAAATGCCGCCACAGCAATTTGCCTGACGGCAGTTTCTCGATCACCACCGTGGCCCGGCGATCGTTGAGGACGCCGCTGGCATCCGACTGCAACTCGCGGTAGCTGAGGGTCGCGCCTTGGGCATGCTGGTCGAGCCCGCGCATGTCGCTCAAGTCGATGCGCAGCCCCGGACGCGCACCGCCCAGGGTTTCGAACAGTTGCTGCAAGGCGGCAATGTCCAGGCTGTTGCCATTGGGGGCAATCATCGAGAACTGCGGGGAGAAGCGCGCCAGCAAGCGCTCCAGTACCCCCCGATCGGGCGTGCCGGCGAACCATTGTTCGATGTTGGCGAGGGTCTGGGTGACTTCAGTAAAATAATCGCGATAGTCGTTCATCAGGTTTTTTCCAGGAGTGGGTGGGCGGTGACGAGCGCTTTCACGCCCGATGAATCAAAGCGCAATACGGCCCACAGCGGTACCAGCGAGAGCAGTGCGGCAGCCAGGAAACAGCGTTCGAAGGCATACGCCGAGTGCGGGCCGAGGACGCTGAGCAAGCCACTTAGCACGGCGCCGCCGAGGCAGAAACTCAGTTGCCGATTGATGTTCCACAGGGCGCTGGCGTGGTTCATGCGCGCGGGAAGAATGTCGATAAAGGCCAGGGTCTGCGCGCAACTGCTGCACAGGCTGCCACCCAGGCCCATCAAGGCATAGGCCAGCACCGGCAGCCAGCCTTGCGGTTGCTCGATCAGCACCAGCAGGCCAATGCCCAGGCTTTGCAGGAGTGCGCCGACCACCAGCAATGGCTTGGGACCCCAGCGGTTGAAACCCCGTTTGCCGACGGCAATCGCCAGTGCCGAGCCCAGCGCCCAAGGCAGCATCAGGGCGCCGATCTGCGCGTTACCCCAACCCTGTTGGTGCAGGTACAACACGGCAATCAGACTGGTGCCGATGAACACGCCGGGGATCAACAGGTAGACCCACATGGCCAGCCGCAAGGACGGGCTGTGCAACAACTGCAGGTCAAGCAAGGCCGAGAGTGTGCCCGCGCCATCCTCGGCGCGCTGCACGACGCGCGGCGGATCGGCCTGCAACCAGCAAGTCGCGAGTACCAGGGCCAGCAGGGTCAGTGGCAGATTGAGGTAGAACACCCAGCGCCACGACAGCGCTTGCACGATCAGCCCACCCGCGGCCGGTGACAACGCGGGGACCAGCAACGCTACCGACATTACCCAGGTGGTCAGTTGGGCCCGTTGTTGCGCCGGGAATTGGCGAAACGCCAAGGCCTGGCCGAGGGGGATCAACAGGCCTCCGCTGAGCCCTTGCAGCAGTCGCCAGCCGATCAGCGCTTCAATCGAGTCGGCACCGGCCACCAGCAGTGAGGCGCCGCCGAACAGCAGCAGTGAAGCGAGGATCAACCGCCGCTCGCCGAACCGCGCCGCCAGCCACACACTCAATGGAATGATCAAGGTCAGGCCGAGCATGTAGGCGTTGCTGATCCACGCCAGTTGGGTCACCGAGGCGTGCAATTGCTGCGCGATGTCGGGGTAGGCAATGCTGGCGACGAACATGTTCATCAGGTCGAGGGCAAACCCCAGCAGATACACCAATGCGACTTTCCAGCGATAGGCCATGACGACTTCCCGGTCAAAGAGACGGGCAGGGTAGTGCGCTGCAAGTGCTAGAGAAACACTGGTTTGCCTGCTAGTTTGTCAAAATTATTTTGACAAGGAATGCCCTCACCATGGTCAGCCTGGACCGTTTTGATACCTTCAAGGCCGTCGTCGAGGCCGGCTCATTGACCGCAGCGGCCGATCTGCTGGGGCAGACCCGGGCGGTGGTCAGCTTCAATCTCAAGCGTCTGGAAGCCGAGTTGGGGGTAACTCTACTGACCCGCAGCACCCGGCAACTGGCGCTGACCGATGCCGGTGAGCGTTTTTATCTGCGCTGCCTGCGCACCCTGGATGAAGCGCGCCTGGCGATCGAGGAGGCGCGCTCCGAGCACACCCAGCTCAAGGGCACGCTGCGAATCACCACCACCCTGGAATTTGCCCTGGCCCAGGTGGTGGGCGCGCTGGAGGTGTTTCGCCAGGAGCATCCGCAGTTGAACATTCACTTGTCGACGTCCTCGACCCATGCCGACCTGATTTCCGAACGGTTTGACGTGGCGATTCGCCTGGGGCGTATGCACGACTCCAACCTGCGCGCCGTGCAGTTGTCGACCTTCGAGATTTACCCGGTGGCGACGCGCACGCTGCTCGATCGCCACGGGCCAGTGACCCGCCTGGCCGAGCTGGAGGCACTGCCGACCCTGGGGCATGGCCGGGTGCCCGAGTTGACGGTCACCGACCCCGCGGGCACTGAGCATGTCTATCAACCGCTGCCTGGGAAAACCGCGATCATCGCCGACAACTCGGCCACCCTGCGGGCATTTGCCCTGACCGGACAGGGGGTGGCGATTTTGCCTGAATGGCTGGTTGCCGAGGATCTGCAGCAGGGTCGATTGCAACGCTTGTTGCCCGATCACCGGTTTGCCCTGCAGGGGGTGTATGCCTTGTACCCGGACACCCGGCACCTGCCGCTGAAAGTGCGGGCGTTTATTGATTTCATGAAGGATTGGAGTTGAGGTTGGCGGGTACCTGTTCGGAGGCCATCGCGGGCAAGCCCTAAACCTCTCCTGTGGGAGCGGGCTTGCCCGCGATGCTTTTCGAGCTTCAGAGCTGCCCGCGCAAGCCAAACCGCTTCATCAACACCGACTCCAGCAAGCCCTTGGGCAGCAACCCCGCCAGCAGTGGCAGGGCGCGGCTGCCGTTGCCCAGGCGCAGCAGGCGCGGTGGTCGGTCTTGCTGCACGGCCTTGAGCAGGTCGGCGGCGAACTCGCTGGCGGCGGTCGGCTTGTCCTGGGACGCCTTGGCCCGCGCCCGTATGCCTTCGCGCAGCGGCCACCAGGGTGACTGTTGGTTGAGCAACTGTTCGGCCTCAGCCCCGGCATTTTTCGCAAAGCTGGAAGCAATCGCCCCCGGCTGCACTTCCAGCACCCGAATGCCGAACGGTGCCAGCTCCATGCGCAGCGCGTCGCTCAAGGCATGTACCGCGGCCTTGGAGGCGCAGTAGGCGCCGGCAAACGGGGTGACCAGCACCCCGGACACGCTGCCGATATTCACCACCAGGCCCTTGTTGTGGCGCAACAGCGGGAACAGCGCACGGGTGACGCCGACCAGGGCGAACACGTTGGTTTCGAACTGGCGCTGCATGGCCGGCACCCCGCCATCGAGCAACGGCCCCATGGCGCCATAGCCGGCATTGTTGATCAATACATCCAGGCCGCCATGCTGCTGGTTGATCTGTTCGCTCAGTTGCTCGAGTGCCGGGCCATCGTTGACGTCCAACTGCACGGCGGTGAAACCGGCGGCGGCGAGGGTCGTCACATCCTCAGCCTTGCGCGCAGTGGCCCAGACTTGGTAACCGGCCTGTTTGAACACATCGGCCAGGGCGCGGCCGATGCCACTGGAACAACCGGTGATTAACGCGATGGGCATGGCGCGATCCTTGTGCAATCAGCAGAGAAGGGGATTCAGTCGGAGAAGCTACCTTGTAAACGCTCGGCACGAAACTCCAGCGTTTGTGGACGATAGCCAGGGCGCAGCGGCGGCATCGGCAGGCAGTCTTGCCAGTTGGCCCCGGCCTGCAATTCACCTGGGCCACGGTAGCGCGGTGCGGCGTATTGATTGTCCGCCAGGTTGACCGTATCGCCCGGTGCATAGGCGCCGATCCGCCACCGCAATTCGGTCAGGGGCACAGCGTTGCCGTTGTTCATTTTCAGCAGCAACGGACGGTCTGCCGGGCACTGCTCGGGGGCGTAGCTGATGCGCAACTCCAGGCGTGCCAGTTGCTTGACCTCGCGGTTGTCCAGCCATACCACCCAGATAGCCACCAAGCCCAATCCAAGCGCCGCCGCCAATGACACCGGCAAGGCCTTGGCCGGATAACGCAACAACAGAATCAACCAGGTGATGACCAACAGAACGCCGATGAACATGGAGCAAACCTCGCAAGCGGGAAACAGCATCCTACCTAAGCGTAGGGGAGGTTGGCGACCAGGCTGGCTGGGGATGCAAAAAAGCCCCCGCCCAACCCACTGCGGATAGGGGACGCAGTCGGCTGGACGGAGGCTGGTTTGTTGCCCGTGATTACTGCGCGATAGTTTTCACCGACACCCCACGCTCAAGCGGCGTTGAGCGTCCGTAGATATCCTCGAACCGCTCGATATCGTCCTCGCCCAGGTAGCTGCCCGATTGCACCTCGATGATCTCCAGCGCGATCTTGCCCGGGTTGCGCAGGCGATGCACCGAGGCGATCGGAATGTAGGTCGACTGGTTCTCGGTCAGCAGGAACACGTTTTCATCACAGGTCACTTCGGCGGTGCCGCTGACCACGATCCAGTGTTCGGCGCGGTGATGGTGCATCTGCAGCGACAGGCAGGCGCCCGGCTTGACCGAGATGTGCTTGACCTGGAAACGCCCGCCCATGTCCACCGAATCGTAGGAGCCCCAGGGCCGGTAGACCTCGCAGTGGTTCTGGGTTTCGCTGCGGCCCTGTTCGTTGAGGGTGTTGACCATCTGCTTGACGCCTTGGACCTTGTCCTTGTGGGCGATCATCATGGCGTCCTTGGTCTCGACCACGACGATGTTGTCCAGGCCTATCACCGACACCAGTTTGCCGTTGCCGTGGATCATGCAGTTGCGGCTG
This sequence comes from Pseudomonas sp. S04, assembly GCF_009834545.1. Taxonomy (NCBI): domain Bacteria; kingdom Pseudomonadati; phylum Pseudomonadota; class Gammaproteobacteria; order Pseudomonadales; family Pseudomonadaceae; genus Pseudomonas; species Pseudomonas sp. S04. Next base: position 1,061,072 of record NZ_CP019427.1, read on the forward strand.
TCCTGGATCACCACGTCGCCCTTGCTGACGTTGCCGTTGCTGTCTTTCTCGTGCACGTCCCACAACGACGACCAGCACCCGACATCGCTCCAGCCGGCGGTCAGCGGCACCACGCAGGCGCGCTGGGTTTTTTCCATCACCGCGTAGTCGATGGAGTTGTCCGGGCAGCAGGCGAAGGTGGCTTCGTCGAGGGTCAGGGTGTCGGCATCCTGCTCACTGCGTTCAAGGGTCAGCAGGCAGGTGTCGTAGATGTCCGGGTCGTGCTTTTTCAGCTCTTCGAGGAAACGACTGGCGCGGAACAGGAACATGCCGCTGTTCCAGAAGTAGCCCCCGGCCTGGACGAACTCGGTGGCGCGCTTGACGTCGGGTTTTTCGACGAAGTGCGAAACCCGGCTGACGCCTTCGGGCAGCAGCGCATCGTTGCAGGACTTGATGTAGCCATAGCCGGTTTCAGGTTTAGTGGCCGGCACGCCGAACAGCACCATCTCACCGCGCTCGGCGGCCACGGTGGCCAGGGCCAGGGCGCGTTGCAGGGCTTTCTGGTCCTCGAGCACGTGGTCGGCCGGCAGCACCAGCATCAACTCGTCGCGACCTTCGTTGAGCAGCATCATCGCGGTCAGCGCCACGGCCGGTGCGGTGTTGCGCCCGAAGGGCTCCATGAGGATGCGCTGGGCCTCCAGCTTGCGGTTGCTCAGTTGCTCGTTGACGATGAAACGGTGGTCCTTGTTGCAGACCACGATCGGTGTGTCCATGCCGTCGAACACCAGGCGCTCGAGGGTCTGCTGGAACAGCGTGTGTTCACCGGTCAGGGCGAGGAACTGCTTGGGGAACTGTTTACGCGAAAGCGGCCAGAGACGTGAACCGCTACCACCTGACAAGATCACTGGAATCATGGTGTTACTCCTCGAAAATCGTTTGGATAGAGCTACGAACGCTGTGTCGTTTCACTCTTGTTCTTGTTCCGTGTCCCAACTGACACCTCGGTACCTGTGGGAGCTGGCTTGCCAGCGATGGCATCAACCCGGTGCATCTGCTTCACCGAGTCGTCTGCATCGCGGGCAAGCCCGCTCCCACAGGGAAATGGGTCAATCGGACGAATTCATCAGCGCGTCGACACCGGGCGTTTCACCCAGACGGGCGACAGGCTGCTGCCGTTGCCAGTGACGTACAGCACCGCGGCTTCACCGCGTTCCAGGGCGACGGGCTTGAGGTCGCCGACTTTTTTCTCGCCGTCGTACAGCGCCAGGCTGACTTTCACCGGATTGATCTCGCGCTCGCCACGACCCTTGGCGGCGACGGTCTTGACCACTTCGGTCTTGCCATCGGCAGTCTTCAGGGTCAGGGGCTTGTCGGTGAGGTTCTGCACCCGCACCAGGGACTTCTGCTTGTTCTTGAACGGCGGTTCTTCGATCAGTTGCGGCTGGCCACTGGCGTTGTTGACCAGGGTGTAATAGTGATCGGCGGCCAGCTTCACCGGCAGGGTCTGGCTGCCGACCTTGGCGCTGTAGTCGCCGCCGGGCATGAAGCTGAAGTCACTGCTGGCCAACGGCGCGACTTCGCTCAGGTTGGTGCTGCCGACCGTCGCGCTGACTTCGGCGTTGCTGGCGTTGTAGATGCGCACGAAGCTCGAGCCCTTTGGTGCGACGGGACCGTAGAGGGCGGCATCGCCGGCGAACGCCGACATCGACAGCATGCTCATGCCGGCAACGAGGGCGAAGGTCTTGGCGAGACGACGAGGATTGGAAGTGCAAGTCATGGGAGTTACCTCTTTCAGTTTTGCGCCCGGTCGGGCGTCTCGGATTGAGTGTTTGCGGCTACGTTCTGTTGGCGCGCACCGGCTTGTTTGAGTTCTGCGACCCACTGCGGGTCGGCGTCGCCGATTTCGTTGTTCACGGGCAGATAACGTTCAGGAAACTCCCAGATCAGCACCTGGGGCGGGCTGTTCTTGAAGTCGTCACTTTTCAGGTAGCTGAGCATCGGCAGGATCGGCCCGTGGCCGTCCTCGGCGTAACTCACCACGTCGCTGTTCAGCGCTTGCTTGAGCGCACCGACAAAATTCCAGCTGGGGTTGGCGCTGTAGCTGGTGCCGATCAGGGCCACCGGCACTTCGTTGTTGGCGAACAGCGCGTCGTCACCGGCAGGCTGGTCGACAGCTGCCACGGTGTTGCGCTTTTGCAGCGACTCTTGCGCCGGCATCAGGTTTTCGAACAGCGGGTCCAGCGGCAGGAACAGGCGCAGGTCGCCCTTGTGGGAGATTTTCTCCGCAGGTTCAGTGACGAAGCGCTGTGGCTCGCCACTCAACGGGTACTTGTCGGCAATGGTGTTAGCCAGACGGTTGGCGGCGATCTCGGCGCCTTCCGGGGTCCAGTGGGTGTCGGTGCGCAGGAACACTTGCTGGCCCTTCTGCTTGGCCGCTTGCAGCGGGCCGAGCAGGTCCGGGGCCGGGATTCGGTCGGCGGCCAGGCGCTGGTGGAAGTCCTGGTAGAGGTTGGCGTGGATGCTCGCCGGCTTGACCTCGCCCAGGTGTTCCGGGTACAGGCGCACCTTGGCTGGCACCACCGCCATCACCAGTTGCACGCCGCGCGCCTTGAGGGTCTGGCGCACGCCTTCGACCAGCGCGTAGTTACCTTGCAGGTTCAGCTCTTCGTTGACGATCGGGTTGAACTCTTCATCGCTGTACAGCCACTGATCGCGGCCGAGCACCACGCCCGGACGGCCTTCGTTGAACAGCTTGAAGTCCAGCGCGGCCCACAGGTTGGTGCCCAGGCGCTTGATCGGGAACTGCTCGTCGTAGTGGGTTTCCACGGCCTTGCTCCAGCGACCGTTGAGCACGGTCGCCTCGGCGTTGGTGCTGAAGCCGAAGAAGCTGCGTACCGACCACAGGCCCAGGACCATCAGGGTCACCAGGAACAGGGCGATGTAGAACACGCGTAATGAGCGGGTCATGGTCAGATCCCTCAGAACTGGAAGTAAAGGAACGGCGAGAAGCTTTGCGCCGAGAGTTTCAGGATGGAGGCGAGGAACAGCAGCAGGACCAGGGCGCGCATGGCGTAGCGTGGCCATACCGCCACCGTGCCACCCGCCAGCACCAGGGCATCGGCGCCGGGTGCCATGTTGGCCGTTGTGCCGTGAGGGGCTGCCGGGCGGTTGCGGTAGAAATCCCGCAGGCCAAAGAACGCCAGGGTCGCGTAGGCCACCACCAGGGTTGCCACTTGCAGGCCGGTGAGGCTGGCGCGGTTGAGCTCCGACAGCGACCAGTCGCTGAAGCTGAACATGGCGCCGTACATCCGCCCGGCGACATGCAGGTTTTCTGCGCGGAAGATCACCCAGCCCATCACCACCAGCAGGAAAGTCAGGGCCCAGCGGATCGGGTTGAAGCTGTGCGGCGAGGTGTTGAGACCGATGGCTTTCTCGATCGCCAGCCACATGCCGTGCCAGGCCCCCCAGACGATGTAGGTGATGTTGGCGCCATGCCACAGGCCACCGAGCAACATGGTCAGGAACAGGTTGCGGTAGGTGGTCAGGGTGCCTTTGCGATTGCCGCCCAGGGTGATGTACAGGTAGTCGCGCAGCCAGGTCGACAGGCTGATGTGCCAGCGCCGCCAGAACTCGGTGATCGACTGGCTGATGTACGGTTGCTTGAAGTTTTCCATGAAGCGGAAACCCATCATCAAGCCCAGGCCGATGGCCATGTCGCTGTAGCCGGAGAAGTCGAAGTACAGCTGCGCGGTGTACGCCAGGGCCCCGAGCCAGGCGTCGCCGGTGGTTGGGTTCTGCAGGGCGAAACAATGGTCGGCGACCACCGCCAGGGTGTCGGCGATGAACACTTTCTTGATGAAACCCTGCATGAACCGCGTGCAGCCCTCGGAGAACTTATCGAGGGTGTGGGTGCGGTGATTGAACTGGTCGGCGAGGTCGCGAAAACGCAGCACGGGACCGGCGATCAGGTGCGGGAAGATCGCCACGAACGCCGCGAAGTCGATCAGGTTGCGGGTCGCCGGAGTGTCGCCACGGTAGACGTCGATGATGTAGCTGATGGACTCGAAGATGTAGAACGAGATCCCGATCGGCAACAGCACGTGGGTCAGGATGAATGGCTCAAGCCCTACCGAGGTCATCATGGCGTTGATGCTGTCGACGCCGAAGTTGGCGTACTTGAAGTAGCCGAGGATGCACAGGTCCACGCCCACGCCCAGCAGCAGCCAGCGTTGGGCCGGCTTGGTGCGCACGCCGGCGGCACCGACCTTGAGGCCGATCCAGTAGTTCCACAGCGTGACGGCGGCGAACAGCGCGAGGAAGTCCACTCGCCACCAGGCATAGAACACGTAGCTGGCGATCAACAGCAGCAGGTTGCGATAGCGTTGCCCGCTCAGGTAGTACAAGCCGAGGAAGATCGGCAAGAACAAAAACAGGAACACGTTGGATGAAAATACCATCCCGATCTCTCCTAGTTGAACTCACATTCAAGGGCCAACGGCCCCCCCAAACCCCCCATGAGAATCTGGAGGGCGACACCTTCACTGTGGGAGCGGGCTTGCCCGCGATTCGGTCTGACATTCACCAAAGATGTCGACTGATACACCGCTATCGCGGGCAAGCCCGCTCCCACAAGGTTTCGTGTTGGTCTTAAGAGCCTTTGCCCTTCTCATGGCTCGGGTCGTAGACCCTGGTCAGGTCACCCCCCAGGCGGAAGGTCTTGAACGGTTGCATCTCGCGCTTCTTCTCCAGCACATCCGGCGTGCAGGTGTAGAGCGAGCAGTAGGGTTCGAGCCAGGCGAATTTCGAGTCGACTTTCAGGTCGGTCATGTCCTGCTCCTGGCCGTTCTTGTCCTCGAACTCGTCCGGGTCCTTGACCCCGGCGAGTACCCGGTCGCCCAGGCGCTTGAGCGCGCCCTGGTTTTCCTGGCGCAGGTCGACACCGTTGACCTGGGCGAAGCTGGCGATCATCGCCAGCGGCGGCAAGGCGTAGTTGTGGTAGGCCAGTGCCCGCTGTTGGCGCTTGAGTTCGTTGGGCAGGAAACCTTCGGCGTCGACCTGGTTGGCAGCGACCTTGAATTCCTTGACGGACCAGTCGAACAGATCGCGGCGGTTGGTCGCGACGGCAGTGGCCATCACCGACCAGGCGGCCCAGTACGAGTGGTTGTTGGTTTTTTCCAGCGGCAGGTTGTCCCAGTCGCTGACGACCTGGTCGGCCATTCGGCTGAACCAGGCCTCGATCTGTTGCGCTTGCTGTTGGTGAGTCGCCAGCGGCTGGGAGCTGGAGAACTTCAGGCGGATGTAGGCCGAGGCCATGCTGCCCAGCGCCCATTTGCGCATCGACTTGCCGGTGTGGTTGAAGTCCTTGGACATCAAGGCATCGGCGCTGGCCCAGGCGCTCAACTGGTTGAGCGTGCATTCGAGCTGTTGCGCACGACCGTCACGCATGAACTGCATCACCTGTTTGCTGGTGCCCCGTTCGATGCGAGTGATGTCGGCGGTGGCGTCGCGAAAGGCTTTTTCCGATTGCACGTTGAGGGTCGAGCGAGCCTTGTCGGAGCCTTCGTATTTGCTGCGAAATTGCAGCGCGCCGGTGTAGGGCGTTGGCGTGGCGTCGCAATTGCTCTTGCTGTCGCCAGTCTTGAATTTCTCCACCGGGGCCAGATAGCCCTGGGGCGGACGCAGCGGCGCGGCGGCCTGCGTGGCGCCGGCGAACAGCGCCAGGCTGAGCAGGGCGGGCGCCAAACGGCTGTGCAGTTTTCGGTTGTGCATGGCAGACCTCATTGCCCGACCTGGGCGGTACGTTGCCCAGCGCTCGGGAATACGTTGCGTTTGCAGATTTTCGCTTCGACTTTCTGTGGCGCAGCACCCGCTTGCGGGCCCTGGACTTCAACGGCCAGCAGGTTCTGCGTGGCCCAGTCTTCGTCGGTGCGCAGTTCAAAGGCGAAACGACCGTCGGTGTCGGAGGTTTCCGGTTTGTCGATCTTGATGTCCTCGTGGCGACCGTTCATGTACCAGAGGGTGGCTTGCAGGGTTTTCACCGAAGGGTCGGCGAAGCGGATGTCGATCTGATGGCTGCTGTTGCGCAGGTCCATGTTCTTGCTGTTGACCATCAACTCGTTCTTGCCCGGCTTGAGGGTCGAGTTGCTGCTCAGGAGCGCGTCCTTGCCTTCGCAGCCGTTATCGAGCAGGGCCATCATCTGGCGGTAGATGGTTTCCTGGTCCAGGCGATACAGCGGCGAGAACTCCCAGATGAGGATCTTCGGCGGGGTTTTCTGGAACTCCTCGCTGCCCAGGTACTGCAGCATCGAACCTTCCAGGCCACCGCCGGGGAAGGCAACGTTGAGGATGTCGGCGCCGATGGCCTCTTCCAGGAAACCGGCGAAGTTGTAGTTCTTGCCGCTGTGGCTGGTGCCGACCAGGGTGATCTGTGGGTTGCCGGCATCGCTGAACAGGTCACCGTCCGCCGCCTCGCCCTTGGGCTCGGTGGTGAACTGGTCCATGTACTGGATGGCGTAGCTGGTGCCGCACAGTTGCCCGGCCATGTTATGCAGGGTACCGGTCTTGCCCATGCGCCCAGACTTCTTGGTCTCGAATTCACGCTTGGGAATGTCGGCGAATTCGGGCAGGTGCTTGACCTTCTCGGCGACGATTTTCGCCGTGCGCTGGGCGCCATAAGGGGTCCAGTGCTGGTCACCGCGGAAGTAGAAATCATGCGCGGGCAGGGTCTCGGGCAGCGCTTCGTTGGTCAGCGGCGAAAGGTCCGGCACCACGTAGCCCATCTCGGCAAAACGCGCGAGCATGCCCTGGTAGTTTTTCAGCGCCTTGTCGTAATCGAACGCGGCCTTCTCTTGTGGGTTGAGCTTGTTGCGGTTCACCAGGCCACGGGTCGGCTGGTAGACCACCACCAGTTCAATGCCCTTGCTCTTGAAGGCTTCGCGCAGTTGCTTGAGGCGACGAAAGCCTGCCGGCGTGGTAGTGAATTCGGTGCGCAGGTCTTCCTGGGTACGGAACAGCCAATCGCCCTGGGCTTGCACCAGGGTGGTGAAGTTCTGTTGGTAACGCGTGGTGTAGTTTTTCGCGTCATGGGCTTCGGGGCACAGGTTGCAGCACGGCTCGGCACTGAAGTTCGGTGCCTTGGCCGCATCGGCGCTGGCCGCGTCACTGACGCTGAACAGGGCGGCGGCCAGGCCGGTGAGGCTGAGCAGTTTGATCAAGTGGGGTTTCATGAATGTCATCCTCAGTCGCGCATTTCGGTCTGGCGTTCGACGGGGTCGATCAGCACGGCTTTTTGCTGGCGCACCAGCAGGTCGAGGATTTCGTCCTGGCGTTCGCCGAGGATCCCCGAGAAGCTGATGCCACTGGATTTGGTCGGGGCAAGCATCGACACCCGGTACAGCTCGACGCTCAGCGGCGAGTCGATGGACAGCGGTCCGCTGCCGTTGGCGGCCAGCTCACCGCCGACCACGATCAGCGACACCTGGGCGTCGAACGGGTCGAGCTTGATGTCGCGGTCGGTGTCGGAAAGGTCCTTGATGTGGCCGTAGACCCCGGTCAGGCCGTTGGCCATGGCGATGTTTTCGTAGAGGCGGATGTTCACGCTGTTACGAATGCGAATGCCGTGGCGCCGGTTGCTGATCACCTTGTTGCCCCACAGCAGGTTGTCGCCACTCTCGTAGAGGGTGATGCCGTCGGTGTGGTTGCGGTAGATCTCGTTGTAGGCCACCAGGTTGTTGACGCTGTTACGGTCGATCACCAGCCCCGACAGTTTGTTGTCGTAGCTGCGGTTGTTGAAGATGAAGCTGTCGTTGACTTCCCGGGAAATGATGATGCCGTGCTTCTTCTTGGTGCCATGCACGGTGTTGTCGGCAATGATCAGCCCGTGGGAGCGGTCATGGGGGTCGATGCCGTAGACGATGTTGTCTTTGTAGGTGTTGCCCTTGACCACGAAGTCGCGGGTTTCATAGCAGTAGAAGCCGTACCACATGTCCGAGAATTCGGAGTCGATGATCCAGCCGCTCGGTTCCGAACGCTTGAGCACCTTGGCCATGTTCGGCGTGTACTGGGAAATACTCACCCCGTAGGACTTGCTGTTGGCGTAGCCGAAGCTGGCCATCTGGCTGTTGACGATGTAGGTCTGGGTGCCGCCCCAGGCCAGCAGGAACGGGCGGAATTCCTTGGGCGAGCGGAAGGTCGCCGGGCCGTTGGTTGATTCGCGCCAGCCGGTGATTTTGCTGTCGCGCACAAACAGCTGGCCGTCGTTGACCAGGAACGAACCGGCCTCCTCGGACAAACGCAACTCTTGGGTCTGCTTGTCGATATCGAGGATGCCCTTGGCGCCGACCACGATCGGCAAGCGGGCCAGGAACACCCCGGGCGAGGTTTCGCTGAAGTACTGTTTGGGCAGTTTTTTACTCAGGTCCTTGAGGTTGAGGTAACCGTCGTCAATGAAGATCGCCTGGGGGATGCCGTGTTGGCGCACCACCCATTCGGCCATCTTGTTGTCGCCGCCGATGAAGTCCTTCAATGCGTTTTCCTGCATCATCCGCCGCACGCTGACCTTGCCGGCCTTGCTGCGCACGATCTTGGCTTCCACCGCTTGCGCGGTGTAGCCGGACAGGTCGGGCAGCGTCGGTGCCGCCAGTTCCAGGGGCGCCGTCGGCGCACTGCTGACGGTGTAGGTCTTGGCCTGTTGCAGCTCCTTGGCCACGGTCACCGGCTGGCTTTTGCCCACCGGCGAGCCAGGCTCGACGCTGGCGAACGCAGCGTTGCCCGCCAGCAGCAGGGCGGCGGCCAACAGGTTGATCGCAGGGTTGTTCATCCGGGGCACTCCCTTGGCGGCTCGCATCAGAAGCGCCAGATCACGTCGACGAACGCGCGGTGCATGTACGAGTCGACCTGGTTGCCGTAGGCATCGCCGGGCTTGAACACACCGCCACGAAAGCGCACCAGCGCCGCCGGTTCGTCGATCGACTTGCTCAGGCTGGCCGGCAGCAAGCCTTGCTTGAAGTACTTGGTGACCACCAGGTCGACTTCCTGGCCGAGGTCCTTGTTACCGTCTTCCAGCGGCAGCGAGGTGCTCGACAGCAGCGCGCCGGTGACGTCGTCGTAGTTGTTGTCCACGGCATTGATGCCGTTGCTGCCGACCGGCTTGTTGCCGTCGACGCGCCAGAACTTGTGGTAGACCAGGCTGGCGTCGTAGTCGTCCTGGAGCATCCAGGAACCGAACAGGGTGGCGCTCTGCATGTTGTTCATTTCGCCACGGAAAGCCTCGCCAAAACGGTGGACTCGGGCGCGGGTGCCGGTGTAGTTGGAACGGTTGCTCTGCAGGCCGTTCTGCTCGTAGTCGGCGCTGGAACGGGCGTAGGCGGCACCGACCTGCCACTTCGGATCGAGGCGCAGGCGCACCCCCAGGTCGGTGGCCCAGCCATCGACATCGCCGCTGCGTTTGGCCTCGGCCGGGTGGCTGCCATCGGCGTTGAGCGGGTTGACCGTGTCGCGCTCGCCGGACATGCCGGTGACGCTGGCCCAGTAATTGACCGTATTGGTATTGCGCCAGTTGTAAGCGTCGCTGTTGGCTTCCAGGCCGACCCAGCTCAGGTCGCCATTCTGTTTTTTGTCGCTGGCGTCGCTCGCCTCGCCCGGTGTCGGGTAATCGAGCTTGCCGTCATCATGGGTGTGATGGGCGCGCAGGCCGACCCATTGCCCCGGTGTCCATTGCGTTGCGACATCGCCGAACACATGCAGGCGGTCCTTGTCCTGGGGGGCCAGTTCGGTGAGGTCGGTGCGGTATTCACTGAAGCGTTCGGCGATCCCGACGTTGGCTTTCAACAGGGTGGTGTCGAAGGCCCAGTTCAACGCTTCGATGTTGGTGTCGCGCCATTGCCCGTCGTCGTTGCGCAGGCGTTGGCGACCGAACTTGAGAACCTCGCCGGGGTAAGGAGTGAGGCCGCCGTAGGCGACCCAGAACTCGCGCATGGCCAGGTAGTTCTTCTTGCTCTTGCGACCGTCGTCGTTGCTGCCCTGGGTGCCTTCGGTGTCGGACTGCTGCAGGGTGTCGGTCTCGATGATGTCGGTGGAGGTCACGGCCTGGCCCATGGCGTAGGCGCTCCAGTTGCCGCTTTCGCCATAGACCCACGGACGCAGGTCCAGGCCCACGCCGTTGACGTCGCCGCCAGGCGCGGTGCCCAGATCGCGGTCGTCTTCGGATTGACCGGTGATCTTCACGTCCAGGCCCATGTGCTTGGTATCAGTCATCGCGGCCAGGGTCGGGCAGGACCACAGCAGGGCGAAGCTCAGGCCGATGCCAGCCTTTACAAAGGGATTCAACTTCATAGGGATTCCTCACCATCTTCTTGCAGGGCCTGCACGTTCAAGGGGGTCTGGCTTACGGCGCCACGGATTGCCTGTTCCTGTTGCAACAGGCGTTGCGCCTCGGCCAGTTGCGCGGGCGGCAATTGGGCTTCGAGTGTCTGTGCCAGCTCAGTGGCTTGCGGGGTGTTCTGGGCCTTGGCCAGTTGGCTGAAAACATAGGCGTTGAGCAGGTTGGGCCGGGTGCCCTTGCCTTGGGAGAACAGTTGGGCGATGGCGAAGTCGGCACTGTTCTGGCCATTGCGCGCAGCGGTCAGCAGGTGCTCCAGGGCTTTTTGCGAATAGACCTGGCCCAGGTAGCCCCGGCGGTAGATCTGGCCGAGGTAGTAGTCGGCGGCGACTTCTCGGCCCACGGCTTTCTGGAAGTGGGATTGCGCCTGCTTGGCGTCGGCCGGCACCCACTTGCCGTCGTAGTAGAGTTTGCCCAGCAGCAGTTCGGCCCGTGGCTGGTCGGCCGCGCGGCCGTTTTCCAGGTACTCCATCAGCTTGTCGACATCCCCCAGTTCAGGGAAGTCGTAGAGCAACTGGGCCAGGCTGACCCAGGCGGCGGGGTAGGCGGGGGCGATCTGCTCCAGCATGGTCTGGGCGGTTTTTTCGTCCGGGGTGCCGAGGCTGGCATCCGCCAGGACCCGTGCCACGCTGTCCATGCGCTGGGCCGACACGGTGCCGCGGCTGAAGCCGGCCTGCAGTTGCTTGAGCAGTTCAGCTTGTTGCTCGGGTTGGGCACGTTTCTGATAGACCGTGGCCAATTCGACGTAGCAGATGTCGGTGCTGCTCAGCGCCACTTTGCAGATTTTCTCGATGTCATCCAGGTGCTGGTCGTAGGTGCCCTGGGTGCGATACAGCAGCACCTGGGCCAGGCCGGCTTCCGGGTAACCGGCGCTGCGCCATTGGCTGATCTGCTGCTGCGCGTTCACGTTGGGAAAACTGTGGGGATACTGCAGGTACAGCATCGCCAGGGGGATCAGGGTATTGCCCTCGCCATTGGCGAAGGCCTTTTTCAGCAGGCCTTCGGCTTCGTGCTGCTCGGCTTCGCTGGAACCCGGCTTGGCCACCAGCAGGCGGCCCAGACGGGCCTGAGCTCGTGGCGAGATTTCGGCGGCAGCCCGGTAAGTGGCTTCGGCGGCCTTGATCTGCGCCGGGTCACGGGTTTCCACCTGCAGGTCGGCCAGGCCAACCTGGGCTTCGCTGTAACCCAGCTCGGCCAGTTGTTGATAGTTCTGCTGCGCCAGCGCGGTGTCGCCACGCTTCAAGGCTTCATTGGCCAGGCGCTGGTCGGGCAGGCCGGCGCAGCCACTGAGGCCGATGGCCAGGGCCAGTGCGCAGAACGCATAACCCTTGTGCAAATAGGCTTTTGTGGGAGCCGGGCTTGCCCGCGATGGGCATGGTTGGGTGTGCCTGGCGGACCGAGGCGTTGCTTTCGCGGGCAAGCCCGCTCCCACAATGGCTCGCTCCCACAGAGGCTGCGGTGTTCTTTGGAATGGGGGCGTGATCACAGGCATGTCCTCCGCTTAAAGACCTTTGGCCATGGCTTTGTCGATCAGCCAGTTGAGGGACGGACCACGGTCGCTGCTGACTTCCACCGGGCGGCCGGCGAAGGTGCTGTCCAGGGGGGCGTCAGGCTTGATCTGCACGCGGATGTCGGACGACAGGTCGGCGCTGTTGAGGCTGGTGCTGCTGACGATCTTGCCGCTGCGCAGTTCGTCGTCGCCGGCCACCTGGAAGTTCACTGCGGTGCCTGGGCGCACGTCGGCGAACTGGCGATAGGTGAAGCGCGCCTCGACGTTGGCCTGGCTGTTGCGCGGCACCAACTGGAAGATCACGTCGCCCTTGCTGGCGTACTGGCCGTCGGCAACCATCTGCTGGGCCACGGTGCAGTCGCAGGGGGAGGTGAGGGTGCCGGTCATCTGCTTGCCGAACAGTTCCTCAACCTTGGCCGGCTGCAACTGGTCTTCGTCCAGATGGCCCTTGAGTACGTCGAGCATGCTGGTGCTGAAGGTCGCCAGGGGCGCGCCCTTGGCGGCCACGCCGTCGGTTTGCACCAGGCTCTGCACCGTGCCATCGCGGGGCATGGTGACGTTCATTCCCGGCACGCTGACCAGGCCCGCCTGGGCATGGCTGACGAAGTACATGCCGTACACCGACTTGAGGATGAAGCCGAACGCCGCCAGGCCAATGACGAAGATCCCGGCGCTGAAGGTCACCGCCCGCAGGCGACCGAAGGCGGTCATGCCGCTGCCACCGTCCTTGAGCTTGCGCGCCTTGGTGAAGTTGTCCCGTTGCAGGGTCGCCAGCACGTCGCCCATGGTCACGATATCGCCAGACAGGTGCGAGGTGATCAGGTGGCGCAAGGTCGAGATGTCCTGGGGTTCCAGGTTCTGGAACTGGCAGCCGACGCGACCGGTCTGGCGGTCGAACGAACGGACCATCAGCTCGACGTCCATGGCCAGGCCAAGGTTGTCGATCAGAAACTGCAGCCGCCCCTTTTTCACCTCACCGACCTTGAACGGGATCTGCCCACCATTGAAGCTCAGGCCACCGGCCGACAGGTCGATCAGGCGCGCCTCCACGGGCGTGCGGTCCGGGCCGAAGAAGCGCAGCTTGGCCGGGATCTTGACTCGGGCGTGTTGGCGTTGGGCTTCGGATTCATGCACTACGTTGACGTTCACGGCGGTATTCATAGGGGCGATTTCCTAGTTAATTCAGGCAAGGCGGGTCAGACCATCAGCAACAGCGCGGCGACAAAAATGCTGCCGGCGGAGAAGGTCATGGTCCGAGACGACCAGGTGTTGAACCAACGTTGAAAGCTGGCCAGGTCACGGGTCAGGGAAGTGGGCTGGCGAGTCCAGGACTGTTGATCGAGGCGGAAGAACACGTAGATCTTCACCAGCGCGCCAACGATCTGGTTGTAATAGAGAATCACCGGGTAGGCCGGGCCGATCCGGTGTCCGGAGCAGGACAGCAGCAGGGTCAGGAGCAGCCGGGTGATGCCGATCCACAGCAGGTACACCAGGATGAAGGCGGTGCCGTACTTGAAGCTGGCGATGATCGCCACGGTCAGGCCCAGCAGTGAGGTCCACATCGACACGCGCTGGTCGAACAGCACCACTGAGGTGAACAGACCCAGGCGTTTCATCCCCAGGCCCAGGGCCCGGGAGTTCTGCCGCAGGTTGTTGCCGTACCAGCGGAACATCAGCTTGCGACTGGCCTTGATGAAGCTCTTCTCCGGCGGGTGCTCCACGGTGTTGATCGCGGCATCCGGCACGTAGAAAGTGTCGTAGCCCAGGCGCATCAGGCTGAACCAGCTGGATTTGTCGTCACCGGTGAGGAACTTGAAGCGGCCCAGGCGCCAGTGCTGCAGCGAGTCGCTTTCGACATCGGCGATGAAGTCCGGGTTGGTGACCACGGTGGCGCGGAACACCGACATGCGCCCGGTCATGGTCAGCACGCGTTTGGACAGGGCCATCGAGCACATGTTGATGTGGCGCTGGGCGAAACGCAGCTTGTGCCATTCGCTCATGATGTAGCCGCCGCGCACTTCGCAGAATTCGTTGGTGGTCAGGCCGCCGACGTTCTCGAACAGTTGGAACCACGGCACGGTCTTGCGCACGACACCTTCGGCGAGCACGGTGTCGCCATCGATCACGGCGACCACGGCGCGGTTGTCCGGCAGGTGGCGGGAGATGGCGCGAAAACCGTAGGCCAGGCCGTCACGCTTGCCGGTGCCAGGGATGCGCACGAAGTCGAGTTTGACGTGAGCCGGCGGGTTCATTTTTGCCCACAGGCTTTTCACCAGCAGCTCATCGGACATTTCCACGATCGAGCAGACCAGGGTGGTCGGGAAGCCGCACTCGATGGCTTCGCGGATCACCGAGCTGTACACCTGGGCGGTGGTCAACGCGTCGATACGAAAACTGGTGACCATCAGAAATACATGGGACGGGTCCGCCGCGCTGCCCAGTTTGCGCACTTTGCGCCGCAGGTGCGGGTAGACCACGTAGAGAAACAGCATGCCGCGCAGAAAGTGCGTGGCACCCATCGAATAGCGCCAGATACCCACGGCGCCAATCAGGAAAATAAAGTCCTTGGACTCGGCGTCAAAGGTGGACGTGGGCAACAGCAAGGCCAGGCCCATCAACAAACATAAAAACAACAGCCAACCGGCGGCCTGGAGTAGGCCGTGTTTTAGCCTGTGCATAATCGCAATCCTAAAGTCAGTTACGAGCTTCGAGCTTCAAGCTGCAAGTGAAGAGCTTTTGAACTTGCCGCTTGAAACTCGAAGCTCGAAGCTCGCGGCTGTCTTACCAGCAGATGCCTTCGGTGCGGCCGCTGACGCTGGTGGCCTTGGACATGAAGCCCACCAGGTCGATGACCTGTTTGCCGTGGGGCGCGTCCTGGGCCAGGGCGCGGAACTTCTCGTCACGGTTGCCGAGGATGATCACGTCGCAGTTGTCGATCACCGAGTCGAAGTCCGAGTTGAGCAGGGACGAGACGTGGGGGATCTTCGACTCGATGTAGTCGCGGTTGGCGCCGTGAACCCGGGCGTACTCGACATTGCTGTCGTAGATGCTCAGGTCGTAGCCCTTGCCGATGAGCATTTCTGCCAGGTCTACCAGCGGGCTTTCGCGCAGGTCGTCGGTGCCCGCCTTGAAGCTCAGGCCGAGCAGGGCGATCTTGCGTTTGTCGTGGCTTTCGACGATGTCGAAGGCGTTCTGCACCTGTGACTCGTTACTGCGCATCAACGAGTTGAGCAGCGGCGCCTCGACATCCAGGGAGCTGGCGCGGTAGGTCAGGGCGCGCACGTCCTTGGGCAGGCAGGAACCGCCGAAGGCGAAGCCCGGGCGCATGTAGTACTGGGACAGGTTGAGGGTCTTGTCCTGGCAGACCACGTCCATCACATCGCGGCCATCGACGCCGACGGCCTTGGCGATGTTGCCGATTTCGTTGGCGAAGGTCACTTTGGTGGCGTGCCAGACGTTGCAGGTGTACTTGATCATCTCGGCCACGGCGATGTCCTTGCGGATGATCGGCGCGTCGAGTTCTTCGTACAGCGATTGCAGAACGTCGCCCGAGGCGGTGTCGAATTCGCCGATCACGGTCATCGGCGGCTGGTCGTAGTCCTTGATCGCCGTGCTTTCACGCAGGAACTCAGGATTGACCGCAACGCCGAAGTCGATCCCGGCCTTCTTGCCCGAGCAGTCTTCGAGGATCGGGATCACCACGTTGGCCACGGTGCCCGGCAATACGGTGCTGCGCACCACGATGGTGTGGCGGGTGGTCTTGTCACGCAGGACAAAACCAATCTCGCGGCATACCGCCTCGATGTAGTTGAGTTCCAGGTCGCCGTTTTTCTTGCTGGGCGTACCGACGCAGATCATCGACAGGTCGGTGTCGCGAATGGCCTCGGCGAAGTTGGTGGTACCCCGCAGGCGACCGGTCTGGATGCCTTGTGCGAGTAGCTCGCCCAGGCCCGGTTCAACGATCGGCGAACGACCGGCATTGATCATATCGATCTTGTCTTTGGCGACATCGACGCCGACGACGTCATGGCCTCGTGCAGACAGGCAACCGGCACAGACTGCACCGACGTAACCCAAACCAAATATGCTGATGCGCATCGCATTTACCTCTGTGTTTATCACGCCATTAAATGGCCGAAGTTAATAGTGTTCAGCGGTCGTAATTAACGCGGAAGTTCGGCAGGCGAACACCGCACTTCCTTCTACTGGCATGCTCAGTGGCGAGTGTCTAAATAAGTGCACTCAAGTTGTGCGTAACTTGGCCTGATTGTGTTGGCTCGCCCTGATATGCAGCCGGGCGTCCTTTGGGGCGCCGTGGTGCAACTGTCGGGTGATCCTGAGGTTCGGCAAAATGCCAGTAACCTCAACCACTTAGGTGCCCGCATTGAGCACGCTTATGGGGGGCGCAGCCTTGGCCTTTGGGCAATAGTGAGGTGAGGGGTCTCCTGTCGTTCACTGTTATCCCGGTTTAATGGTGCAGCCTGCCAAGTTCAATGTGACAACTTGGTGAGTGGCTTGGCACTTGGCGTAAGTTATCTCCTACAGCGACATGGAGAATCGTTACCGGTGGTATGAGCGGCGTATTTTCAGATAGTTCATGGCCGTTCATCCCCCACTCTGAAATTTCTTGAAATATTGGCAAAGATGGCACTGCTCTCATATTGATAGCACTTGCCATTTGGCCCTTTATTAATGGGGAGTTAATTGGCGGGGATAGTTTTATGCCACTACCGGGTTAAAAAAATGGTGCCACTAGTGAAAAAAATCACCCTTGTCGAGTGAAATTAAAGTTAGCGCATTGGGGTGGTGGTTTTTTGGCGCCATAAGAATGGCGTAATGGCGTGCAGAGAGGAGAAAGGGGAGCGGGGCGCACGTACCGCTGGTCGGGCCGTGCGCCAGGAGGGTGCGTCAGTCCTCGGCGTGGTCGCGCAGGAACACCAGGCTGTCGGGTTTCGACTGCTCGGCGCTGTAGCGGTAACCCTGCTGGTCGAACTGCTTGAGGTCGGCGGGGTCGTTGATGCGTTCCTGGATGACGAAGCGGCTCATCATGCCGCGGGCCTTTTTCGCGTAGAAACTGATGATCTTGTACTGGCCGTTCTTCAGGTCCTTGAACTCGGTATTGATGATCCGGGCATTCAGGGCGCAGCGCTTGACCGCCGAGAAGTACTCGTTGGAGGCCAGGTTGAGCAGCACATCGTCGCCTTGCTCGGCCAGCGCCTCATTCAACCATTCACTGATCTGCGTGCCCCAGAACGCGTAGAGGTCCTTGCCCCGGGCGTTGGCCAGCTTGGTGCCCATCTCCAGGCGGTAGGGCTGCATCAAGTCCAGCGGGCGCAACAGGCCGTACAGGCCCGAGAGCATGCGCAGGTGTTGCTGGGCATAGTCGAAATCGGCTTCGCTGAAAGTCTGGGCATTCATCCCGGTGTAGACGTCGCCCTTGAAGGCCAGCAGCGCCTGCTTGGCGTTCTGCGGGGTGAACGCCGGGGTCCAGCTGCCAAAGCGCGCGGCATTGAGGCCGCCGATCTTGTCGGAAACGTGCATCAGTTCGCTGATCTGCGCCGGGCTCAACTCGCGCAACTGCTGGATCAGTTCCTGGGAATGATCGAGGTATTGCGGCTGGGTGAAGCGCTGGGTGGCCGGCGGTGTTTGGTAATCGAGGGTCTTGGCGGGGGAAATCACCATCAGCATGAAGTCGTCTCCTTTAATCGTGCGGGGATTCTAGGGGGTTGGGCGGTTTGACTCCAGCTATCAGGACGATAGGTGCCGGGCGGTGTGCGTGTGGTAGGAGCAAAGCTTGCTCGTGATGAACGATAAGCGGATTTTGCGCACATACCGCGTCGCGCCAATCTCGCCAATCGCGGCATAGGTATCTACACAACTGTGGTGCGACGTTGTACCTCTGGGCCTCTGGGGTGTTGGATTAGACCGAGTACATATCCATTTCTTCGGTAACGGCCTCCTATGGTTCCGCCTGACGGCGGCTCACTTTTGAACAGCGCAAAAGTAAGCAAAACGCTTTTACCCCACCACTTGGCACCTCGCTTAGGCTCGGTGTGCCCTCACTCCGGCTTGAATCCGTGGGCCGCCGCCACGCGCCATCCATGGCGCGGGGCGGCTAACCCGGCGTCCTGCCGGGTTACCCACGGCTTCAAGCCTGCGTTCGGCCAGCGTGGTTAACGGGGCGCCCAGGATCAAAAGCAAAGCGAGGCGGCCTAAAAGCCGACCTGATCGCTAGGGCACGCGCGGTGTAGCTTCTACTTCCCAAGACGCTGACGAAGTCAGCCATCTTTTGATCTGGCTCTGGCTCTGGCTCTGGCTCTGGCTCTGGCTTTTGATCCTGGGCGCCCCGTTAACCACGCTGGCCGGAGTCCGATATTGATTTGGGGGGTAAACCGGCAGGACGCCGGTTTAGCCGCACTGGGCCAGGGAGGGCCCATTGCGGCGGCCCCCCAAATCAATGTCGGAGTACGGGCATGCCGAGCCTAAGCGAGGCACCGAGTGGTGGGGTAAAAGCGTTTTGCTTACTTTTGCGCTGTTCAAAAGTGAGCCGCCGTCAGGCGGAACCATAGGAGGCCATTACCGCAAAAATGGATATGTACTCTGCCTAATCCAATACCCCAGAGGCCGCCACGCAAACAAGCTCCCTCGCCACAGGCCGCTACAACGTTGTGTCGATACCTATGCCAATCGCGGGCAAGCCTTGCTCCCACAGAAGGAGGGGAGGCAAGGTGCGGATGGGCTATAGTGCCGCGGGGTTTTGCAACGGAGACGTCCCTTTGCGTATCGCTTTACTGTTTGGCGCCTGGCTGTTCAGTGCGGGCGTGCTTGCCGCGCCCAACGAACCGGCCACCCTCGATCGCAGCACCTGGCCAGAGCAACTGACCAGCCCGACCCTGTTCGATGTCGCCTCACGGGCGGAGATCCTCGCGTTCTCTCGGGCCCTGCTCGACAGTGAAGGGCTCGACGAGCCGGCCCTGAAGCAGCGCCTGGGCTTGCGCATGATCAATCTCGAGGCGATCAATGCCCTGCGCGAGCGGATGTGGGTGCGCTTGCTGGCCAACTACGGGTTCGCCGAGCAAAGCTGCGACCAGGACGCCTCCTTCTGTTTCCTGGTCGAGGACCGCGAGACATTGCGCCAGCAGGCCGCCAAGTTCGAACTCGGGCCGGACTCCTTTTATACCCGTTGGGCCGAGCCGAGCCGGGAGTTTCACCAGCACTACCTGGACGAACAATTGCGCAAGGCCGCGTTGCTGCCCCAGACGAGCAGTGAGGTCGAGCTGTTTGGCGACTACGAGCGCAATGGCGAGCCCCTGCATGACCGGCTGTTTGTCCTGAGTTTCGACAGCGGCGCCAATCGGGTGCCGGATCACACTGCCTGGCTGACCGAGTACCTGCGCAAGGCCAATCTGTCCGGGCTGTTCTTTGTCCTGGGCAGTGATATCCAGGGTCGCCTGGCGCAACAGTCGGTCGCCCAGCTGCAAAAGCTTTACGCGGGCCAGTGCGTCGGGGTCCAGGGGTGGCAGTTCCGTTCCCACAGTCATTGGCAGGACTGGCAGTACTCGGTGACACGCAGCATCGAACTGGTGAAGAAGCGGCTGCCGGAAAACTTCGTGCCGCTGTTCCGCCCACCCAATGGTCAACGGCGCGCCGATGGCGCGGGGTTTTTCCAGGCCCAGGGGCTGCAGGTGGCGCTGTGGGACATCGATCCGGCCGACAGCACCCGGCAACTGACGGGGGAGCAGAGTGCACAGCGGGTCTTGACCCTGATGCTGCTATGGCGCCATGGGGTGATCAATTTCAACACCCGGCAGGATGGGGTGAAAACGGCGCTGCCTTGGCTGTTGGCGCGAACGGCGCAAAGCGGGATTGGCTGGGAGGAGTGTCGGCAGGCATTTCGTTGAAAAGGTAAAAGCCCGGAATCATTGGCTTTCGGCCGATTTTCAGGGGCAATTCGATGCAGGCGGACTTCCGACTTTAACGGTGCCGGTGCCATGCGCCAAGCGGTATTTATCGGGTAAAAAAATAAACTTCAAAAAAGCATCAAAGTGCTTTTTTCTGTCATGGGTTTTGGAGTATTACGAAGACAGACCGCCGAAACCTGCAACACAGGTGGCGTCTTCCAAGACCCCTTGTGTGCAGTTCACTTGAGTCGTGCCGTAGGCGCACGTCAAGTGGACTCGGTGGCCACTTCGAGGCGCAGAACTGTCACGGTATTGCGTCGACTGGCTCCCACAAAGGTGACCGAGTATGGATGATCACGGACGTAGTTCTTCTTCCAACCAGCCAATCCTTTATGTACTCGATACCAACGTATTGATCCACGATCCCAACGCGCTGCTGAACTTTGAAGAGCACCACGTTGCCATCCCGATGACCGTCCTTGAAGAGCTGGACAAGCTCAAGAGTGGCCATCACAGCGTTGCCGCCGAATGCCGCCAGGCCATTCGCCTGATCGACAAGACCCTGGGCGACGCATCCCCTGAAGACGTTGAACTGGGCGTGCCGATCCAGCGTGGAAAAAGCGGGCCCAAGGGGCTGCTGTCGATTCTGATGAGCAAGCGTACCGAACCGAACATCGTCCTGCCCGAGCACCTGAACGACAACATCATCATCAACCAGTTGATCGACCTGCACGCGCGCGAACCGGAGTTGCCGGTGGTGCTGGTCACCAAAGACATCAACATGCGCCTCAAGGCCCGGGCCTGCGGGATCGCGGCAGAGGACTACAGCACCGACCAACTGGTTGATGACGTGTCGTTGCTGCCCAACGGTTATCACAACATGACCGGCTCCTTCTGGGACCGCGTGAGCAAGGTCGAAACCCGTCAGGACCACGGCCGCACCTGGCACCAGGTGCAGTTGATCGACAACCTGCCGGCGGTGCACATCAACGAATTCATCATCGACGAGCAAGGGTTTGTCGGCTGGATCAAGGAAATCCAGGTCGACAAGCTGCTGATCCTCGACCTGCATCAGGAACCCCTGTTGCACCAGGAAGCCTGGGGCCTGAAACCTCGCGACATCTACCAGAGCCTGGCGCTGTACGCCTTGCTGGACCCGGACATCCACCTGGTCAACCTGTCGGGCGCTGCCGGTTCCGGTAAAACCATCCTGGCCCTGGCCGCGGCTATCGAGCAGACCATGGTCAGCAAGCGCTACCGGCGCATTATCGCCACCCGCAGCGTGCAGGGGCTGGACCAGGAGATCGGCTTCCTGCCGGGTACCGAAGCGGAAAAAATGGAGCCTTGGCTTGGCGCCATCACCGATAACCTCGAAGCCTTGCACATGGATGACGAAAGCACCCATGGCAGCGTCGACTACATCCTCAGCAAAGTGCCTTTGCAGTTCAAATCCCTCAACTACATCCGCGGTCGCAGCTTCCAGCAGAGCCTGATCCTGATCGACGAATGCCAGAACCTCACGCCGCACCAGATGAAAACCATCATCACCCGTGCCGGTGCCGGTTCCAAAGTGGTGTGCCTGGGTAACCTGGCGCAGATCGATACCCCTTACCTGTCCGCGACCAGCTCCGGGCTGACGTACCTGACCGAACGCTTCAAGGACTTCCCCAACGGTGTGCACATCACCCTGCAAGGGGTGCCACGTTCGATTCTGGCCGAATACGCCGAATCCCATCTGTAACATCCTCGGTAAACACGGGCGGCCCAACAGCCGCCCGTTTTTTATGGCCCGCTGCGTCCCTGATATTCAAGCGTGCGGAAAATTGACCCGCGGGTTTACAATCGGCGCTCCTGATCAGGAGTAACCCCGTGCTGACTCATCTCGATTCCCAAGGTCGCGCCAATATGGTCGACGTCACCGAAAAAGCCGTGACGTCCCGTGAGGCCACGGCCGAAGCGCTGGTGCGCATGCTTCCCGAAACCCTGCAAATGATTGTCAGCGGCGGCCATCCCAAGGGCGATGTGTTCGCCGTGGCCCGTATTGCCGGAATCCAGGCAGCGAAAAAAACCTCCGACCTGATCCCGCTGTGCCATCCGCTGATGCTGACCGGGGTCAAGGTCGAGCTCAGTGCCGAAGGGGTCGATGCCGTGCGCATCACCGCGCGTTGCAAGTTGGCCGGGCAGACCGGGGTGGAAATGGAAGCCCTGACCGCCGCCAGCATCGCGGCGCTGACCATCTATGACATGTGCAAGGCCGTGGACCGGGGCATGGTCATCGAGAGTGTGCGCCTGCTGGAGAAACTGGGCGGCAAGAGCGGGCACTATCAGGTGGCCGGGCAATGAACCTCACCGTGAAGTTTTTTGCCCGCTACCGCGAAGCCCTGGGCGTGGATTCGGTACAGGTGGAAGGCGATTTCGCCACGGTCGACGATGTCCGGGCGCTGCTGGCGCAACGTGACGGCGCCGAGGTGCTGAGCGAGCAGAACCTGATGTGTGCGCGTAACGAAGAGCTGTGCCAACTGGATGAACCGGTGGGCGACGGCGATGAACTGGCGTTTTTTCCCACTGTGACCGGAGGCTGAGTCATGGCGATTCGCGTGCAGGCGTCGCCCTTCGATCCGGGCGCTGAAGTCAACGCGATGCATGCCGCCAATGTCGGCGTGGGTGCGGTGGTGAGTTTTGTCGGCTACGTGCGTGACTTCAACGACGGCCTCGATGTGGCCGGGATGTTCCTGGAACACTACCCGGGCATGACGCAGAAGGCGCTGGGCAAGATTGCCGAGGAGGCCGAGCAGCGTTGGCCGTTGCTCAAGCTGGAGGTGCTGCACCGCATCGGAGCGTTGCAGCCGGGCGAGCCGATCGTGTTTGTCGGCGCCGCCAGCGCCCACCGCCAGGCGGCGTTCGACGCCTGCGCCTTTGTCATGGACTACCTGAAGACCCGCGCGCCGTTCTGGAAAAAAGAACTGACCAGTGACGGCCCGCGCTGGGTGGACGGGCGTGACAGCGATCACGCGGCGGCGGATCGCTGGAAACCGTAACCTCCAACGCTTGATATCCCCCACTCGACCAATGGCCGAGATACCTCTGTACGCCTGATTGACGACTAATACATAAAAGTCCAGTATGGAATTATAAGTATAAAAAACCGCTTGAGGCTTCAAGCCTTGAGCGTGCAATTGCTTCTCTTCCTCTTGCCAAACCAACAACAACTCGCGAGAAAATCAACATGAAGAAGCTTCCCCTCATCAGTGGTCTGGCCCTCAGTCTGTTGGCGTGCAGCCCGTTGTTCGCGGCTGAGAAAACCCTGCGCCTGGGCATTGAAGCGGCATACCCGCCGTTCGCCTCGAAAACCTCCGAAGGCACGATCACCGGTTTTGACTATGAAATTGGCAATGCGCTGTGCGCGCAGATGAAGGTCAAGTGCGAGTGGGTCGAGGGTGAATTCGATGGGCTGATTCCTTCCCTCAAGGTGAAGAAAATCGACGCGGCCCTGTCGTCCATGACCATCAACGAAGACCGCAAGAAGTCGGTGGATTTCAGCCACAAGTACTACTTCACTTCGTCGCGGTTTGTGATGAAGGACGGTGCCGTGGTGGATGACCAGTACGCCAGCCTCAAGGGCAAGACCCTGGGGGTTCAGCGCGCCACCACCACTGATCGTTTTGCCACTGAAGTGCTGGAGCCCAAGGGCGTGCTGGTCAAGCGCTACAGCAACAACGAAGAAATCTACATGGACCTGGCCGCCGGTCGTCTGGACGGTATTTTCGCCGACACCATTCCGTTGAGCGATTTCCTGTCGATGCCGCGTGGCAAGGGTTATGCGTTCGTCGGGCCAGAACTCAAGGATCCGAAATACGTCGGTGAGGGCGCCGGGATTGCGGTGCGCAAGGGCAACAGCGAACTGGTCGCCGAGTTGAACAAGGCCATCGACGGCATTCGCGCCAATGGCGAATACCAGCAGATTTCCCAGAAGTACTTCAAGTCGGACATCTACGGCGATTGATTAACTGCTATCGCGAGCAAGCGGAGCGCCGCCCGGCTCGCTCCCACAGGTTTGATCGGTGCATGCGGGGGTGTTTGTAGGAGCGAGCTTGCTCGCGATGGTCGTCAACGACGACGCGCCAAGCCTGATTCAACACGGCATCCTCGCGTGCTTCGCTGGCAAGCCGCCAGTGCCTGTCCGCGGGTCAGCCGTGCACGGCCTTCAATTCCTTCAGGTGCTTGTACACCGTCGCCCGTCCCATGTTCAGCACATTGGCCACATAGTTGGAGGCGCTTTTGCCCTTGAAGGCGCCTTCGGCATGCAGGGCCAGCACCAGTTCGCGCTTGTGCTCGCGGGTCAACACGCTCAGGCCCAGTTGTCGTTCCCGCAGCCAGTTGTGCAGGAAGGTGTTGATGCGCTCCTGCCAGTCATCGCGAAACAGTGAATCCGGCTGTGGGATCAGTTTGCTCGGTGACAGGAACAGGTCCAGCGCTGCCTTGGCGTTCTCGAACAGCGAAATGTTCAGGTTGATGCACAGCACGGCCATCGGGTGGCCGTTGCTGTCGCGCAGGACACTGCTCAGGCTGCGGATTTTCTGGCCATCCCAATTGAGCTTCTCGTAGGGGCCGATGTTGCGTTCGCTGATGTCCTCGCTGAGCATGTCTTCGAGCGCCGCATCGCCGCCGATTTCACGCTTGGACAGGTTGTTGGCGATGTAGTCGATTTTCTGTGTGCGCAGGTCGTGCAGCACCACCTCGGCGTGGGGGAAAAACAGCGTGGCAATGGCGTCGGCGATTGCCCGGAAGTTATCCAGTGCAGGGTCTTGTAGAGGTGGGGTCATCGGTGCTGCTCCAGGCAATCGGCGCCCCGTGAGCCGGGGCGCTGGAAGTTTGCCGCAATCGAGTTCGAACGTCACCCCGGCGCCGGCTCAACCAAGGCGCGAAGGGGAGAGCATGCTGGCGCTGAGGCCAAAGTGTTGCAGTGCCGGCGGCAGCTCTTCACCGCGGACCAGCGCCGCGCTGGCCTGGCCCATGGCGGGCGAAGTCTGGATACCGTAGCCGCCCTGGGCGGCAACCCAGAACAGCCCGGGTACTTGCGGGTCGAAGCCGCTGACCAGGTCGCCATCGCTGACAAAGCTGCGCAGGCCGGCCCAGGTGCGGGTCGGGCGGCGGATGGTCAGGGTGGTGGCCTCTTCGATCTGGTAGATGCCCATGGCGATGTCCAGTTCTTCCGGCTGCACGTCATGGGGCTCTACCGGGTCGGCGTTGGCCGGCGAGCCGAGGAACATCCCGGCATCGGGTTTCATGTAGAAGGATTCGTCGAGGCTCACCAGCATCGGCCAGGCGTGGCAATCAAGGTCCTTGGGGCCTTCGAAGATAAACGCCGCGCGCCGCTTGGGAATCAGCCCCAGCGGCTGGGCGCCGGCCATTGCACCGAGATGGTCGGCCCAGGCGCCGGCGGCATTGATGATGATCGGCGCGCTGAACGTCTGGCCGGCGGTCTGCACGTGCCACAGCCCCTGGGGATCACGGCTCAGGCCCAGCACTTCGCAATCGGTGTGCAGCTGTCCCTGATTGCGGCGGATGCCCCGCAGATAACCCTGGTGCAGGGCATCGGTGTCGATGTCGGTGGCGGTCGGGTCGTAGATTGCGCCAAAGACCTTGTCCCGGCGCAGGATCGGCAGGCGTGCCAGGGCCTCGTTGGCGCTGAGCAACTGCATCTGCGGCACGGTGGCCTTGGCACTGAGGTATTGATTGCGCAGCTCATCCGGGTCGCCGGTGAAGTCCACGGTCATCTCGCCTCGAGGGGTGAGCAGCGGGTGTTCGCAGAAGCCCGCTGGCGGGGCATCGAAGAATTCCCGGCTGGCCTGGGTCAGCGCGCGTACTTGCGGGGTGCCATACGCGGCGGTGTACAGCGCCGCGGAACGCCCGGTGGAATGGTAGGCCGGGTGGGATTCGCGCTCGAGCACGATGACCCGGCCGTGGGGCGACAGCCAGAAACCGGTGGAAGCCCCGGCAATACCGCCGCCGATGATGATGAAGTCTGCCTGGGTCATGAACGTGTCCTTAAAGGCGTAAACACCTGTCCCTTGTAGGAGCGAGCAAGCTCGCTCCTACAGGGATTTGGGTCAGTTGAGCAGGTGGTAGATGGCATTGGCCAGCGCGATGTCTTCCAGGCCCAGGCCGATGGAGCGGAAGAACACGTGGCGCTCGTACGTCGGGCGTGGTATCTGGCCGCTGAGCAGTTGCGCCAGGTCGCCGACGATCGCCGCCGGGTTCCAGTCGTGTTGTTCGCGGGCGATCAACATTTCCCCGGCAGCGTCTGGAGTGGTCCGACGGTAGTCGCAATACACCTGCATCTGGCCGAGGCTGTGCGGCGGGACTTCGTGGGCGCGCACCGCGTTGGTACTGATGGAGGTGATCAAGGCGGGCTTGCGCAAGCTCAGTGGGTCGATCACCGGGCCGGCGGAGGAGGTGCAGAGCATGATCACATCGGCCTCCTCGAGCGCCGCCTCCAGGCTGTCCTGGATCTGCAGGCGCGAGTCCATGGCCATCCATTGCGCCAGCGCCGCTGGATCACGCGTCGCCAGGCTTGGCGAATAGAGGCTGATGCTGTGCCACTCGCGCAGTTGCCGGGCGTAGTGCAGATGCGCTTGGGCTACGGGGCCGCTGCCTATGATCACCAGGCGAGTGGCATCCGGCCGGGCCAGGGCGTCCACTGCTACGGCCGTGGTGGCGGCGGTGCGCGCGGTGGTCAGTTCGCCGGCATCGCACAGCAGCAGAGGCTGGCCGGTGCGCATCGACATCAGCAGGGTCCAGGCGGTCACCAGCGCGCCGCCTTGCGCACGCACGATGTAGGGCGAGGTTTTCACCCCATAGACAGCATCTTCGGCCAACACCCCTAGGTAATTGATGAAGTCCCCGGCACCCTGGGGGAACTCCACCAGTTGCTGGGCCGGTTGCACGGCCTGGCCGGCTGCCAGGTCACGGAACAATTTGCGCAGGATCTGCGACACGTCAACCTGCGCCAGCAGTTCGCGAGCCTGGGCTTGGTCGATCACAAAAGGGGAAGGGGGCATGCGCAGGCTCCGTGGATTTGCGTGTGAACTAATTTGTCCATTGTGGACTTATTGTTCTTGTTGGCAATATCCAGGCGTAAAAAAAGCGCAGTCCGTGATCGGCTGCGCTTGGGGTGTGGCGACCCGAACTTACGGGCGCTTACGCTCTACCGGGCGCAGCAGATGGGTCGACGGGGTTTCGCAACTGATCTTGCGGCCCAGCAGCGCCTCGATGGACGGTAGCTGGTAGGAGTCATCTTCACCGGCAAAGCTGATGGAGACGCCCTCGGCGCCTGCACGACCGGTCCGGCCAATGCGGTGCACGTAATCGTCCGGCACTTCCGGCAGGGTGAAGTTGATCACGTGGCTGATGCCGTCGATGTGAATCCCGCGGCCGGCGACATCGGTGGCCACCAGGACGCGGATCTTGCCCTCGCGAAAACCTTCCAGGGTCTTGATGCGCTTGTGCTGCGGCACGTCGCCCGACAGTTGGGCAGCGTTGACGCCGTCGCGGACCAGGCGTTCTTCGATGCGCCGCACTTCGTCCTTGCGGTTGGCGAAGACCATCACCCGCTCCCAGCCGTTGTCGGTCACCAGGTTGTAGAGCAGCTTGTACTTATCGGCACCGGCAACGGCGTAGATGTGCTGTTCGACGTTTTCGCTGGCAACGTTCTCGGCTTCGATCTCGACGATGGACGGGTCGGTGGTCCATTGCTTGGCCAGGTTCATCACGTCTTCGGTGAAGGTGGCCGAGAACAGCAGGGTTTGGCGTTCGCTTTTCGGTGGGGTCTGGCGAATGATCTGGCGCACTTGTGGGATGAAACCCATGTCGAGCATCCGGTCCGCTTCGTCCAGCACCATTACTTCGACCATGTCCAGGTGCACGTCGCCGCGCTGGTTGAAGTCCAGCAGGCGGCCTGGGGTGGCTACCAGGATGTCGCAGTGCCGGGCTTCGAGGTGCTTGAGCTGCTTGTCGAAGTCCATGCCGCCGACAAAGGTCATGACGTTGAGGCCGGTGTACTTGGTCAGGTCGGCTGCGTCCTTGGCGATCTGCACCACCAGTTCACGGGTCGGCGCGATGATCAGTGCCCGTGGCTCACCCATGTAGCGCTCTTTGGGCGGTGGGGTCTGCAGCAACTGGGTGATGATCGAGACCAGGAACGCGGCGGTCTTGCCGGTGCCGGTTTGTGCGCGGCCGATGGCGTCTTTGCCGGCCAGGGTGAAGCCCAATACCTGCGCCTGGATTGGCGTGCAGTACGGGAAGCCCAGGTCCTGGATGGCGTGCATCAGCTCCGGGGCTAGCTTGAAGTCGTGGAAGCGGGTCTTGCCTTCCTGCGGTTCGACGACGAAATCTTCGAGTTTCCAGGCCACGACCGGCGGTTTTGGCGCGCGTTCGCGACGCGGCTTCGGGGTTTCGCTGCGCGCTTTTGGCGGGGCAACGTCGGTGGCCGGTGTGTTCACTGGCTCGTTCTGCGGTGCCGCGACAGCTGCGGTCCGACCAGGCTGATGACCGTCGGTGCGGTGGCTGGTGGTTGGGGAGGGTGCGCTGGAGCTGGGCGCGAGCTGCTCAGCCTCGCTTTTACCGAACATTTTCTTGAGTGCTTTGAGCACGGTCATCTCATCAATTGGTTAAGGAATGTACGCCGGCCAGTGTAATGCAAGAATCGGGCGCGGCGTAGTGCGTTGGTCACACTGCTACATAGATGTGGGTGGATTAGCGCAAACGCTCGGCGAGCCAGGCGCCAATATCACGAATTTCTTCGGGTAACACTTCATGCCCCATTGGGTATTCCTGCCATGTCACGGTGACACCACGGGTCTTCAAGTACTCGTAGGCGCTGCGGCCCATGGCGTTTTGCACCACCTCATCGTACTGGCCGTGCAGGCACAGCACCGGAATACGTTGCTGGCTGGCGGATAGCTCGAGTTCGTCAGTGAAGGTGGGGGCATAAGTGGAGAGGGCAAGTACGCCACCCAGTGGACCCTGCCACTTGAGGAAGGTGCTGTGCAGGACCACCGCGCCACCCTGGGAAAAACCCGCGAGGAAAATCCGCGAAGGGTCTATTCCGCCCGCGCGCTGCTCTTCGATCAAATCGATGATGCGTTGCGCCGACGCTTCCAGTTGCTCGCGGTCGATTGCCCGGGCCGGACTCATGGCCAGAATGTCGTACCAGCTGGGCATCTCGTAACCACCGTTGATGGTCACTGCGCGGGTCGGCGCCTGGGGCAGGACGAAGCGCGTGGTCTGCAGGGTTTCCTGCAGGGCTTCGGCCACGGGCAGGAAGTCGTAGCGGTCGGCGCCCAGGCCGTGGAGCCAGATGACACAAGCATCTGCGGTCTTGACGGGTTCAAGAATCAAGGGATGGTTCATGGCTGCTCCAATGTTGTGCGTTCGCCCGCTTTGAGTGCGAGCTCAAAGTGCACGGCGGGTCGATCAGTTAAGAAGTTGTCGCAAGGTTGCAAGTTTTGCTCTTGACCTGCGGCTGAATCGCTTTAGCGCCCGGTGTGGTACGGGCCTTGCTATGGGAAAACCTGTGCACGCGATCCTGCGCCTGGCGGTAACACTATCAGGCAACCGCCCGGCGCGGGAGAGCAAAAAATCCGCTGATGGACGTTCGCCATAGGCCGCTACGGGCTTGGCAGACAAGAAAGGGCTACAGCCCGTTCGGCCGATTGGTGAGCAGTGAGTTTTCCATGATGTGGATTTTCTCCTACTAGACTCATAGCTAAGGTCTTACGCCGCTTGACCCTAAAACAAGCCAACACGGGTCAACAGCGCCTCATAAGGGTGCGGCAGGACTCAAGCTCCGACACAACAAGAGCAAAACTGGAGGTTTGAATGAAGATGTTGAAATCCACCCTGGCAATGGTGACTGCGGCCGCAGTACTCGGTGTCAGCGGGTTCGCTCAGGCGGGGGCAACCCTGGATGCAGTGCAGAAGAAGGGTTTCGTACAGTGCGGCGTCAGTGACGGTCTGCCGGGTTTCTCGGTACCGGATTCCACCGGCAAGATCCTCGGTATTGATGCCGACTTCTGTCGCGCGGTGGCCGCCGCGGTATTCGGCGACGCAACCAAAGTGAAGTTCAGTCAGTTGAACGCCAAGGAACGCTTCACCGCGCTGCAGTCCGGTGAAATTGACATCCTGTCGCGCAACACCACCATGACCAGCTCCCGCGACGCGGGCATGGGCCTGAAGTTTCCTGGCTTCATCACCTACTACGACGGCATCGGCTTCCTGGTAAACAACAAGCTGGGCGTCAAGAGTGCCAAGGAACTGGACGGCGCGACCATCTGCATTCAAGCCGGTACCACGACCGAGCTGAACGTTTCCGATTACTTCCGCGGCAACGGCCTGAAATACACGCCGATCACCTTCGACACCTCCGACGAAAGCGCCAAGTCGCTGGAATCCGGTCGTTGCGACGTGCTGACCTCGGACAAGTCCCAGCTGTTCGCCCAGCGCAGCAAGCTGGCCGCACCGAAGGACTACGTGGTTCTGCCGGAAACCATTTCCAAGGAGCCACTGGGCCCTGTCGTGCGTAATGGCGATGACGAGTGGCTGGCCGTGATCCGCTGGACAGGCTACGCCATGCTCAACGCTGAAGAGGCCGGCATTACTTCGAAAAACGTCGAAGCCGAAGCCAAGTCCACCAAGAACCCGGATGTCGCTCGTATGCTCGGGGCGGACGGTGAATACGGTAAGGACCTGAAGCTGCCGAAAGACTGGGTCGTGCAGATCGTCAAGCAAGTCGGCAACTACGGTGAAGTGTTCGAGAAAAACCTCGGCAAGGGCACTCCGCTGGAAATCGACCGCGGGCTGAACGCTCTGTGGAACAACGGCGGCATTCAATACGCACCACCAGTGCGCTGATGGTTCTATCACCCGGTGGGCCAACCACCGGGTGATGTTCTGTACCATTATTTCTGGGGCACTCCATGCAAAATTCTATCGGCGCACCAAAGCAGAGGCTCAGCCTCAGCGATCCAAAAGTGCGTGCGTGGCTATTCCAGATCATCACCATTGTGGCGGTGGTCTCGATGGGCTGGTATCTGTTCGACAACACGCAGACCAACCTGCAACACCGGGGTATTACCTCCGGCTTCGATTTTCTTGAGCGCAGTGCCGGTTTCGGTATCGCGCAAACCCTGATCGACTACACCGAATCGGACAGCTATGCCCGAGTGTTTGTCATCGGCCTGCTCAACACCTTGTTGGTGACCTTCATTGGCGTGATCCTGGCGACGATCCTGGGGTTTATCGTCGGCGTATCACGGCTTTCGAAGAACTGGATCATTGCCAAGCTGGCGACCGTGTACGTGGAAGTCTTCCGCAACATTCCGCCGCTGCTGCAGATCCTGTTCTGGTACTTCGCGGTGTTCCTGACCATGCCGGGGCCACGCA
Source organism: Pseudomonas sp. S04 (assembly GCF_009834545.1). Taxonomy (NCBI): domain Bacteria; kingdom Pseudomonadati; phylum Pseudomonadota; class Gammaproteobacteria; order Pseudomonadales; family Pseudomonadaceae; genus Pseudomonas; species Pseudomonas sp. S04. The sequence goes on from NZ_CP019427.1 coordinate 1,092,282, forward strand.
ACAGCCATAACTTCGGCGACACCTTCTTCGTCAGCAGCCGCGGCTTGAACATGCCGGCCGCGTTGACGGCGGACGGTTTCTGGCCGTTTGTCGCCAGCATCGGCGTAGCCATTGTGGCGATTGTGCTGATGAACCGCTGGGCGACCAAACGCTTCGAGGCGACCGGTGTACCTTTTCATAAATTCTGGGTGGGCCTGGCGCTGTTCCTGCTGATCCCGGCGCTCTGTGCGGTGATCTTCGGCACACCGCTGCACTGGGAGTTGCCCAAGCTGCAAGGCTTCAACTTTGTCGGCGGCTGGGTGCTGATCCCGGAACTGCTGGCACTGACCCTGGCCCTGACCGTGTACACCGCGGCGTTCATCGCCGAGATCGTGCGTTCGGGCATCAAGTCGGTCAGCCACGGCCAGACCGAGGCGGCGCACTCCCTCGGTTTGCGCAACGGCCCGACCCTGCGCAAGGTGATCATTCCCCAGGCGTTGCGGGTGATCATTCCGCCGCTGACCAGCCAATACCTCAACCTGGCGAAGAACTCCTCGCTGGCGGCCGGTATCGGTTACCCGGAAATGGTCTCGCTGTTTGCCGGCACGGTGCTGAACCAGACCGGACAGGCGATCGAGGTGATTGCTATCACCATGAGCGTGTACCTGGCGATCAGCATCAGCATTTCCTTGCTGATGAACTGGTACAACAAGCGCATTGCGCTGATCGAGCGGTAAGGAATAGCGCATGAGTACTCATACTTTCAAACCGGACATGCCACCGCCGAGCAGCAGCATCGGCGTGGTGGCGTGGATGCGCGCCAACATGTTCTCCAGCTGGCTCAACACCCTGCTGACGCTGTTCGCGTTCTACCTGATCTACCTGGTGGTGCCGCCGATCCTGCAGTGGGCGATCATCGACGCCAACTGGGTCGGTACCAGCCAGGCCGACTGCACCAAGGACGGCGCCTGCTGGGTGTTCATCCAGCAGCGCTTTGGCCAGTTCATGTATGGCTACTACCCGGTGGACATGCGCTGGCGCGTGGACCTGACCGTGTGGCTGGCGGTCATCGGCGTGGCACCGCTGTTCATCTCGCGCTTCCCGCGCAAAGCAGTGTATGGGCTGAGCTTCCTGGTGCTGTACCCGATCATTGCCTGGTGCCTGTTGCATGGCGGCGTTTTCGGCTTGAGCCAAGTGGCGACGAGCCAATGGGGCGGCCTGATGCTGACCCTGGTGATCGCCACGGTCGGGATTGCCGGAGCGCTGCCGCTGGGCATCATCCTGGCCCTGGGACGGCGCTCGAACATGCCGGCGATTCGGGTGGTCTGCGTGACCTTCATCGAGTTCTGGCGCGGCGTGCCATTGATCACGGTGCTGTTCATGTCCTCGGTGATGTTGCCGTTGTTCCTGCCCGAGGGCATGAACTTCGACAAGCTGCTGCGGGCGCTGATCGGGGTGATCCTGTTCCAGTCAGCCTACGTCGCCGAAGTGGTGCGTGGCGGCCTGCAAGCGATTCCCAAGGGGCAGTACGAAGCGGCTGCCGCGATGGGCCTGGGGTACTGGCGCAGCATGGGCCTGGTGATCCTGCCGCAAGCCTTGAAGCTGGTGATCCCCGGTATCGTCAACACTTTCATTGCGCTGTTCAAGGACACCAGCCTGGTGATCATCATCGGCCTGTTCGACTTGCTCAACAGCGTCAAGCAAGCCGCCGCCGACCCGAAATGGTTGGGCATGGCCACTGAGGGCTACGTGTTCGCGGCTCTGGTGTTCTGGATTTTCTGTTTTGGTATGTCGCGCTATTCCATGCACCTGGAACGCAAGCTCGACACTGGCCACAAGCGTTAGGAGTTCTGTAATGAGCGAAGCAAGCAAACAGCCGGTGAGCCCTGAAGGCATTATTCAGATGCAGGGCGTGAACAAGTGGTACGGCCAGTTCCATGTGTTGAAAGACATCAACCTCAACGTCAAGCAGGGCGAGCGGATTGTCCTGTGCGGGCCTTCGGGTTCCGGCAAGTCGACCACCATTCGCTGTCTCAACCGCCTGGAAGAGCATCAGCAAGGGCGGATCGTGGTCGATGGCGTGGAGTTGACCAATGACCTCAAGCAGATTGAAACGGTGCGCCGTGAAGTCGGCATGGTGTTCCAGCACTTCAATCTGTTTCCACACCTGACGATTTTACAGAACTGCACCCTGGCGCCGATGTGGGTGCGCAAGATGCCCAAGCGCAAGGCTGAGGAGATTGCCATGCACTATCTGGAGCGCGTACGCATTCCGGAGCAGGCGCACAAGTATCCAGGGCAACTGTCGGGTGGCCAGCAGCAGCGGGTAGCGATTGCCCGGGCGCTGTGCATGAAGCCGAAGATCATGCTGTTCGACGAACCGACGTCGGCGCTCGATCCGGAGATGGTCAAGGAAGTGCTCGATACCATGATCGGTTTGGCTGAAGACGGCATGACCATGCTCTGTGTGACCCATGAGATGGGTTTTGCGCGGACGGTGGCGAATCGGGTGATCTTTATGGACAAGGGGGAGATTGTTGAGCAGGCGGCGCCGAATGACTTTTTCGACAATCCGCAGAATGAGCGGACCAAGTTGTTCTTGAGTCAGATTTTGCATTGATTGGGGTTGCTGAGTGAGATGAACCCGGACTTGTTCCGGGTTTTTTTTCGCCCGAACGCCGCCCGACCCCAAGCAACCAAAGGCTTTACCTCTGACGTCCGGCCCCCCGCAACCAACATCCTCATTGCTCTACCCAGTCAAGCTGACTAACATGTCAAAAAAATTCATCCTATGATTGGATGAAAGGGCGAATTTAATGACAGACACTTCTCCACTGATCAAGCGTTCCCTGGTCGACCAGGCCTTGGAGCAACTGCGCCTGCGCATTAACACCGGCAGTTGGACGGTTGGCCAGCGCCTGCCCACCGAGCCTGAGTTGGCGGCTGAGTTGGGGATTAGTCGTAATACGGTGCGTGAGGCCATGCGGGTGCTGGCGTTTTCCGGGTTGATTGAGATTCGCCAGGGTGACGGCAGTTACCTGCGGGCGGTGGTCGATCCGTTGGATACGATGAAGGCCTTGTCCCGTTGCTCTCATGAACAGGCCCGGGAGACCCGGCATATTCTTGAAGTGGAGGCGATTGGCCTGGCGGCGTTGCGTCGGACCGATGAGGACCTGGTGGCCCTGCGTGAGGCGCTGACAATCAGTGGTACCCACTATCACGGCGACCTTGATAGCTACATCGCCTGCGACATGGTGTTTCACCGCCGCTTGGTGGATGCCGCGCACAACCCGACCCTCAGTGAGCTGTACCGCTACTTCTCCAGCATTGTCGGCGCGCAGTTGCGCGAGACTTTGAACATCGTCCCCAGACGTCAAGCCGTGTTCGACTTGCATGTCGATTTGCTCGACGCCGTCGAACAGCGCGATCCAGAGCGGGCCAAGGCCCTTTGCCGGCAGTTGATCAATGAGCCTTGAAACCGAGAATTCCATGTCCAGCCAACCGGCCAACACCCGCGATACCGTCTCCCCCAAACGCTCGGCAGAGCTTGAAGAGCTGCTGATCGATGCCGAGGCCGATGATGAGCAAGTCCAGCAGAGCCAGCCGCTGTTGCTTCGTCCCTGGCTGTTGTTGCTGGGGCTGATCCTGGTGGCGTTGAACCTGCGTCCGGCGCTGTCGAGCATGGCGCCGCTGCTCAGCGACGTGTCGAAGAGTCTTGGCTTGTCGGCGGCCCAGGCGGGGTTGCTGACTACCTTGCCCGTGTTGTGCCTGGGGCTGTTCGCGCCCTTGGCGCCGATCCTGGCACGGCGTTTTGGTGCCGAGCGCGTGGTGCTGGGGATTCTCCTGACCCTGGCGGGCGGGATCATCCTGCGCAGTTCTTTCGGCGAGATCGGCCTGTTTGCCGGGAGCATCCTGGCCGGCGCCAGCATTGGGGTGATCGGCGTATTGCTGCCGGGGATCGTCAAGCGTGATTTTGCCAAGCACGCCGGCACCATGACGGGCGTCTACACCATGGCCTTGTGCCTGGGCGCCGCCATGGCCGCCGGCGCGTCAGTGCCTTTGAGCGAGCATTTTGGGCAGAACTGGACCGTGGGCCTGGGGTTCTGGGTGATTCCGGCACTGCTTGCTGCGGTTTTCTGGCTGCCGCAGGTGGGGCAAAAACACGGCGCCCACAATGTCGCGTATCGGGTACGCGGGCTGCTGCGTGACCCGCTGGCCTGGCAAGTGACCTTTTACATGGGCCTGCAGTCGTCGCTGGCCTATATCGTCTTTGGCTGGTTGCCGTCGATCCTGATCGGCCGTGGCCTGACGCCGACCCAGGCCGGGTTGGTGCTGTCGGGTTCGGTAATTGTGCAATTGGCCAGTTCCCTGGCCGCCCCCTGGCTGGCTACGCGGGGCAAGGACCAGCGCCTGGCGATCGTGGTGGTGATGCTGATGACCCTGGGCGGGCTGTTCGGTTGCCTGTACGCGCCGATTGACGGCTTGTGGGGCTGGGCGATCCTGCTGGGCCTGGGGCAGGGCGCAACCTTCGCCCTGGCGCTGACCCTGATTGTATTGCGCTCGCGTGATGCCCATGTGGCAGCCAACCTGTCGAGCATGGCCCAGGGGTTCGGCTACACCCTGGCGTCCATGGGCCCGTTTGCGGTGGGCCTGGTGCACGACTGGACCGGAGGCTGGACCGCGTTGGGCTGGATTTTCGGGGTGATTGGCCTGGGCGCGATCATCGCGGGGCTGGGGGCCGGGCGCGCCCGGTACGTGCAGGTCGAAAGCGAACGGGTGTGACGGCGTCGCACTGGCGGTATTTGTGCTGCGAATGGCGGTAGTGTTGCCAAGGTTTGCAGACTATCGTGCAGGTATCTTTCGCAGCCATTTTTGACCATGCAGGGAGCCTGCCCATGAGTGACGCCAATCGCGCCGTGATCACTGAGTTCTATCGAGCCTTTCAGCGCCTGGATGCCGAAGCCATGAGCGCCTGCTACAGCGAGGATGTGCTGTTCAGTGATCCGGCTTTTGGCGAGCTGCGCGGGCGCGATGCCGCTGACATGTGGCGGATGCTCACCACCCGGGCCAAGGACTTTTCCCTGACCTTCGACAACGTGCAAGCCGATGAGCGCAGCGGCAGTGCGCACTGGGTTGCCCGCTACCTGTTCAGCCAGACCGGCAACACCGTGGTCAACGACATCCAGGCACGCTTCGTCCTGCGTGACGGCAAGATCTGCGAGCACCACGACACCTTTGATCTGTGGCGCTGGTCGCGCCAGGCCCTCGGTGTCAAAGGCCTGCTCCTGGGCTGGACGCCGCTGGTGGGCAACGCCGTGCGCAAACAGGCGCTCAAAGGCTTGAGGGCGTTCCAGGCCAGTCGCTGATAAGATCTGCAGCTGTTTTCCTTCAAGCCCTGAACGTCACGTGAACAGCCCCAGCCAATCCTCCGTCATACCCGTCGAGCCCGTGGTGCCTGCCAGCAAGCCCTGGTTCGTCTACCTCGTTCGTGCGGCCAATGGCGCGTTGTATTGCGGCATCAGCGACGACCCGCAAAAGCGTTTCGCCAAGCACCAGAGCGGCAAGGGCGCGCGGTTTTTTCTCTCGAGCCCGGCGATGGCGCTGGTCTATACCGAGGCCTGCCTCGACAAGAGCGAAGCGTTGCGCCAGGAACGCCTGATCAAGAAGCTGCGCAAGAGCGCCAAGGAATGCCTGGTGGCGACTTATCACCCTGAGTGATCAGTTGTCATCAGGCAGATGGGTAGGCTGCTATTCGATTGCGCGCTAAGCTGCTGGCTTCTTACATCAGCGGCGGATTGTGTATGTCAGAGTTGATTCTTCACCATTACCCGACTTCTCCTTTCGCAGAAAAGGCGCGGCTGTTGCTGGGCTTCAAAGGGTTGTCCTGGCGCTCGGTGAACATCTCGCCGATGATGCCCAAGCCCGACCTCACGGCCTTGACTGGTGGCTACCGTCGTACGCCGGTGCTGCAGATCGGTGCCGATATCTATTGCGACACCGCGCTGATTGCCCGCCGACTGGAGCAGCAAAAAGCCCTGCCGGCGTTCTTCCCCGAAGGGCAGGAAATGGTCAGCGCCACGGTCGCCGCCTGGGCCGACTCGGTGGTGTTCCAGCATGCGGTCAGTCTGGTGTTCCAGCCCGAATCGATAGCGGTACGTTTTGCCAGGTTATCACCGGAGGCGGTGAAGGCCTTTGTCGCCGACCGCGCCGGACTGTTCAGTGGTGGTAGCGCCACCCGACTGTCGGCGGACCAGGCCCGTCATCAATGGCCGACGATCATGGCGCGCCTTGAGCAGCAACTGCAGCGTGATGGCGACTACCTGTTCGGCGAGCCTTCGATTGCCGACTTCGCCTTGGCCCATCCGCTGTGGTTCTTGAAGGGCACGCCCGTCACTGCGCCCCTGGTGGATGCCTATCCGACAGTCTCGGCCTGGCTGACCCGGGTACTGGGTTTCGGTCATGGTGCATTCAGTGAGATGAGCGCAGAAGAAGCCTTGCAGGTGGCGCGGGACTCAACCCCGGCGGCCCTGCCGGATGAACCGTTCAACGAACCGAATGGTTTTACCGCAGGCCAGCAGGTGGTGATCGCGGCAACCGATTACGGGGTTGATCCGGTGGCCGGCGAGTTGCTGTTTGCCGGCAGTGAAGAGCTGATCCTGCGCCGCGAAGACCCGCGTGGTGGGGTGGTGCATGTGCACTTTCCGCGGTTTGGTTTTCGTATCGAGGCTTGCTAGCAGCGGTCAAGATCGCAGCCTGAGGTGAGCTGCTGCGATCTTTTGACCTGGTCTATTTCAAGGCAGCCAGAATCGCCTCGGGCTCATAGCCGCGAATCAGCGTGCCGTTCACGTCCAGCACCGGGATGCCACGACCGCCCAGGGCCTCATAGACCTTGCGCGCCTCGGCATCCTTCTCGATGTCGTATTCCTTGAACGGTATGCCCTTCTGATCAAGGAAGCGCCGGGTCAGTTTGCAGTAGCCGCACCAGTCGGTGGCGTAGAGCACCACCCGGGCGTTGGCCCGGACCTGTTCGGCGACCACCTGCGAAGGATTGAACAGCCGTTCGATCTTGCCCCAGTTCTGATAGACCACCAGCACCAGCACAATCAGCAGGACCTTCCTCAGTGCGCCTGCGAGCATCAGTTGCGACGCTTGAGCTGGTCGGTGAGGGAGGTCGGCAGGCCCTTGATGACCAGGGTGCCGGCTTCTTCGTCGTACTCGATCTTCGAGCCCAGCAGGTGCGCTTCGAAGCTGATGGACAGGCCCTCGGCGCGGCCGGTGAAACGGCGGAACTGGTTGAGGGTGCGTTTGTCGGCGGGGATTTCCGGCGACAGGCCATAGTCCTTGTTGCGGATATGATCGTAGAAGGCTTTTGGGCGTTCTTCGTCGATCAGTTCCGACAGCTCCTCCAGGCCCATGGGTTCACCCAGCTTGGCCTGGCTGCTGGCGTAGTCGACCAGGGTCTTGGTCTTCTCGCGGGCGGAGTCTTCCGGCAGGTCTTCGCTTTCGACGAAGTCGCTGAAGGCCTTGAGCAGGGTGCGGGTTTCACCCGGGCCGTCGACACCTTCCTGGCAGCCGATGAAGTCGCGGAAGTACTCCGAGACCTTTTTCCCGTTCTTGCCTTTGATGAACGAAATGTACTGCTTGGACTGCTTGTTGTTCTGCCACTCGGAGATGTTGATCCGTGCGGCCAGGTGCAACTGGCCCAGGTCCAGGTGCCGGGACGGGGTCACGTCGAGCTGGTCGGTCACGGCCACGCCTTCACTGTGGTGCAGCAGGGCAATGGCCAGGTAGTCGGTCATGCCTTGCTGGTAGTGGGCGAACAGGACGTGACCGCCGGTCGACAGGTTGGACTCCTCCATCAACTTTTGCAGGTGCTCCACGGCAATTCGGCTGAACGCGGTGAAGTCCTTGCCGCCGTCGAGGTACTCCTTCAGCCAGCCGCTGAACGGATGTGCACCGGACTCGGCGTGGAACAAACCCCAGGCTTTGCCTTGCTTGGCGTTGTAGCTTTCGTTGAGGTCGGCGAGCATGTTCTCGATGGCGGCGGATTCGGCCAGTTCCGAGTCGCGGGCGTGCAGGACTGCGGGTGTGCCGTCGGGTTTTTTGTCGATCAGGTGGACGATGCAATGACGGATCGGCATGGGCTTCTCGGCTGTATGAATGGAGGAGGGCGTGCTCCCCCGAAAAAGTGCCCAGTGTACCGCACCTGTTGGTTTTGGCGGTGCTCGACGGGGTTGGGAGGCGGGTCATGCCGGGCTTATGCGTTTTTTTGCGGATTTAGAGCAATAAAGCTGACCAAATGGGTAGGTAGAGGCGGATATTTCCCCGTCTCTGTGCTAGTTTTGCCCGGTCTTACGCGAAGTCACTGCGTTAAGCGTGCATTCAGCATTTGTCAGGTCGAACCAAACCCTGATTTCGGTATCTATAACCCCGACCCGTCGGTGTTGTAGCCGAGGGTGCCAGATCCAGAAGATCGGGCTCGATGGCTGACACTGCACTCTGCAATCCATATGAATTTGATAGGGAAGGAACACTACATGGCTCTTACTAAAGACCAACTGATCGCCGATATCGCTGAAGCTATCGACGCGCCTAAAACCACCGCGCGTAACGCACTGGACCAACTGGGCCAAATCGTTGCTGATCAACTGGAAAACGGCGGTGAAATCACCCTGCCAGGTATCGGTAAGCTGAAAGTGACCGAGCGTCCTGCCCGTACCGGCCGCAACCCTTCGACTGGCGCTGCCATCGAAATCGCTGCCAAGAAAGTTATCAAGCTGGTTGTGGCTAAAGGCCTGACCGACGCTGTTAACAAGTAAGACGCATAAAAAAGAGCCGCGCCCCGGAGCAATCCGGGCGCGGCTTTTTTGTGCCTGGCGTTATGTGCCAGGCGAGACTCAGCTTTTGCGAACCCAGCGCTCGCGCCAGACTTGCTGCTCGGATTTGGTCTGGAAGGTCCAGGCGACAAAGCGGCTTTGCTTTTGTCCCTGGGACATCTCCACTACCTGGCTCTCCAGCACGCCGGCCTTTTTCAGCGCGGTCTGGATGACTGGCAGGTTTGACGCTTTCGAGACCAGGGTACTGAACCACAGCACCTTGTGTTGAAAGTGCGCGCTTTCGGCAATCAGTTGCGTCACGAACCGCGCTTCACCACCTTCACACCACAACTCGGCGGACTGTCCGCCAAAGTTCAGTACCGGCAGTTTGCGTTTCGGGTCGGCACGGCCCAGGGCGCGCCATTTACGTTCGCTGCCCTTGGTCGCCTCGTCCATGGAGGCATGGAACGGCGGGTTGCACATGGTCAGGTCAAAACGTTCGCCCGGCTCCAGCAAGCCCAGCAGGATGTGCTTGGGATTGCTTTGCTGACGCAGCTGGATGGCTTTGTTGAGGCCGTTGGATTGCACAATGGCTTTGGCGGCGGCCACGGCGGTCGGATCGATTTCCGAGCCGAGGAAGTGCCAGCGGTAGTCGCTGTAGCCGATCAATGGATAAACGCAGTTGGCGCCCATGCCGATGTCGAGCACCTTGACCGGTGCGCCGCGAGGGATCTCACCGTCGTTGACGCTGGCCAGCAGGTCGGCAAGAAAGTGCACGTAATCGGCACGTCCCGGCACCGGTGGGCAGAGATAGTCGGCCGGGATGTCCCAATGGGCGATGCCATAGAACGACTTGAGCAATGCCCGGTTGAACACCCGCACCGCATCCGGGCTGGCGAAGTCGATGCTCTCTTTGCCATAGGGGTTGATGATCACGAACTGCGCCAGTTCCGGCGTGGTCTTGATCAGCGCCGGGAAGTCGTAACGGCCCTGGTGGCGGTTGCGCGGGTGCAGGCTGGCCTTTTCGCGGGGCTCCACGGCTTTGGCCGGGGTCGCGGAATCAGGCTTCTTGCGCGCAGGGCGGGGTGTGCGGGGGGTGGTCATGGGCGTAGTCGATTCGGGTGTGGCTGAAAGAGACGGGCATTGTCCCACATCCAGGCGTTGTGAATGCAATTGTGAAGATCAGCACGAATCCCTGTGGGAGCGGGCTTGCCCGCGATGGCGATCTGTCAGTCACATCAATGTTGAATATGAGGGCCTCATCGCGGGCAAGCCCGCTCCCACAGGGTGTTGTGGTGTTTGTGGGGAAGGGGCGGGCACAAAAAAGGGAGGCCGTTGCGGGCCTCCCTGTTTTATAGCGGTATGCCGTTACAGGCTGGCAATCCGCGCGTGTTGCTCGGCCAGTTTGCCCAGAGCCTGTTCGGCTTCGGCCAGTTTGGCGCGTTCTTTCTCGATGACTTCGGCCGGGGCCTTGTCGACGAAACCGGCGTTGGACAGCTTGCCGCCGACACGCTGCACTTCACCTTGCAGGCGCTGGATTTCCTTGTCCAGACGGGCGAGTTCCGCACCCTTGTCGATCAGGCCGGCCATCGGCACCAGCACTTCCATCTCGCCAACCAGCGCGGTGGCCGACAATGGCGCTTCTTCGCCGGCTGCCAGCACAGTGATGGATTCCAGCTTGGCCAGCTTTTTCAGCAGGACTTCGTTCTCGCTGAGGCGACGCTGGTCTTCGGCGCTGACGTTCTTCAGGAAGATCGGCAGGGGTTTGCCCGGGCCGATGTTCATCTCGCCGCGAATGTTGCGCGTGCCCAGCATCAGGCCCTTGAGCCATTCGATGTCGTCTTCGGCCGCCTGGTCGATGCGTGCTTCATTGGCCACTGGCCAAGGTTGCAGCATGATGGTCTTGCCGTCGATGCCGGCCAGCGGCGCGATGCGCTGCCAGATTTCTTCGGTGATGAACGGCATGAACGGGTGCGCCAGGCGCAGCGCCACTTCCAGCACGCGCACCAGGGTGCGACGGGTGCCGCGCTGGCGTTCGATCGGGCCGTTTTCGTCCCACAGCACTGGCTTGGACAGTTCCAGGTACCAGTCGCAATACTGGTTCCAGATGAACTCGTACAGGGCCTGTGCAGCCAGGTCGAAGCGGAACTGCTCGAGTTGGCGGGTTACTTCTGCTTCGGTGCGTTGCAACTGGGAGATGATCCAGCGATCGGCCAGCGACAGCTCGTAGGCTTCGCCGTTCTGGCCGCAGTCCTCGCCCTTGTCCAGCACGTAGCGCGCAGCGTTCCAGATCTTGTTGCAGAAGTTGCGATAGCCTTCGACGCGGCCCATATCGAACTTGATGTCGCGACCGGTGGACGCCAGCGAGCAGAAGGTGAAGCGCAGGGCGTCGGTGCCGTAGCTGGCGATGCCGTCGGCGAACTCGTCGCGGGTCTGCTTCTCGATCTTTTTCGCCAGTTTTGGCTGCATCAGGCCGCTGGTGCGTTTTTGCACCAGGGTTTCCAGGTCGATGCCGTCGATGATGTCCAGCGGATCAAGGACGTTGCCCTTGGACTTGGACATCTTCTGGCCCTGGCCGTCGCGCACCAGGCCATGTACGTACACGGTCTTGAACGGCACCTGCGGCGTGCCATCCTCGTTCTTCACCAAGTGCATGGTGAGCATGATCATCCGGGCAACCCAGAAGAAAATGATGTCGAAGCCAGTCACCAGTACGTCGGTGGAGTGGAACTTCTTGAGGAACTCGGTCTGTTGCGGCCAGCCGAGGGTGGAGAAGGTCCACAGGCCCGAGCTGAACCAGGTGTCGAGGACGTCGTTGTCCTGCTGCAGGGCAACATCTGGCCCCAGGTTGTGCTTGGCGCGCACTTCGGCTTCGTCGCGACCGACGTAGACCTTGCCCGACTCGTCGTACCAGGCCGGAATCCGGTGGCCCCACCACAGCTGACGGCTGATGCACCAGTCCTGGATGTCGCGCATCCACGAGAAGTACATGTTTTCGTACTGTTTCGGTACGAACTGGATGCGGCCGTCTTCCACGGCGGCAATCGCAGGCTCGGCCAGTGGCTTGGTGGAAACGTACCACTGGTCGGTCAGCCACGGTTCGATGATGGTGCCGGAGCGGTCGCCCTTGGGCACTTTCAGGGCGTGATCGTCAACGCTGACCAGCAGGCCGGCGGCGTCGAACGCAGCGACGATCTGCTTGCGCGCTTCAAAACGGTCGAGGCCGGCGTATTCGGCCGGGATCTTGCCGTCGATGCTGTCGTTGAGCGTACCGTCGAGGTTGAACACCTGGCAGGCAGGCAGCACCGCGGCGTTCTTGTCGAAGATGTTGAGCAGCGGCAGGTTGTGGCGCTTGCCGACTTCGTAGTCGTTGAAATCGTGGGCCGGGGTGATTTTCACGCAGCCGGTGCCGAACTCAGGATCACAGTAATCGTCAGCAATGATCGGGATGCGGCGGCCAACCAGCGGCAGCTCGACGAATTGGCCGATCAGGGCCTTGTAGCGTTCATCGTTCGGGTTCACGGCCACGGCGGAGTCGCCGAGCATGGTTTCCGGGCGAGTGGTCGCGACGATCAGGTAATCGTTGCCTTCAGCGGTCTTGGCGCCGTTGGCCAGCGGGTACTTGAGGTTCCACAGGAAACCTTTCTCGTCGTGGTTTTCCACTTCGAGGTCGGAAATCGCCGTGTGCAGCTTGGTGTCCCAGTTGACCAGGCGCTTGCCGCGGTAGATCAGGCCGTCTTCGTGCAGGCGCACGAACGCTTCCTTGACCGCTTCCGAGAGACCGTCGTCCATGGTGAAGCGCTCGCGGCTCCAATCCACCGACGAGCCGAGGCGACGGATCTGCCGGCTGATATTGCCGCCGGACTCATCTTTCCATTCCCAGATTTTTTCCAGGAATTTCTCACGGCCCAGGTCGTGGCGGCTCTGGCCCTTGGCTTCGAGCTGACGCTCCACCAGCATCTGGGTGGCGATACCGGCGTGGTCGGTACCCGGTTGCCACAGGGTGTTGCGACCCTGCATGCGGCGGAAACGGATCAGGGCGTCCATGATCGCGTTATTGAAACCGTGACCCATGTGCAGGCTGCCGGTGACGTTCGGCGGCGGGATCATGATGGTGTAGGAATCGCCCGCGCCTTGCGGGGCGAAGTAGTTCTCGGACTCCCAGGTGTTGTACCAGGAAGTTTCAATTGCGTGCGGCTGGTAGGTCTTATCCATGCGCGGCGGGACCCTATTGGCATTTATTCAGGAAAAGCCGGCAAGTATAGCGGGGATGTCGCCTGGGGCGTAGAGCGAGCTGATGGCAGGAGGGAGAAATCTGCTGTTTTTTCCAGGAGCGGCGGTCGCGGTGCTCCAGGCTCGTGTGGGAATTGCATTGGGCTGATGGGGGGAGGGGCAGGTGGGGAGCTAATTAGCGCGATAGTTTCCTTGGCATATAAGGAATTTGCCTACAAGTTTGCTTGTTTGAGTAAGTGCTGTGTGTGCGTAGTATTCAAGGAGGTGTGTGCAAGTTGAATGTGCTGCACAGTGTCTGTAGGGAAATATAGTGTTATTAAATAATGGCATGGAGCATTTATGTATATCAAACAAATTGCGTTGTTGATTCCTTTCCTGATGTCGGCGAATGCCTGGGCAGGAACCGTGGAGTATTGCCCGAAAGTTGCGGATATCAAGGAAGTCGGTACCACCGGCAGTTATGTCGCAGCTACCGTCAGCGGCCAGGGTGAGTGGAATGGCACTTCGCAGGTTGGGCGCGGCCCGGTAGGTGGGTTCGATGAGGCAATATTCAAGGCCCATGGCGATGCAGTCGAAGGTGTGGTGATCGGTGAAATCCTGCACTGCGGGTACAGTCTGCGTGACGGTGGTAAGTTGGACATGCGCTTCAAGCGCGAAGGCACTGTTGTCAGTATTCAGGCGGGGGGAGCCTGGGAACCGTGGTATAGCCAGTATTATTGCGAAGATAAAGCCGAGGGTGCCTGCACCTTCAAGGAATTACCTCGTCCAGGTAAGGGCTAGTTGATGTTGTGCACTATTCAGTTAAGTATTAGTTGCTGAATGTAATGCCATTGAATAGTGGGTTGGTATTTGAAGTGTAAGGTCGCCAATTTCACTGGCGACCTATCCCTCGTACAAGGGGGGGGCTTCAAAAGCACAGGGTCAGTTGTCGTACTGGCTCAATAACCGTTCCATTCGTGCATCGAGGCGACGCTTGATTTCCGTCTCGATGTGCGGGGCAAAGTCATCGATCACGTCTTGCATGATCAACTGCGCGGCCGCGCGCAACTCACCATCCAGATGCAGCATGACGTCGGCAGCTTGCTGAGCGGTGGTCGTGGCGGCTGGTGCTGGTGCTGGAGCAGGTTGTTCGACGGCTTCGGCCAGTGGTTTGCCGCTGACTTGGTCGAACAGCAGGGGAATCTGGCCTTCATCACTTGCGGTCTCGACGGTGTCGGTCAGCAGTGGTGGTTGCAGGTTGTCATCGCCGAGCAACTGGCGGATCGACTCGAGGTCATCCAGCAGGTGAGCGGCCTTTTGCAGTGGTTTTGGCGTGTCCATCTTGTACTCAGAGTCGCTGTAGACGGTGATCTTGCAGAGGATAGCCCTGTTCGCGGTAGAAGCGGAAACTCTCCCGCGCGGCCTGACGAATAGCGGGATCTTCGACTACTACTTCTGCCACTCGGGCAAACCGTTGGGCAAATGGTGGGACCTTGAGGTCGAGGTTGACCAGCAGGTCCTGGTGCTCGCCCGGATCATCGCCCAGGCCCAGCACAATCAAGCCGTCCGGTTCGCTCTCGGCTGGGCCGTGGGGTACGAAGCTTTCGCCCTTGAACGCCCACAGGCGAGCATCCAGGTCGTCGCGTTGGGCGGCATCGCTGCAGTGCAGGTAGATGCGGTGCCCCATGCGCCAGGCCTTTTCGCTGAGTTTGCAGGCGAAATCCAGCCGCGCCTGGGGATCGGCGCTGGGCAGGATGTAAAAGTCGACTTTGGTCATTGCGGTTCCTGAGCCTGAAGTAGCGCCCCCGAGGGTGACGCCGCTTCAGGTCATCGGTTTCAGGCCTTGGCGCGATCCAGCAGGTATTGGGTCAGCAACGGTACTGGGCGGCCAGTGGCGCCCTTGTCCTTGCCACCGCTGGTCCAGGCGGTGCCCGCGATGTCCAGGTGCGCCCAGTTGAGGTTCTTGGTGAAGCGCGACAGGAAGCACGCTGCCGTGATGGTGCCGGCTTTCGGCCCACCAATGTTGGCGATGTCGGCGAACGGGCTGTCCAGTTGTTCTTGGTACTCATCGAACAGCGGCAGTTGCCAGGCACGGTCGTCGGCAGCCTTGCCGGCGCTCAGCAATTGTTCGATCAATTCGTCGTTGTTGCCCAGCAGGCCGGAGGTGTGGGAGCCCAGGGCGACGATGCAGGCGCCGGTCAGGGTGGCGATATCGATCACTGCCTGTGGCTTGAAGCGCTCGGCGTAGGTCAGGGCGTCACACAGCACCAGGCGGCCTTCGGCGTCGGTGTTGAGGATTTCCACGGTCTGGCCGCTCATGGTGGTGACGATATCGCCTGGGCGGGCAGCGCCGCCGCTCGGCATGTTCTCGGCACAGGCCAGGATGCACACCAGGTTGATCGGCAGCTTCAGCTCGAGCACCGCGCGCAGGGTACCAAACACGCTGGCGGCGCCGCCCATGTCGTACTTCATTTCATCCATGCCGGCGCCCGGCTTGAGGCTGATACCGCCGGTGTCGAAGGTGATGCCCTTGCCCACCAGGGCGTACGGCTTCTCGGACTTCTTGCCGCCGTTGTATTGCATGACGATCAGGCGTGGCGGCTGGTCGCTGCCCTGACCCACGGCGTAGAACGAGCCCATGCCCAGTTCCTTGATCTTTTTCTCGTCCAGCACTTCGACTTTCAGGCTCTTGAACTCTTTACCCAGTGCCTTGGCTTGCTCGCCCAGGAAGGTTGGGTGACAGATGTTCGGCGGCAGGTTACCCAGGTCGCGGGTGAACGCCATGCCGTTGGCAATCGCGCTGGCGTGGGTCACGGCACGTTGCACTTCGGCCTGTGCAGCCTTGATGGTCAACAGGGTGATTTTCTTCAGGGCGCGTGGTTCGGCCTTCTGGCTCTTGAACTGGTCGAAGCTGTATTCGCCGTCCAGCAGGGTTTCGGCCAGCAGGCGGGTCTTGCCATAGCTGTCACGACCCTTGACCACCACTTCGTCCAGCGCGAGTGCGGCATCGCTGCCACCCAGGCCCTTGAGGGTGTTGAGGATGCCAGCGACGATTTTGCGCAATGGACGATCGCCCAATTCTGCGTCCTTGCCCACACCTACCAGCAGCACACGTTCGGCCTTGAGGTTCGGTAGGCTGTGCAGCAACAGGCTCTGGCCAACTTTGCCGGCCAGGTCGCCACGCTTGAGGATGGCGCTGATGGCGCCGCCGCTGAGCTCATCGACCTGTTTGGCGACGTTGCCGAGTGTCCGGCCTTCGCCGACTGCGATGACCAGCGTGGCGGTTTTCAAGGTTTCTGGGCTAACGCTTTTTACAACCAGTTCCATGTCCGGGTCCCTGAATAAATGGTCAAAGTGCAGCGTGCCGCAGCCTGTGCGCACACGTTTGCCTTCTATATAGAAAGGTGCGGGTAAGGCCCGCGACAAAGGCCGCAGTTTGAACCTCGCTGACTGCGCCTGACAACCCTTGCGCAAGTGATCTTTAATGCATTGCATGCCGGCGTGAGCGTGCGCAGTGACAGGCGCGGTCAATCACAGGATAATGCCGCATCTTTTGCGGTGGCTCATGGTTTCACGAGCCGCCCGACCTGTTTGCTTGTTTGGCCGCCTTAGCCTGACAACCCTGGAGTGTCTGGTTTGATTGTCTTCCGTTATCTTTCCCGTGAAGTCCTGGTGACCCTGAGCGCCGTCAGTGCCGTGCTGCTGGTCATCATCATGAGTGGGCGCTTCATCAAGTACCTCGCCCAAGCCGCTGCCGGCCTGCTGGATCCGGGTTCCCTGTTCCTGATCATGGGCTTTCGCCTGCCGGGCTTCTTGCAGTTGATCCTGCCACTGGGGTTGTTCCTGGGGATTCTGCTGGCTTATGGCCGGCTGTATCTCGAGAGCGAAATGACCGTGCTGTCGGCCACCGGCATGAGCCAGCAACGCCTGTTCGCCTACACCTTGTTCCCGGCCACGCTGATTGCATTGCTGGTGGCCTGGTTGAGCCTGGGCCTGGCCCCGCAAGGTGCCAACCAGTTCCAGTTGCTGCTGAACAAGCAGGATGCCCTGACCGAGTTCGATACCCTGGAGCCAGGACGCTTCCAGTCGTTGCGCGACGGCACGCGGGTGACCTATACCGAAAAACTCTCGGACGATCGCGTCAACCTGGCAGGCGTGTTCATCTCGCAGAAGAACGAAGCCTCAGGCAACAAGGATCGCGGCATCTCTGTACTGGTGGCCGAGAAGGGCCGTCAGGAGATCAAGCCGGACGGCAACCGCTACCTGATTCTGGACAACGGCTATCGTTATGACGGCAATCCGGGGCAGGCCAATTACCGGATCATCAAGTACGACACCTATGGCGTACTGTTGCCCAAGCCTGACGTCAGCGACGAAGTAACCGACCGCGACGCCATCAGTACCGCCAACCTGCTGGGCAGCGATGACGTGCGCTCCCATGCCGAATTGCAATGGCGCCTGTCCCTGCCGTTGCTGGTGTTCATCGTGACCCTGATGGCCGTGCCACTGTCGCGGGTCAACCCGCGTCAGGGCCGTTTCCTCAAGCTGTTGCCAGCGATCCTGCTGTACATGGCCTACCTGACCATCCTGATCGCTGCCCGCGGCGCATTGGAGAAGGGCAAATTACCGCCGGCGCTGGGGTTGTGGTGGGTCCACGGGATTTTCCTGGTCATTGGCCTGGGGTTGCTCTACTGGGAGCCGTTGCGCTTGAAGATGGCGAGTCGCCGCTATGCGTTGGAGGTGACCCGTGGTTAAGCTCGATCGCTACATTGGTAGCAGTGTATTCATGGCGATCCTGGCCGTGCTGGGGATCATCCTCGGTCTGGCGACCCTGTTCGCCTTCATTGATGAAATGGGCGATGCCAGCGATACCTACACGGTGATGGACGTTCTGGGCTACGTGCTCCTGACCGCGCCGCGCCGGCTGTACGACATGTTGCCCATGGCTGCCCTGATCGGTTGCCTGATCGGCCTTGGCAGCCTGGCCAGTAACAGCGAATTGACCATCATGCGTGCGGCCGGCGTATCCATTGGGCGGATCGTCTGGGCAGTGATGAAGCCGATGCTGTTCCTGATGGTGGCCGGCGTGTTGATCGGCGAGTATGTGGCGCCCGCCACGGAAAACATCGCCCAGGCCAACCGTTCGCTGGCCCAGGGCAGTGGCGATTCGCAAAGCGCCAAGCACGGTTTGTGGCACCGCCAGGGGGACGAGTTCATTCACGTCAACTCGGTGCAGCCCAATGGCCGCCTGTATGGCGTGACCCGTTATCGTTTCGATAATGACCACCACCTGCTGTCCGCAAGCTTCGCTAAACGCGCCGAGTTCGACACCGATCACTGGCAGTTGAGTGACGTCACCACCACCCTGTTCCACGGCAAGAGCACTGAAGTGGTGAGCGCTGCGGTCGAGCGTTGGGATGTGGCCCTCAGCCCGCAACTGCTGAGCACCGTGGTGATGGCCCCGGAATCGCTGTCGATCAGCGGCCTGTGGGGTTATATCCATTACCTGGCTGACCAGGGCCTGAACAACGGCCGCTACTGGCTGGCATTTTGGGTCAAGGTGTTGCAGCCGCTGGTCACCGCAGCCCTGGTGCTGATGGCGATCTCCTTCATCTTTGGTCCACTGCGTTCGGTAACCCTCGGTCAGCGGGTCTTCACCGGTGTGCTGGTGGGCTTCACCTTCCGCATCGTCCAGGATTTGCTCGGCCCGTCGAGCCTGGTGTTCGGTTTCTCGCCGCTGTTTGCGGTGTTGATCCCAGCTGCGGTGTGTGCGCTGGCAGGCCTCTGGCTGATGCGTCGAGCCGGCTGATCAGCGGTATTTGAACCGAAGTTTGTCTGCAAAAACGCCCCGTTCGCCAGAGCGGGGCGTTTTTGCAAGTGATGCCTTCACCTGCAAACGTGACGCTTGCCTGGTGTTTCAGGTACAATTCCCGGCTATTTTTCGGCGGGCTATGCCTGCAGCCTTTTTGAGTGTTGATCCGTGAGTGATTTGAGTCATATCCGCAATTTCTCCATCATCGCCCACATTGACCATGGCAAGTCGACGCTGGCCGATCGCTTCATCCAGATGTGCGGCGGCCTGGCCGAGCGTGAAATGGAAGCCCAGGTTCTGGACTCCATGGACCTTGAGCGCGAACGCGGGATCACCATCAAGGCCCACAGCGTTACCTTGTATTACACCGCCAAAGACGGCATCAAGTACCAGCTGAACTTCATCGACACCCCCGGCCACGTTGACTTCACCTATGAAGTCAGCCGCTCGTTGGCGGCCTGTGAAGGTGCGTTGCTGGTGGTCGATGCTGGCCAGGGCGTGGAAGCGCAGTCGGTTGCCAACTGCTACACGGCAATCGAGCAGGGCCTGGAAGTCATGCCGGTGCTGAACAAGATCGACCTGCCACAGGCCGATCCGGACCGGGTGAAAGAAGAAATCGAAAAAATCATCGGCATCGACGCCACCGATGCCGTCGAGTGCAGTGCCAAGACTGGCCTGGGCGTCGATGAGGTGCTCGAGCGCCTGGTCAAGACCATTCCCGCGCCTACCGGCAACATCGAAGATCCGCTGCAAGCGTTGATCATCGACTCCTGGTTCGACAACTACCTGGGCGTTGTTTCCTTGGTTCGCGTACGCCACGGCCGCGTGAAGAAGGGCGACAAGATCCTGGTCAAATCCACCGGCAAGATCCACCTGGTGGACAGCGTCGGTGTGTTCAACCCGAAACACACTGCCACCGTCGACCTGAAAGCCGGTGAAGTAGGCTTCATCATCGCCGGTATCAAGGACATTCACGGTGCGCCAGTGGGCGATACCCTGACCTTGAGTTCGACCCCTGACGTCGACGTGCTGCCAGGCTTCAAGCGCATCCAGCCGCAGGTGTACGCCGGTCTGTTTCCGGTCAGCTCCGACGACTTCGAAGACTTCCGTGAAGCCCTGCAAAAGCTCACCCTCAACGACTCGTCCCTGCAGTACACCCCGGAAAGCTCCGACGCCCTGGGCTTCGGCTTCCGTTGCGGGTTCCTTGGCATGCTGCACATGGAAATCATCCAGGAGCGCCTGGAGCGCGAGTACGACCTGGACCTGATCACCACGGCGCCAACGGTAATTTTCGAGCTGTTGCTGAAAACCGGTGAAACGATTTACGTCGATAACCCGTCCAAGCTCCCAGACCTGTCTTCGATCGAAGACATGCGTGAGCCGATCGTGCGGGCCAATATTCTTGTGCCGCAAGAGCACCTGGGCAACGTCATTACCCTGTGTATCGAAAAACGTGGCGTGCAGCACGACATGTTGTTCCTGGGTACCCAGGTCCAGGTGACCTACGATTTGCCGATGAACGAAGTGGTCCTGGACTTCTTCGATCGCCTGAAGTCCACCAGTCGCGGCTATGCTTCGCTGGATTACCACTTCGATCGCTACCAGTCGGCTAATCTGGTCAAGCTGGACGTGCTGATCAATGGCGACAAGGTCGATGCCCTGGCGCTGATCGTGCACAAGGACAACGCGCACTACAAAGGTCGCCAGTTGACCGAGAAGATGAAGGAACTGATTCCGCGCCAGATGTTCGACGTTGCGATCCAGGCCGCCATTGGCGGGCAGATCATCGCGCGGACCTCCGTCAAGGCACTCAGAAAGAACGTATTGGCCAAATGCTACGGTGGTGACGTTAGCCGTAAGCGCAAGCTGTTGGAAAAGCAGAAGGCCGGTAAAAAACGCATGAAGCAGGTCGGTAACGTGGAAATTCCACAAGAAGCCTTCCTTGCTGTGCTCAGGTTGGATAGTTAGGTCCTATGTCACTAAATTTCCCGCTGTTGCTGGTCATCGCTGTCTTCGTCTGCGGTTTGCTGGCGTTGCTCGATCTGGTGTTTCTGGCGCCGCGTCGGCGTGCTGCCATTGCCTCGTATCAGGGCACTGTCAGCCAACCCGACATGGTCGTCGTGGAGAAACTGAACAAAGAACCGTTGCTGGTGGAATACGGCAAATCGTTCTTTCCGGTGCTGTTCATCGTACTGGTGCTGCGTTCGTTTCTGGTGGAGCCGTTCCAGATTCCGTCTGGTTCGATGAAACCGACCCTGGACGTCGGCGATTTCATTCTGGTGAACAAGTTTTCCTACGGGATCCGCTTGCCAGTACTCGACAAGAAAGTCATCGAGGTGGGTGATCCGCAGCGCGGCGATGTGATGGTGTTCCGCTACCCAAGCGACCCGAACGTCAACTACATCAAGCGTGTGGTTGGCCTGCCGGGCGACCAGATTCGCTACACCGCCGACAAGCGCCTGTTCGTCAACGGTGAGTCGATTGCCGAGCAACTGGTGGGCACCGAGCCGGGCACCTTGGGCAGCGCCGAGCTGTACAAGGAAAAACTCGGTGTCGCCGAGCACATGATCCGCAAGGAAATGAGCCGCTACCGGGCCACTCCGGACCGTCAATGGACGGTGCCCGCGGGGCACTATTTCATGATGGGCGA